>DWWL01000015.1 GCA_019119775.1 Candidatus Lachnoclostridium pullistercoris | reverse complement strand
GAACCGTGATCAAGAGACAGAACGGCGGCTCCAGAGAGACCTTTACCGTGAGAAAGAACTCCAACGGCATCGGCGTGGAGAAGACCTGGCCGGTACACTCCCCCTTCGTAGACAACATCGAGGTTGTGAGAAGAGGTAAAGTGAGAAGAGCAAAACTCTATTACTTAAGAGACAGAGTGGGCAAGGCTGCCAAGGTAAAAGAATTAGTAAAATAAGGTAACGGTAAGTGAAAAGGGACAATGCAAATTGTCCCTTTCTTATCATCTTTTGACGGATCAGAATTGAGGGACTGCGAGTGGATTTTTATGAGGATGACAAAAGTCTGCTCCAACGGATCATAAACTGGACGGTTGACATCATCCTTGTGGTTGTGTTTGCCTGGTTTACCGTGTACATGTTCGGGACGGAGGTAAAGATCGCCGGCAATTCCATGGCGCCGGCTCTGGAGAGCGGAGACGTGGTCCTGATGAACCGCCTTCCTGCCGTGCTCTTCGGACCGGACCGCTTTGACCTGGTGGTATTTGAGCGGGAAGACAGGAAAACCAACGTGAAACGGGTGATCGGCCTGCCGGGTGAGACGATTCAGATCACCGGCGGGTATATTTATATAGACGGAAAACCTTTGGAGGCCGAAGACGGCTTAAGCGAGGTGTCTTTAGCCGGACTGGCAGAGCACCCCATCACCCTGGGAAAGGATGAATATTTTCTGCTGGGAGACAACCGGGAGAGCAGCGAGGACAGCAGATTTATCAATATCGGAAATGTGAACCGAGAGCAGATTATCGGAAGTGTGTGGATCAGAATATTACCGGTCATCCGATTTGGGCTGACCGGCTGACAGATAGAGAAAAGCTGGAAAAGGAGAACGTATGAACATTCAGTGGTATCCGGGGCATATGACGAAGGCCAGGCGGGCCATGCAGGAAGATATCAAGCTCATCGACCTGATCATTGAGCTGGTGGACGCCCGCGTGCCTTTGAGCAGCCGCAATCCGGACATTGATCAGCTGGGAAAGGGAAAAGCCCGGCTGATCCTTTTAAATAAAGCCGATATGGCGGACGAACGCCGCAGCGAGGCGTGGATGAGCTGGCTGAAGGCTCAGGGCTTTTACGTGGTAAAGGTCAATTCCCGCACGGGAGCCGGCTTAAAGCAGATCAATGCCGCTGTGCAGGAGGCGTGCCGGGAAAAGATTGAGAGGGACCGCAGGCGGGGAATCTTAAACCGCCCGGTGCGGGCCATGGTGGTGGGGATCCCCAACGTGGGAAAGTCCACATTCATCAATTCCTTTGCCGGAAAAGCCTGCGCCAAGACCGGCAATAAGCCGGGAGTGACAAAAGGGAACCAGTGGATCCGCTTAAGCAGGACCCTGGAGCTTCTGGACACTCCCGGGATCCTGTGGCCCAGGTTTGAGGATCAGCAGGTGGGCCTGCGTCTGGCCTTTATCGGCTCCATCAACGATGAGATCCTGCAGAAGGAAGAGCTGGCGGCGGAGCTGATCTGCTTTCTGATGAAGTCCTATCCGGACGCGCTGAAAGCCAGATACGGGGAGGCGGTCAGAGAGGAGGCCGCGCCTTCGGGAGAGCCTGTTTCCCATCCGGAGGAGTTAAAGAGGGCGTACCGCGTCCTGGAAGGGATCGCGGAGGCCAGAGGCTGCCTGACAAAGGGAAATGGACGGGATACGTCAAAGGCGGCGTCCATTCTGCTGGATGATTTCCGCAGCGGAAGACTGGGGCGGATCACCCTGGAGCTGCCGCCGGAGCAGGGGGAAGAAAAATGACCAGGAAACTGACGGAAGAAAAGCTGGCGGCTGAGCGGGAGCGGCTGGCCCGGATGAGAGAGTACGAGGATACTTACGCGGCGGTGTCCGCCATCTGCGGAATCGACGAGGCCGGGAGAGGACCGCTGGCCGGGCCGGTGGTGGCCGGAGCGGTGATCCTGCCGAAGGACTGTGAGATCCTGTTTTTAAACGATTCCAAAAAGCTGTCGGAGAAAAAGAGAGAGGCTCTCTTTCTGGAGATCCAGGAAAAGGCGGCGGCCTGGAGCGTGGGCGTTGTGGGGCCGGAGGTGATCGACGAGATCAATATTCTCCAGGCCACCTACCAGGCCATGCGGGAGGCCATCGCGTCCCTGGCCGTAAAACCGGAGCTGCTGCTCAACGATGCGGTGACCATCCCGGGGGTGGAGATCCCCCAGGTGCCGATCATCAAGGGGGATGCCAAGAGCGTGTCCATAGCGGCGGCCAGCATTATGGCAAAAGTGACCAGGGATCACATGATGGCGGAGTACGATCAGATCTATCCCCAGTACGGATTTGCAAAGCACAAGGGATACGGGACGGCGGCTCACATTGCGGCGCTGAAGGAATATGGTCCCTGTCCCATTCACCGGAGGAGTTTTATCACCCGGTTTCTTTAAAGCGAGGGTATGAATAAGAGAAGAGAGGGCGGCATCCGGGAGCGTCTGGCTGCCGCTTATTTAAGTGAAAGAGGACTGGAAATCCTGGAGTACAACTACAGGACTGCCCGGGGAGAGATCGACCTTGTCGCCAGAGAGAAGGATACTCTGGTGTTTGTGGAGGTGAAATACCGCCGGGATGCCCGCATGGGCTATCCGGAGGAGGCGGTGACAGCGGCCAAGCAGAGAAAGATCCGCCAGGTGGCGGCGGCTTATCTGGCGGAAAAAGGCGGGACCGGCGGGCTGGCCTGCCGGTTTGACGTGGTGGCGGTGCTGGGAGATCAGATCACCTGGATCCCGGGAGCATTTTAGGCGGTCAGGCCGCCTGGAGAGGAGAAAAGGCCATGGAGAAGATCATCTGGAAACGAAAGAGCGGGGCGGAGCCCATGGAGACGGCAGAGCAGGCGGGAGTTCCCTATCTGCGCTTTCTGGCCCTGGAGGAAACCGGCCTGGTAATTCACGGGTTTTCCACCAGGCTGGGAGGCGTGAGCCAGGGCTGCTATTCTTCCATGAATCTGTCCTTTACCAGGGGAGACGACAAAAGCGCGGTGGAGGAAAACTACCGGCGGATGGCGGCCGCCCTGGGGGTGGAGAAGGAGAGCATGACCCTCACCTGGCAGACCCACACGGTTAACGTGCGCAGGGTGGGGCGGGAGGACAGAGGCAAGGGAGTGACAAGGGAGAGAGATTACCGGGACGTGGACGGGCTGGTGACAGACGAGCCGGACATCACCCTGGTGACGTTTTTTGCCGACTGCGTGCCTCTCTACTTTCTGGACCCGGTGAAAAAAGCCATCGGCCTCTCTCATTCCGGCTGGCGGGGAACGGCGGCCAGAATGGGCCAGAGAACCCTGGAAAAAATGAGTGCGGAGTTCGGCACTGATCCGAAAGATGTGATCGCCTGCATTGGCCCCAGCATCTGCGGGGACTGCTATGAGGTTGGAGAAGAGGTGGCGGACGTGTTTGCCGCGGAGTTCGGCCCGAAGTGGGAGAATTCCATCCTGCGTCCCGGCATCCGCCCTGGAAAATACCAGCTGGATTTATGGAAGGCCAACGAGGCGGTGCTTTTGGAAGCCGGAGTGGCTCCGGATCATCTTCATGTGACGGACATCTGCACCTGCTGCAACCCGGATTATCTCTATTCCCACCGGAAGATGGGGGAGAAGAGGGGCAATCTGTGCGCCTTTCTGGCGCTGAAAAGCTGAGCGGGATACGATGACTTCCGCGGCGGACGCCGGATAGACACGGGAGCGAATCCGCCTGGCCGGATGCCTGAACAGACAAAAGAGCGGACAGCCTGCGAAAAATCATTTCTGCAGGCTGTCCGCTCTTTGCATACACGTTTAAAAATCAGCGGATCGTCTGAAAATAATCGTACCCGTCCGCGTGATACCGCGCCACCAGCTTCTGGATCTTTGCGGTGGGCGAAAGCGCGGCATTTAAGGACGCGTCGTGGTTGAAGGAGTTGATGATGGCGGCCAGATATTTGCTCATATCCGCTTCCAGATACCAGGGCCGCTCAAGGATCTGGGGCGGGCGGTAGTTTAAGTTGGTGGTGACCACATAGTCAAAGTATTCTCTGGCGTAATAGTCGTCAAACTTCTCCAGGCCGTCGGTAAAGAGGCCGAAGGTGCAGCAGAGAATGACCCGGGCGGCATTGCGCTTTTTCAGTGCCCGTGCCGTGTCCAGAATGCTCTCGCCGGAGGAGATCATGTCGTCCACGATGATCACCGTTTTCCCGGCTACGGAAGAGCCTAAAAATTCGTGGGCCACGATAGGGTTCCTGCCATCCACGATCTGAGAGTAGTCCCGCCTCTTGTAGAACATGCCCATGTCCACGCCCAGGTTGTTGGCCAGGTAGACGGCCCGGTGCATGGCGCCCTCGTCGGGGCTGATGATCATCAGGGAGTCCTTGTCCAGACGGATGGGCACCCGGTTCTCAAACAGGGTCTTCATAAACTGGTAGGTGGCCAGGAAGTTGTCAAAGCCGCACAGGGGGATGGAATTCTGCACCCGCGGGTCGTGGGCGTCAAAAGTGACAATATTGCTCACGCCCATGCTCTGCAGCTCTTGCAGGGCCATGGCGCAGTCTAAGGATTCCCGTTTGGTGCGCTTGTGCTGCCGTCCCTCGTAGAGGAAGGGCATGATCACATTCACCCGGTGGGCGGTGGCCACGGTGGCGGCTATGATCCTCTTTAAATCCTGAAAATGGTCGTCAGGCGACATGTGGTTGGTGATCCCGCTCAGCGTGTAGGTCAGGCTGTAGTTGGTAATGTCCACCATCGCGAAGACGTCGGTGCCCCGCACCGATTCGTTGATGATTGCCTTTGCCTCGCCGGAGCCAAACCGCGGGCAGGCACAGTCCAGAAGATAGGATTCCACATCGTAGCCCCGGTAGCGCAGGTCCGCTTTGCGGCGCAGCAGCTCTTTGGTATCGTTTTTCCGGAAATTTACAATGTGGTCGTTGACCTTTCTGGCCAGGGGGAGACAGTCTTCCAGGGCGGCGATCTTTAAAGGTCCCACCGGAAGAGCGTCATTAAAAACGTAATCGTTTGCCATGAGATAAAATCCTCCATTTCTGTATTTATTTATACCATTTACCGGGAAAGGCAGTCAATAGATGGGGGAGATTTCCCGGAAAAAAACAATCTGGACGGGGGATTCCTTTACAAAGAAGGGGAATCTTGGTATGATGGAACAGGAAATCTGTGAAAACAGGAGAAAGAACAGAGAACATGAAACAGATAAAAGGACATAAGATCAGCTCAGTGGAACCGGGTTCTATTGCGGAGGAGCTGGAGCTGAAGCCGGGAGATGTGCTTCTTACCATCAACGGCAGAGAGATTGAAGATATTTTTGATTATGAGTATCTGGTGGACAGCGAAGCTCTGACCATGGTGGTGCAGAAGGCGGACGGGGAAGAGTGGGAGCTGGAGATCGAAAACGGCGGGGAAGACTTAGGGCTTTCCTTTGAGAACGGCCTGATGAGCGACTATAAAACCTGCTGCAACAAGTGCATTTTCTGCTTTATCGACCAGATGCCGCCGGGAATGCGGGAAACCCTGTATTTTAAGGACGATGATTCCCGCCTGTCCTTCCTTCAGGGCAATTACATCACCCTGACCAACATGAAGGACCGGGATATTGAGCGGATCATCCGCTTCCACCTGGCGCCCATCAACATTTCCGTCCAGACTACCAATCCGGAGCTGCGGTGCATGATGCTTCACAACCGGTTTGCCGGGGAGGCGCTAAAAAAGATCGACCGCCTGTTTGAGGCCGGGATCCCCATGAACGGCCAGATCGTGCTGTGCAAAGGGGTCAACGACGGGGCGGAGCTGGAGCGGACCATCCGCGATCTGTCAAAGTACCTGCCCCATATGGAGAGCGTTTCCGTGGTGCCTGTGGGGCTGTCAAAGTTCCGGGACGGCCTTTACCCCTTAGAGCCCTTTACGAGAAAAGAGGCGGAGGCGGTGATCGATCTGGTGGAGGACTGGCAGAAAAAGCTCTATCCGGAATACGGCCTTCATTTTATCCATGCCAGCGACGAGTGGTATATGCTGGCGGGGCGGGACCTGCCGGAGGAGGACCGCTATGACGGCTATCTTCAGCTGGAAAACGGAGTGGGAATGATCCGCCTGATGACAGAAGAGGTAGGGGCCGCGCTGCAGGAGCTTTCGGGGGACGATGAGGAGGACGAGCTCTCCATCGCCACGGGAGTGCTGCCGGCCGGATATTTAAAGCAGTATATTGAACAGATCCGGGAGAAATTTCCCGGACGGACGGTTCACCTTTACCCGATCGTCAACCGGTTTTTCGGGGAGAGCATCACGGTGGCCGGGCTGGTGACGGGAACCGATCTTTTAGACCAGCTGAAGGGAAAACCGCTGGGAAACCGGCTGCTTCTGCCGGAGTGCATGTTCCGCAGCGGCGAGGAAGTGTTCCTGGACGACGTGACCAGACAGGAGCTACAAAACGCTTTACAAGTACCGGTGAATATTGTAAAATCAAGCGGGCAAGATTTTGTGGATGCCGTTCTGGGCATTCAGAGAGAAGAGCCGGATAGGGCGGAGTATGAGCCCTATGAGCTGAAAGAGCTTTATCAGGAATGGAATTTAGAAGAGGAGTAATCATATGAGCAAACCAATCGTGGCAATCGTGGGACGTCCCAATGTGGGAAAATCCACGCTGTTCAACGTGCTGGCGGGGGAGACGATCTCCATTGTAAAGGACACGCCGGGCGTCACCAGGGACCGGATCTACGCGGACTGTTCCTGGCTGGACATGAACTTTACCCTGATCGACACAGGCGGAATTGAGCCGGACAGCAAAGATGTGATCCTGTCCCAGATGCGGGAACAGGCGGAGATGGCCATCGCCACGGCGGACGTGATCATTTTTATTGTGGACGTGCGCCAGGGAATGGTGGACGCCGACAGCAAGGTGGCGGACATACTGCGCCGGTCCAGAAAGCCGGTGGTGCTGGCGGTCAATAAGGTGGACAGTTTTGCCAAGTTCGGCAATGACGTTTATGAATTTTATAATCTGGGGATCGGGGAGCCGATCCCGGTTTCTGCTGCCTCCAGGCTGGGGCTGGGCGAGCTGCTGGACGCAGTCTGCGCTCATTTTGACGCCAGTCAGCTGGAAGAGGAGGATGACGACCGGCCGAGGATCGCCATCGTGGGCAAGCCGAACGTGGGCAAGTCCTCCATCATCAACAAGCTGACGGGAGAGAACCGGGTGATCGTGTCCGACATAGCCGGGACCACCAGGGACGCGGTGGATACCGCCGTCATGCACGGCGGACAGGAGTACGTGTTCATCGACACCGCAGGTCTGCGCAGGAAGAGCAAGATCAAGGAAGATCTGGAGCGCTACAGCATCATCCGCACCGTGGCTGCGGTGGAGCGGGCGGACATTGTGGTTCTGGTCATCGACGCCACCGAGGGCGTGACGGAGCAGGACGCCAAGATCGCCGGCATCGCCCACGACCGGGGCAAGGGCATGATCATCGCCGTGAACAAGTGGGATGCCATTGAAAAAAATGATAAGACCATCTACGAGTTTACCAAAAAGATCCGGGACACCCTGGCTTATATGCCCTACGCGGAAATGCTCTTTATTTCCGCGAAGACGGGACAGCGGTTAAATAAACTCTACGATCTGATCGACGCCGTGCGGGAGAACCAGAACCTGCGGGTGGCAACCGGCGTTCTCAATGAGATCATGACGGAGGCGGTGGCCCTTCAGCAGCCGCCGTCGGACAAGGGCAAGCGCTTAAAGCTCTACTACATCACCCAGGTGGCGGTAAAGCCCCCCACCTTTGTGATTTTTGTCAACGACAAGGAGCTGATGCACTTCTCCTACACCCGCTACATTGAAAATAAGATCAGAGAAGCCTTCGGCTTCCGAGGCACGTCCCTGCGGTTCATCATCCGGGAACGTTCCGGAAAGGAGAACTGACCATGGAACGTATCATCTGCCTGGCTATGGGATATGTGTTCGGTCTGTTCCAGACCGGATATTTTTACGGAAAACTCCACTCGATCGACCTGCATCAGTACGGCAGCGGAAACGTGGGCACGACCAACGCCCTGCGGGTGCTGGGCTGGAAGGCCGGCCTGATCGTGTTTCTGGGGGACTTTTTAAAGACGGTGATCCCCTGCATGCTGGTCCGCTTCGTGCTGTTTCAGGACCATCCGGAGATGACCTATGTACTTATGCTTTACACGGCTCTGGGAGTGATTCTGGGCCATAATTATCCCTTCTATATGGGATTCCGCGGCGGCAAGGGGATTGCGGCCACAGCCGGTCTGATCTTTTCCTTGGACTGGAGAGTGACTCTGATCTGCCTGGTGATCTTTGTAGTCACGGTGGCAGTCACCAGATATGTGTCTCTGGGCTCCATCCTGGTGGTGCTGGCCCTGGCGGCCTGCGCCGTGTACTTTGGCGGCCGCGGGTATTTCGGCCTGGGAGCCGGATACCTGACGGAGTTTTACGCCCTGGCGGCGGCTGTCGCCCTGCTCGCCATCTGGCGCCACCGGGCCAACATCGGCCGCCTGATCCGCGGGACGGAAAACAAGCTGGGAGAGAAAAAGAAATCATAAGGAATTGAGGTGTGCATATGGCGAAGGTTGGAGTGATCGGAGCGGGGAGCTGGGGGATTGCCCTCTCTTTTCTGCTCCACAATAACGGACATCAGGTGGCAGTCTGGTCCGCCCTTGAGGAGGAGATCCGGGAGCTTGAGGAAAAGCGGGAGCACCATACCCTTCCGGGGCTGATTCTGCCGGAGGACATGGAGTTTACGGCGGACCTTGAGACGGTCATGAAGGACAAGGACATTCTGGTGACGGCCGTTCCCTCGGTGTACGTGCGGGGGACTGCGGCCAATATGCGTCCGTTTTTAAAGGACGGACAGATCGTGGTCAACGTGGCAAAGGGAATCGAGGAGAAGACCTTAAAGACCCTGTCCCAGGTGCTGGAGGAAGAGCTGCCTGGGGCGGATGTGGCGGTGCTCTCCGGCCCCAGCCACGCGGAGGAAGTGAGCCGGGGACTGCCCACCACCTGCGTGGCCGGTGCCCGCAGCCGGGAGACAGCGGAGTATATCCAGAGCCTGTTTATGAGCGAGGTGTTCCGGGTGTACACAAGCCCCGACGTTCTGGGAATCGAGCTGGGCGGAGCCTTAAAAAATGTCATCGCCCTGGCGGCGGGAATCGCTGACGGCCTGGGATACGGGGACAACACAAAGGCTGCCCTGATCACCAGGGGGATTGCGGAAATCGCCCGCCTGGGAACGGCCATGGGCGGAAAATTTGAGACCTTCTGCGGCCTCTCCGGCATCGGGGATCTGATTGTCACCTGTGCCAGCATGCACAGCCGCAACCGGAGAGCCGGCATTCTCATCGGGAAAGGCTGCACCATGGAGGAGGCCATGAAGGAAGTCCAGATGGTGGTGGAGGGCGTTTACTCCGCAAAAGCCGCCCTGGCACTGGCCAGAAAATACTACATGGACATGCCGATCATCGAGCAGGTCAACCGGGTGCTTTTTGAGGGGAAACCGGCGTCTGAGGCTGTGAGAGAGCTGATGATGCGGGATCCCAGGGAGGAGGACTCCGGCCTGAGCTGGTAAAAGGATTGAAAAAATATAATTTTTCCAGGGGAGTGTACGCCATAGGCGTACACTTTTCTGCTTGTCGGGGAACTTATTTCCTCCGTCGGACAGAAATTTTGAACGTCCCGGCGCCTGGCGCAGGAGGAGGGCGCCATCGGGATTTCATCTAATTTGTCACGTTAAATTGGTACAAAACTATTGACAAGGGAAAATGAACTACTTATAATTGGAAAAAATCTTTTTTTGAGGAGGAAACAATTATGAAAAAAGCGATCAGTGTTGGATTAGCAGCCGCTATGGTGCTTTCCATGGCTGCCTGCGGCAGTTCTGACACCGCTGAGCCTACGGCTGCTTCTGATACCACGGCGGCAGCAGACAGCGGAGAGCAGGCGGAGAGCAGCGAGGCTGCGGAAGATGACGGAATGGCAGAATTTATCATCGGCAGCACAGGCCCCCTGACGGGAGCAAATGCTTCCTACGGTACCAGCGTAAAGCAGGGCGAGGAGATCGCCATCCAGGAGATCAACGAGGCCGGCGGCGTGCAGGTGGGAGATACCACTTACAAGCTGGTATTGAATTTCCAGGATGACGAGGCGAAAGAGGACAAGGCCGTTACGGCGTTCAACACTCTGGTGGATGCCGGAATGAACGCATATGTAGGCGCTGTCACCACAGGTGCCTGCCTGGCGCAGACCGATTTAAGCTATGAGGCAAATATTCTTCAGATCACGCCGTCCGCATCTGCTGAGGCAGTGACGGAGAACCCCAACGTGTTCCGTATGTGCTTTACGGACCCGCTGCAGGGCCGGATGATCGCCCAGTACGTGCTGGACAACGGCTATGAGAGCGTTGCCGTGCTCTGGAACAACGCAGATGAGTACAGCGCAGGCATTCATGACGCCTTTGTGGAGGCTCTGGAGGCAGAGGACGCCGGACTGCTGGTGGCAGACGAGTCCTTCGCTACGGGAGATGTGGATTTCAACACCCAGCTGACTGTGATCAAGAACAGCGGCGCGAAGCTGCTCTTTGTTCCGGCTTACTACGGAGATGTGGCATACATTGTGCAGCAGGCGAGAGACGCCGGCATGGAGTGCGACTTCGTGGGAAGCGACGGCTGGGACGGCGTTCTGGGACAGGTAACGGATCCCTCAGTTGTGGAGGGCGCAGTGTTCTTAAGCCCCTTCCTGGCAACGGAAGAGTCCGCAGCAGACTTTGTGAGCAAATATGAAGCAGCCTACGGCGCTACGCCGGATCAGTTCGCAGCAGACGGATACGACTGCGTATACGCCATCAAGGCAGCTATGGAGCAGGCCGGATCCATCGAGACGGACGCTCTGATCCAGGCGATGACAGAGATCACCGTGGACGGACTGACCGGACAGGTGAGCTTCGATGAGAGCGGCGAGCCCAATAAGACCGCAAAATTCGTTCAGATCGTTGACGGCGAATATACGGCCATGTAAAAAACGGACCGAATGTGGAGAGATGGGGATTGCCTTTGGCGGCATATCCCCGTCTTTCGTGTTCGGCCGGAAGATGTAAAAGAGGTGGAACAATGTTGACAAGTATAATGGAACAGTTAATGAACGGTTTGAGAACGGGAAGCATTTATGCCCTGATCGCTTTGGGATACACCATGGTTTACGGCATTGCAAAGATGATTAACTTTGCCCATGGCGATATTATTATGGTAGGCGCCTATACCCTATACATTGGCATAGCTCTGTTACATCTTCCTGTGATTGCGGCAATGCTGCTGACCGCTGCGGTCTGCTCGGTCCTCGGCGTACTGATTGAGAAAGTTGCATATAAACCTTTGAGAAAAGCCCCGCCCCTGGCAGTGCTCATTACGGCAATTGGTATGAGTTATTTTCTGCAGAGCGTTGCTCTGCTTATTTTTTCGTCCACGCCGATCCCCTTTAAATCGGTGATCACCCTGGAGTCCGTTCAGGTGGGTTCGGTGAACATTTCCGGCATCACCATTGTGACCCTGGCGGTGACCACGGTGATCATGGTGGCCCTGACCCTGTTTATCAACAAGACAAAGGCGGGGAGCGCCATGCGGGCGGTGTCTGAGGACAGGGGAGCGGCGGAGTTAATGGGAATCAACGTGAACCGCACCATTTCCATGACCTTTGCCATCGGCTCGGCTCTGGCGGCCGTGGCCGGCATTCTCTACATCTGTCAGTACCAGTCCCTGCGCCCCACTCTGGGAGCTCTTCCCGGCATCAAGGCGTTTGTGGCCGCTGTGCTGGGAGGCATCGGCAGCGTGCCGGGCGCCATGCTGGGAGGCATTGTGCTGGGACTGATCGAGAGTCTGTCGAAGGCGTACATATCCACAGAACTGGCGGACGCCATCGTGTTCGGCGTGCTGGTGGTGGTTCTTCTGGTAAAGCCGTCCGGACTGCTGGGCAAAAAGACATTGGTGAAAGTGTAGGTGGGAGTACTCATGAAAAAGATTTCAAACGGAACGGTCTGGTTCCGGGCAGCTGTCATCGTGCTGTCCTATGCGGCCGTGACCATATTGCTGAAAGGCGGACTGTTAAACCGGCAGTATACCTCTCTGCTGGTGCCGATCGCGGTTAATATCATGCTGGCGGTTTCCTTAAACCTGGTGACGGGATTTTTGGGAGAGCTGACGCTGGGACATGCGGGATTTATGTCCATCGGAGCTTACACGGGAGCGCTGATCTCCCTGAATCTGGGGGATACAGGCGTTCTGCCGGCCCCGGCGGCCTTTGCCCTGGCCCTTGTCTGCGGCGGGCTGATGGCCGGCGTGTTCGGCCTGATCATCGGCGTCCCCGTGCTGCGTCTGCGGGGAGATTACCTGGCTATTGTGACCCTGGCTTTCGGAGAGATCATTAAATCGGTGATCAACTCTCTGAAGATCACCAACGGAGCCAGAGGCTTAAGCAAGATTCCTCTGTATTCTAATTATACCAACTACACGGTGGTGTTCATCCTCATGGTGCTCACGGTGCTGGCGGTGACCAACCTGATGAGTTCCAGGGACGGACGGGCGATCATGGCCATCCGGGACAATGACATCGCGGCGGAGTCCATCGGCATCCCCATCAGCCGCTACAAGGTGAAGGCATTTGTGATCTCCGCGTTTTTTGCCGGAGTGGCCGGAGTGATCTACGCCCACAACGTGGGACTTTTAAAGCCGGGAACCTTTGACTACAACAAGTCCATTGAGATCCTGGTTATCGTAGTGCTCGGCGGCATGGGAAGCATCCGCGGCTCCATCATCGCGGCAGTGATCCTGACGGTGCTGCCGGAGCTTCTGCGGGGGACGGACAATCTGCGCATGCTGCTGTACGCCATCGTGCTCATCGCCATGATGATTTTCAATAACTCCAAGATCAAGGAAGGCCTGATGATGAACCGCACCTTCCGCAGGCTGGGAAGAAAGGAGGCGTAAGGAATGGCATTGCTGGAAGTGAAAAATCTGGGGATCTCCTTCGGAGGTCTGAAGGCGGTGGACGCCTTCAATATCACCATAGAGCAGGGCCAGCTTTACGGCCTGATCGGACCGAACGGAGCAGGAAAGACCACCGTGTTCAACCTGCTTACGGGAGTGTACCGGCCCACCCTGGGGACCATCAGCCTGGATGGGACCAGCCTGGTGGGAAAAAGCCCGGCGGAGATCTGCAAATGCGGAGTGGCCAGGACATTTCAGAATATCCGGCTGTTCGGCAGACTGTCTGTTCTGGACAATGTGAAGACGGCTCTCCACAACCAGGTGAAATATTCGGAGCTGTCCTGCTTTTTCCACGGTCCGGTCTATAAAAAGAAAGAGCGCAGCATGGATGAGCAGGCCATGGAGATCCTGAAGGTGTTTGACCTGGACGGACAGGCGGACACGCTGGCTTCCAATCTCCCTTACGGCCAGCAGAGGAAACTGGAGATCGCCAGAGCGCTGGCCACCAATCCCAAACTTCTGCTGCTCGACGAGCCGGCAGCCGGCATGAACCCCAATGAGACGGCGGAGCTGATGGAGACGATCCGCCTGATCCGGGAAAAGTACCACATCACCATTCTGCTGATCGAGCATGATATGAAGCTGGTGGCCGGTATCTGTGAGTATCTGACGGTGTTGAATTTCGGAACGGAGCTGGCCAGCGGAACGCCGGCCCAGGTGCTCAACGACCCGAAGGTGATCACCGCATATCTGGGCGAGTAGGAGGAAATGGGAATGGAAATGCTGAAAGTGACGGATCTGACCGTCAATTACGGAGTGATACAGGCGGTGAAGGGAATTTCCTTCGAGGTGGGGGAAGGCGAGATCGTGGCCCTCATCGGCGCCAACGGAGCGGGAAAAACGACCACGCTCCAGACCATCACGGGAATGATCCCGTCCAGGACCGGTACCATCCAGTTTAACGGGACGGACATTACAAAGACGCCGGCCCACAGGATCGTTTCCATGGGTCTGGCCCACGTCCCCGAGGGACGGCGTGTGTTTGCCCAGCTGACAGTCCTGGAGAATCTGAAGATGGGAGCTTACACCAGAAAGGACAAAGACGGGATCGAGAAGACTTTAGAGGAGATCTACAAACGTTTCCCCAGGCTGGAGGAGAGGAAAAACCAGCCGGCGGGAACGCTCTCCGGCGGAGAGCAGCAGATGCTTGCCATGGGACGGGCACTCATGTCCCGGCCGAAGATGATCGTCATGGATGAGCCGTCCATGGGCCTTTCTCCCCTGTATGTGACGGAGATCTTTAAAATCATCCAGGAAATCAATGACAGCGGCACCACCGTGCTTTTAGTGGAGCAGAATGCGAAAAAAGCTCTGGCCATCGCTGACAAGGCGTATGTGCTGGAGACGGGAAATATTGTGCTTTCCGGGAAGGCGTCGGATCTGATGAACGACGACTCCGTGAAGAAGGCGTACTTAAGTGAATAAGGTCCTGTGATAAAGACAATCCCCCTTGAATATACTGTATCAGCACAGCAAGGGGGTATTTTTATGGACAATTTTAATGTATACAAGGACATTCAGGCCAGAACCGGCGGGGAGATCTACATCGGCGTGGTGGGGCCGGTGCGCACGGGAAAATCCACGTTTATCAAGCGGTTTATGGAGACGCTGGTGCTGCCGGAGCTGACGGATGAACACCAGAAAAACAGGACCAGGGACGAACTTCCCCAGAGCGCCGCAGGGCGGACCATCATGACCACGGAGCCCAAATTCATCCCCAAGGAAGCGGCTCTCATCCAGCTGGACGACGGGATCCAGGCGAAAGTCCGTCTCATCGACTGCGTGGGATTTATGGTGGAGGGGGCGACAGGGCACATTGAAAATGACGAGGAGAGGCTGGTAAAAACCCCCTGGTTTGACTATGAGATCCCCTTTACCAGGGCTGCGGAGATCGGCACCAGAAAGGTGATCACCGACCATTCCACCATCGGCGTGGTGGTGACGGCGGACGGCAGCTTCGGGGATCTGAAGCGGAGCAGCTACGTCCCGGCGGAGGAGCAGACGGTGGGAGAGCTGAAAAATCTGGGCAAGCCATTTATCATGATTCTCAATTCCATGTATCCCTACTCGGAGGAGGCGGGAAACCTGGCAAAGGAGCTGGAGGCAAAATACGGCGTCACCGTTCTTCCGGTCAACTGCGAGCAGCTGAAAAAGGAGGATATAAGCAGGATCCTGGAGAAGGTGCTGAAGGAATTTCCGGTGACGGAGATGGATTTTTACATTCCCAAATGGCTGGAGATCCTGCCGTCCGCCCACTGGCTGAAGGGACAGGTGATCCAGGCCGCCAGGGAAATGTTGAAGAAGGTCAGCCACATGAAGGATGTGGCCGGGGAACTGCCCCAGACAGCCGCCGACGCGATCCGCGGCATGAAGATCCGGGGGATGGAGATGGCGGACGGCAGCGTGGCTCTGGATGTGGAGGTGGATGACAGCTATTACTATCAGATCCTGAGCGATTACGTGGGAATTCCCATCGAGGGGGAGTACCAGCTGATGAGGACGTTAAGTGAGCTGGCGAAGATGAAAAAGGAGTACGAGAAAGTGCAGAACGCCATGAGCCAGGTGCGGTTAAAGGGCTATGGAGTCGTCACCCCCGAGCGGTCGGAGATCATGCTGGATGAGCCCCAGGTGATTCGCCACGGCAACAAGTACGGGGTGAAAATGAAGGCCGAGGCCCCGTCCATCAACCTGATCAAGGCCCACATCGAGACGGAAATCGCCCCCATTGTGGGAAATGAGCAGCAGGCCGAGGACCTGATCGCCTACATAAAAGAAAACGCCAGAGAGAGCGAGGACGGCATCTGGAGCACCAACATCTTCGGCAAGTCCATCGAGCAGATCGTGGAGGACGGCATCCAGGCCAAGATCTCCCAGATGACCGAAGACTGCCAAATGAAACTCCAGGACACCCTCCAGAAAATCATCAACGACAGCAACGGCGGAATGATTTTGTATTATTATCTAGCAATGAGCCGGGCAGCAGGGAACAGTTGAAAGCCAGGCGGGGAGCTTGCTCACCGAATGGCTTTCGGCTGTTTCCTGCTATGCGGCGAATGCCGCAAAGCGAGAAGGAGCGAAGCGGATTCGAGCTTAGCCCGGCGGAGCAGCGGGAAGGAAAGCCGGGCAGCAGCCATTCGGGGAGCTTGCTCACCGAATGGCTTTCGGCTGTTTCCTGCTATGCGGCGAATGCCGCAAAGCGAGAAGGAGCGAAGCGGATTCGAGCTTTAAGCCCGGCGGAGTAACGGGAAGGAAAGCCGGGCAGCGGCCGGAAGAGGAGCTTGCTCATCTGACGGCTTTTATGCATTTCCTGCTATGCGGCGAATGCCGCAAAGCGACACAGCCGTTCCAAGGCGAGGTCTTTTCGAGCCTGAAACGGCGTGTGCAGAGCAGAAGGAGCGAAGCGGATTTAAGCTTAGCCCGGCGGAGCAGCGTGCAGGAAGGCCGGGCAGCAGCCAGGCGGGGAGCTTATCCCCGCCGCGCCCCTCTCTGCCTGCGCTCCTTCCGCCGCCTTTTGATCCGTTCCCGCAGGCGGCAGAGCAGTTCCACCGCCATCTGATTTGCGATCTGTCCCATAAAATTCCCCTCCTGAACCTATTTTTCTCCATTATAACACTGGAGAAGGCCCGCCTGCCAGCTGCCTGCCAGAGAAATTTTGACGGACCCGTTTTCATTCCATTCGGATTCATGTATAATAGAACTATCCAATGGATTTACAGTTTTTCGACGGATGGGAGGGATTCCATGAAACTGACATTTATCGGAGCGGACCATGAGGTGACGGGCAGCTGCCATTACGTGGAGGTGGGAACAACAAAGTTCCTGGTGGACTGCGGAATGGAACAGGGGATCAATGTATACGAGAACGCCGAGCTTCCGGTGCCTTATTCCGAGATTGATTTTGTGCTGCTGACCCACGCCCACATCGACCACGCGGGCCTGCTGCCCTATATTTTTGCCAGAGGCTTCCGGGGACAGATCGTCACCACCATTGCCACGGCGGACCTGTGCGATATTATGCTTCGGGACAGCGCCCACATTCAGGAGATGGAGGCAGAGTGGAAGAACCGGAAGGCGCGCCGGGCCGGGAAAAAGGAGATCGAGCCCCTTTACACGGTCAATGACGCCAATCAGGTGCTGCACTATTTTGTGCCGGTTCCCTACGGGGAGGCGGTCAGACTGAACGACAGCGTTACGGTCAAATTTACGGATGTGGGACATCTTCTGGGCTCTGCGTCCATTGAAGTGTGGCTGACCGAGGGGGACGTGAAGAAAAAGATCGTTTTCTCCGGCGATATCGGCAACAAGAACAAACCTATTATCCGTGATCCCCAGTATCTGGACTCAGCCGATTACGTGGTGATGGAATGCACCTACGGGGACCGGCTGCACAAGAACAAGGACCATGACCACGAGGCGGAGCTGGCGGGCATTATCCAGGAGACTCTGGACCGGGGCGGAAATGTGGTGATACCGGCTTTCGCCGTGGGGCGGACCCAGGAGCTTCTCTATTTTATCCGCCATATCAAGCAGCATGGGCTGGTGAAAGGCCACGGGGATTTTCCCGTCTACGTGGACAGCCCTCTGGCGGTGGAGGCAACCCATGTGTTCACCCAGAACCTGCTGGACTGCTATGACAAAGAGACGGAAGAGCTGGTCCGCCAGGGCATCAACCCCATTTCCTTTAAGGGACTGAAACTGTCCATCACCAGCGATGAGTCAAAAAATATTAATTTCGACGAGACGCCGAAGGTGATCATATCCGCGTCGGGCATGTGCGACGCCGGCCGGATCCGCCATCATTTGAAACACAATCTGTGGCGTCCGGAATGTACGGTGGTCTTTGCCGGCTATCAGGCGGTGGGGACCCTGGGAAGAACGCTGATCGACGGCGGAAAGAGCGTAAAGCTCTTCGGCGAGGAGATCGAGGTGCGGGCCCATATTGAGCAGATTGAGGGAATCAGCGGCCATGCCGACCGGGACGGGCTGATCGAGTGGATCACAGCGTTTCGGGTAAAGCCCCAGAAGGTATTTCTGGTGCACGGCGATGACGCGGTCTGCGATCTGTTTGCCGGCAATCTGCGGGAAAATTACCATCTGGACGCGGAGGCGCCTTTTTCCGGCTCGGTGTTTGACCTGGCTTCCGGCCAGTGGCTGACCGTGACGGAAGGCGTGCGGATCGAGCGGGAGGAGAAGCCTGCGGCGAGAAAGGCGTCCGGCGTATATGCCCGTCTGCTGGCTGCCGGCGAGCGCCTGCTCACGGTGATCCGCCACAACGAAGGCGGAGCAAACAAGGATCTGGCGAAGTTTGCAGATCAGATCCAGTCCCTCTGCGACAAGTGGGACCGGTAAAAAAGAATCCTGAGCCGCAGGAAGAAAAACAGACAGGAGACAGAGATGACAAAAGTAGAAATTTTTACGGACGGATCCGCCAGGGGAAACCCGGACGGTCCCGGAGGCTATGGAACCATTCTTCAGTTTACAGACTCCAAAGGAGTTCTCCACGAGAGGGAGCTCTCGGGAGGATTTGTGAGGACCACCAACAACCGGATGGAACTGTTGGCGGCGATCACCGGTCTGGAGGCGCTGAACCGCCCCTGCCAGGTGGACCTTTATTCTGATTCCAAATACCTGACCGATGCCTTTAACCAGCACTGGATCGACAGCTGGGTGAGGAACAACTGGAAGCGGGGAAAGAGCGGCCCGGTGAAAAATATTGACCTTTGGGAGAGACTTCTGAAAGCAAAGGCTCCCCACCAGGTGACATTTATCTGGGTCAAGGGGCATGCGGGACATCCGGAAAACGAGAGATGCGACAAACTGGCGACCGCGGCGGCGGACGGAGATGAGCTGATGATAGACGAGGGCGTGGACAGCTGAGCTGTCCGCGCTCTCTGCGTGTGAAAAGTCTCAGGCCAGCAGGTTCATCAGCTGGTCTTTTTTCAGGCGGTAATAGATCAGGCCCGCCGCGTCGGCCAGGAACCAGCCGATAGGCACGGACCACCAGATGCCGTACACGCCCAGGGCGGGAACGGCGGAGAGAAGGTAGGCCAGGGCCACGCGTGTCCCCAGGGAGATGACCGTTAATACCACGGACATTCCCGGCTTTTTCACGGCCCGGTAGAAGCCGTAGAGAAGAAAGAGGATGCCGATTCCGCAGTAGAAGGATCCCTCCACCCGGAGATATCCGGCGCCGATGGAGATGATTTCATGCTCGGATCCGTCCACAAAGATCGTCATAAGCGGCCGGGCGAAGAGAAATACCAGGGCGGAGACAAAGAGGGAAAAGCCCACGGCCACGGCGGCGGCCACATGGATTCCCTTCCGGATGCGGTCTTTTTTCCCGGCGCCGTAATTCTGCGCCACAAAGGTGGAGAAGGCGTTTCCGAAGTCCTGGACCGGCATGTAGGCGAAGGAATCGATCTTCACGGCGGCGGCAAAGGCGGCCATCACGGCGGTGCCGAAGCTGTTGACTAACCCCTGTACCATAAGGATGCCGAAGTTCATCACCGACTGCTGTACGCAGGTGAGAACGGAAAACTGGGAGATCTCCCGCAGAATATCCCTGGAAAACTTCCGGTGGCGTTTTTCCGGGTGCAGGCCGGGGAAGCGGACCAGAGTGTAAAGGCCCAGTCCCACGCCTGACAGGTACTGGGAAAAGACGGTGGCGCCGGCGGCTCCCTCCACGCCCCAGCCGAACACCACCACAAATACCAGGTCCAGCACAATGTTGGTGACGGCGGACACGGCGAGAAAGATCAGGGGAACGACCGAGTTCCCCAGGGCCCGCAGCAGGGAGGAAAAGTAATTATAGAGAAAGGTGGCAAACAGGCCGGTAAAGATCACCCACAGATAATTTCTCATCATGGCGTAAACCGCCTCCGGGACCTTTAAAAACGCCATAATCGGGTCGATCAGAAGGAAAACGGCAGCATTGATCAGGCAGGTGAGAACGGCGATGAGGACGAAGGAGACGAAAATGCTGGATTTGAGCGAATCTTCATCCCTGGCGCCGTAGCGGATGGAAAACACCGCGCCGCTGCCCATGCAGAGCCCGAGAAAGATCGAGGTGAGAAAAGTCATAAGCGTGTAGGCGGATCCCACAGCCGCCAGAGCGTCCGGCCCCAGAAAGCGGCCGACAATGAGAGTGTCCGCCACGTTGTAGAGCTGCTGCAGCATGTTTCCGAGGGTCATGGGAAGAACAAAGAGCAGCAGGGTCCTGGCGATGGGACCTTTTGTCAGATCCTGGTTCATAAGTCAGATACCTCCATTGCGATAACAAATAGAAAGATAAAACTTTCGTTTCGCAATTATCATAAAACTGTTTTTTAAAAGTGTCAACTGAAAGACTGCATTTTGTTGACTTTGGCCGGCGCCATGGAATATAATGGGAGTCAGACTGGCAGAAAGGAGAGAGACAGGTGTTTTTAAACGGACTGGACGAGCTGGATCAGAAAATCGTGGATCTGCTCATTAAAAATGCGCGCATGTCCTATTCGGAGATCGGGGAGCAGGTGGGGATCTCCCGGGTGGCGGTAAAGAGCCGCATCTCGGCCCTGGAAGAGAAGGGAGTGATCGAGGGCTACACCACCATTGTCAATCCCCAGAAGATAAGCGGCGCCCTTTCCTGCTATTTTGACATTGAGACGGAGCCGGGAGCGCTGGAGGCGGTGACGGGATCCTTAGCTGCCTGCGACATGGTGACCCAGATCTACCGGGTGACGGGCAAGAGCCGGATCCACGTCCACGCGGTGGCCTCCGGGCAGGAGGAGATGGAGTATTTTATCCGGAATGTGATCGACGCGCTGGAGGGAGTGGTGTCGGCGGAGTGCAGCATCATTCTGTCCCGGATCAAGGACGTGAAGGGGCTCAGGCTGTAGAAACGGGGGAATATTAAATATATCTTACAAAATATTACAGCTTTCATTTTGGTATTTTCTTTCATTCCCGTTTATGGTATGGTAAGGCTATCATGGAACGAGGGAATCAGATATGAACAGAAATAAAGGGATTTTTTCTGTGATTCTGGGAATTCTGGTCTGCGGGATTCTGATCACCAGCTTCACCGCCAGCCTGCTTAAAAAGCAGGAGAGAGATCTGGCCTCCGCGCCGGATCCGGCTTACGGAATAGAGGAGGCGGCGCAGGCGCGGTTTTACGGAGGCGGCGATCCTTCCCAGGACGGAGCAGGATCACAGGAGGAGACGAAAGCTAAAGAAGCACAGCTTCCTGAAGAGGAAGACCCGGGAGAAGAGGCACAGATGGACCTGGGGCCGGGGGAGGCGGAAGCAGAGGAGAATACCTCCGGGCGGACAGCCGGATCAGCGGACAGTGAGGCAGAAGAGAGCGAAACGGAGACAGACGGCGGAAGCCAGCCGCAGGCAGTCACTTCCAGAATGACAGATCAGGCCCCGGCAGCGGCCGCGTTCAGCTTGGAGGAAGTGCCTGGGACGGACGCCGGACAGGCGGAGAGCCAGTCGGTGGAGGAGTCCATTGCCGCTGACGATGAGGCGGGTCCCGGCGTGATGCTGAGCGAAGGAGTCGCCGGGACGGAAGAAGGAACGGGAAAGAAGACGGCTGCTGATTTCAGGCGCAGGCTGGAGGAGATCGACGGACAGATCGAAGATCAGCGCTCCAGGAGCGACGCCTATACCACCTATGACATGTGGGCCATGGCGGAGAATGAGCGGAAACTGTGGGACGGGGAACTGAACAATATTTACACCACCATCAAGGACCACATCCCCGCAGACCAGGTGGAGGCCCTTGTGAAGGATGAGAGAGCCTGGATCGTGGAGCGGGACGCAAAGGCGGCGGAGGACGCCGGAAAATACGAGGGAGGAACGCTCGAGAGCGTGGAGTACACCGCCTCCCTGGCCTCCTCCACCAGAGAGAGGGCCTACAAACTGGTGGAAATTTACGGAGAGTATCTGTGGTGAGCAAAGGGCCGGCCGGCCGTTTAAAAGACGTGCGGCCGGCTTATTTTTGCGAATTTTTTCCCCGGGCTGCCGGGCGGAGGGCTTGATAAATGCAGATTCCTATGATAGGATAAGTAAGATATTGAGGTGCCGGCGGGCAGAGAGAGGGGAGGCGCAGAAGAAAAGTTTCCCTGTGAAAAAACGCCCCGCAGGCAGAAGAGAGAACAATTGGAGGATGAAGAGACGTGCAGAAGTATGGTGTAAATGAACTGAGGAGAATGTTCCTGGAATTTTTTGAGAGCAAGGGACATCTGGTGATGAAGAGCTTCTCCCTGGTTCCGCATAATGACAACAGTCTGTTGCTGATCAACTCAGGTATGGCTCCTTTAAAGCCGTATTTTACCGGACAGGAGATTCCGCCCAGAAGGCGCGTGGCCACCTGCCAGAAATGTATCCGTACCGGAGATATTGAAAATATTGGAAAGACTGCCCGTCACGGCACCTTTTTCGAGATGCTGGGCAACTTTTCTTTTGGAGACTATTTTAAGGATGAGGCGATCCACTGGTCCTGGGAATTCCTGACCCAGGTGGTGGGACTGGATCCGAACCGTCTGTATCCGTCTGTTTATCTGGACGACGATGAGGCGTTCGACATCTGGAACAAGGAGATCGGCATCCCGGCGGAGCGGATCTTCCGTTTCGGCAAGGAGGACAACTTCTGGGAGCACGGCGCAGGCCCCTGCGGCCCCTGTTCCGAGATCTACTATGACCGCGGAGAGAAGTACGGCTGCGGCAAGCCCACCTGCACCGTGGGCTGCGACTGCGACCGCTACATCGAGGTGTGGAACAACGTGTTCACCCAGTTTGAGAACGACGGCCACGGCAATTACACAGAGCTGAAGCAGAAGAACATTGATACCGGCATGGGACTGGAGCGTCTGGCAGTAGTGGTTCAGGACGTGGATTCCCTGTTTACCGTGGACACCAACAAGGCCCTTCTGGACGCTGTCTGCGCCCTGGCCCACACGGAGTACCTGGCGGACGAGAAGAAGGATGTTTCCCTGCGGATCATCGCCGACCACGTAAAATCCTGTACCTTTATGATTTCCGACGGCATCATGCCCTCCAACGAGGGAAGAGGCTATGTGCTCCGCCGCCTTCTGCGCCGGGCAGCCCGCCACGGAAGGATGCTGGGCATTGAGGGACGGTTCATGGCCGGTCTGGCAAAAGAAGTGATCGAGCTCTCCAAGGACGGATATCCGGAACTGGAGGAGAAGCAGGCCATGATCTTAAAGGTTCTGACGGAGGAAGAGGAGAAATTCAGCCGCACCATCGACCAGGGTCTTGCCATCCTGGCATCCATGGAGGCGGAGATGAAGGAGACGGGAAAGACCGTTCTCTCCGGCGAGAACGCCTTCAAGCTCTATGATACCTACGGATTCCCCATCGACCTGACGAAGGAGATCCTGGAGGAGAAATCCTTCTCCGTGGATGAGGAAGGCTTTAAAGCCTGCATGGACGAGCAGAAGAAGAAGGCCAGAGCGGCCAGAAAGACTACCAACTACATGGGAGCGGACGTGACCGTTTACCAGTCCATCGACGCGGCTCTCACCACAAAATTTGTGGGCTACGACCGTCTGACCCATGATTCAAAAATCACGGTGCTGACCACGGAGACAGAGCTGGTGGAGGCTCTCACCGACGGCCAGACAGGAACGGTGATCGTGGAGGAAACTCCGTTTTACGCCACCATGGGCGGCCAGCAGGCGGATACCGGCGTGATCGTCTGCCCGGAAGGAGAGTTTCAGGTGGAGGACACCATCGCTCTTCAGGGCGGCAAGGTGGGCCATGTGGGACGCATGGTCAGAGGAATGCTCCGGGTGGGCGAGACAGTCACCCTGAAGGTGTGCAGAGAGCAGAGAGTGGCTACCGCCATCAACCATTCCGCAACCCACCTGCTCCAGAAAGCTCTGCGGGTGGTGCTGGGAGATCATGTGGAGCAGGCCGGATCCTACGTGGACAAGGACCGTCTCCGCTTTGACTTCACCCATTTCTCTGCCATGACGCCGGAGGAGATCCGGAAGGTGGAGGAGCTGGTGAACCGTGAGATCCAGGCAGCTCTTCCGGTCAATACGGAGATCATGAGCTTGGACGAGGCAAAGAAAACGGGAGCGATGGCTCTCTTCGGAGAAAAGTACGGGGAGAAAGTCCGCGTGGTAAAGATGGGAGATTTCTCCACGGAGCTGTGCGGCGGCACCCATGTGGCGAACACCAGCGCCATCTCCTCCTTCAAGATCATCTCTGAGTCCGGCATCGCCGCAGGTGTGAGAAGAATCGAGGCTCTCACCGCCGGCGGGCTGATGAGACACTATGAGGAGGTGGAGAAAGAGCTTCACCAGGCGGCGGAGGCGGCCAAGACCACTCCGGCGGATCTGATGAAGAAGATCCTCTCCATGCAGGAGGAGATAAAGAGCCTTCACTCTGAAAATGAGAAATTAAAGAGCAAACTGGCCAACGACTCCCTGGGAGACGTGATGAACCAGGTGAAGGAAGTAAAGGGCGTGAAGCTGTTAGCCGCCAAGGTGGCAGATGTGGACATGAACGGTCTGCGGAACTTGGGCGACCAGTTAAAGAATCAGCTGGGCGAGGGCGTGATCGTTCTGGCCAGCGTGTCAGACGGCAAAGTGAGCCTGATGGCCACAGCCACGGATGAGGCGCAGAAGAAGGGCGCCCACGCCGGCAACCTGATCAAGGCGATCGCCGGTCTGGTAGGCGGTGGCGGTGGCGGCCGTCCCGGCATGGCGCAGGCCGGAGGAAAGAACCCGGCAGGCGTGGATGCCGCTCTGGAAAAAGCAGGGGAAGCACTGGCAGAACAGGTAAAATAAGCAGTTTTCCAACAAATTTGTAATTTCCTGTTGACGAAAACAGAATTTATGGTATAATCATTCCAGTGCTATAAAATACCCAAACAGTTGTTTTTTGCACTCATTACACAACTGGAGGGAGGTCAGGTGTGAGCTATGTCTAACGTAATCGTAAAGGATAACGAGAGTCTGGACAGCGCGCTGCGCAGATTCAAGAGAAACTGTGCAAAGGCAGGTATCCAGCAGGAGATCCGCAAAAGAGAGCATTACGAGAAGCCGAGCGTAAGACGGAAGAAAAAGTCTGAAGCGGCTAGAAAACGTAAATTCAACTAATTGAATCATTGCAATGCAGTTAAATCCCCGGCAGGTGTCTGCCGGGGATTTTTGTAGTATCTTTCCGTATTTCTGCATACAGTAGTAGAGAATGAAAAAAAGGAGCTCTGCCTATGGGGCGCCGGGTGAGAACGGCGGCTGCGGAGTCCTTAAAATTCCCCAGAGATGTGGTGCTGGGGGAGACGCTGATCTCCATTGAGGGTGGTCACAGCCTGGTGATCGAAAACTACAGGAGCATCCTTTTTTACGGGGATGACTGTCTGAAGCTGCTGACCAAAAACGGCAGGGTGAGCGTGGAGGGGAAGGGCCTGCAGATCGAATATTATGACGAGGAGAGCATGAAGATCACCGGCAGCATCCGCAGGGTGGAGCTGGACGGCGGATAGGAGGAGAGCCATGGATAGGAGACTGGCCCGCTGGTGGGGCGGATACGTACGGGTAAGGCTCAAAGGACTGGACCGGGAACGGTTTTTAAACCTCTGCCGCAGCCGCGGGATCGAGCTGTGGGACCTGCGGGTCACAGGAGAGGACTGTGAAGGCTTTATGACCGTTTCCGGCTTCTTCTCCTCCCGGGAGCCGCAGAAAAAATCCGGCATCCGCCTAAGCGTCCGGAAACGGTTCGGCCTGCCTTTTTTTCTGCGCAGGAACCGGAAGCGGAAAGCCTTTTTTGCCGGCCTTTTTGTCTGCTTTCTCCTGCTCTTTGGCCTGTCTCTTTTTGTCTGGGACATCCAGGTGGAGGGAAACAGAAGGTACACCGCGGACACGCTGATCCGCTATCTGGATCAGATGGACATCCGCTGCGGCATGAGAAAGAGCAGGGTGGACTGCGACCGCCTGGAAGACTGCCTGCGGAGCGATTTTCCGGAGATCACCTGGGTGTCGGCGCGGGTGTCCGGCACGCGGCTTCTGATCCAGCTGAAAGAAAATGAGGCGGTTCTTGAGGTGCCTGTCCCGGATACTGCCCCCAGAGATCTGGTGGCTGACAGGGACGGAGTGATCACGGATATGATTGTCAGGAGCGGAACGCCCCAGGTGTCGGTGGGGGAGACGGTGACTGCCGGCCAGGTGCTCATCAGCGGGATCGTGCCGGTGACGGACGACGGGGGAGAGGTGGTGGCAGAACACCTGGTCCGGGCCGACGGGGATATTACCGTCCGCAGGGAGGAAACCTATAAAAGAGAGTACAGCGGCTTAAAGACCGAGGAGGTCCTGACCGGCAGGACCCGCTTTGGGATGTTTCTGCGGGCAGGAAATATTTCCCTGCGGCTTTATTCTCCGCCGTCCGGCACCGGCAGCTGGAGAACGTCCTCCGAGGAGCGCCAGCTGTCGCTCACGGAAAATTTTTTCCTGCCGGTGTGGTGGGGATGGATCCGGGGGGAGGAGTATGTCTCCTATGAGCGGCCGTACACCGATGAGGAGAAGGAGGCGGCCAGAGAGCAGACCGCCGCGGAGTTTGCAGAAAATTTAGAGCGAAAAGGGGTGCAGATTGAGAGAAATGATGCTAGAATAGTAGAAAACGGCTCCGGATTTCAGATTGAGGGCAGCGCGGTCCTTAAAGAGCCCGTCGGGGCGGGCCGGAGCATTGTGCGCAGTGAAATACCAGCAGTAGAGGAGAATGACAGAACAGAATGAGTGTAATCGAGACTATGATCGACATCCCCGCAGAGCACGAACAGAATGTCTGCGGGCAGTTTGACAGCTATATCAAGAAAATAGAGCGGACGCTCCACGTCACCATGGTGGCCCGGGACGGGATGATCAAGGTCATCGGCCCGGAGGAGATGGTGAAGAAAGCCAGGAGCGTTTTTTCCAACCTGATCGAGCTCTCCCGGCGGGGCAATGCCATCACGGAGCAGAACGTGGACTATGCCATCTCCCTCTCCTTCACGGAGAGCGACAGCCAGATCCTGGAGATCGACAAGGACATTATCTGCCGCACCATCAACGGAAAGCCGGTAAAGCCCAAGACGGTGGGACAGAAGCAGTACGTGGATATGATCCGCAAGAAGATGATTGTGTTCGGCATCGGCCCGGCGGGAACGGGAAAGACCTACCTGGCCATGGCCATGGCAATCCAGGCGTTTAAAAACGGAGAGGTGAACCGGATCATCCTGACCCGGCCGGCCATCGAGGCGGGGGAGAAGCTGGGCTTTCTGCCGGGGGATCTCCAGAGCAAGATCGATCCCTACCTCCGTCCCCTCTACGACGCTCTGTACCAGATCATGGGGGCGGAGAGCTACCTGCACAATTCAGAGAAAGGGCTGATCGAGGTGGCGCCCCTGGCCTACATGAGAGGGCGGACCCTGGACAGCGCCTACATCATTCTGGACGAGGCCCAGAACACGACGCCGGCCCAGATGAAAATGTTTCTCACCAGAATCGGCTTCGGCTCCAAGGTGATCGTCACGGGAGACCAGACCCAGAAGGACCTGGCACCGGGGACGGTGTCGGGGCTGGACATGGCGCTCAAGATCCTGGGAAAGATCGACGATATCGGCTTCTGCCGCCTGACCAACCAGGACGTGGTCCGTCATCCCCTGGTGCAGAAGATCGTCCAGGCGTATGATGACTATGAGAGCAAAATGAAGGACAAAGGAGAAAAGCCTGCAAAGGGCATAAGGAGAAGGAAATGACCATTGAGATCGAATACGAAGCAGAAAAAAAACTGGATCTTCCCTACGAGACGATCATCCGGGATGTGATCGAGGAGGCCATGGATTACGAGGGCTGTCCCTATGAGGCGGAGGTGAGCGTGGTGCTCACGGACAACGAGGCGATCCGGGAGATCAACCGGGACTACCGCCAGATCGACCGGGCCACGGACGTGCTGTCCTTCCCTATGGTGGATTATGAGCGGCCGGCGGATTTTGACGGTTTGGAGGAACACGCGGAAGATTACTTTAATCCGGAGACGGGAGAGCTGATGCTGGGGGATATTATCGTCTCTGTGGACAAGGTTGAGGAGCAGGCGGAGAAATACGGCCATTCCCAGGAGAGGGAACTGGCGTTTCTCGTGGCTCACAGCATGCTCCATCTGTTCGGTTATGACCATATGGAGGAGGACGAGCGCTTGGTGATGGAGAAAAAACAGGCGGAGATCCTGGAGAGGAAAGGGTATCGCAGATGAGAAAAGCGGGGGGATTGTTTCTGTGCCTGGGAGCCTGTCTCATTCTGGCTGCAGCCGGGTGCGGAAAAAAGTATGAGGAAGTGGGAAGCACGCTTCCGGCGGAGACGGAAATGACGCAGACCCGTCCGGTGGAAGTGACGGCGGCTCCCGAGGAGACGACGGCAGAATTTGTGCCGGAGGAGCGGATCGCGGTGGACGGCCGGATCCAGAGCTATCTGACCGGGGAGATGAAGCCTGCAGAGCAGGCGGACCGCAGGCCGCTGGCGGTGATGATCAGCAACGACAGAGAGGCGTGGCCCCACTACGGCATGGGGCGGGCCGGCGTGATCTATGAGGTGCCGGTGGAGGGGAACATGACCCGCTACCTGGCTGTTATGGAGGATTACGACGGCCTGGAGCGGATCGGCTCCGTGAGGAGCTGCCGCAACTGTTTTATCGACTTTGCCGATGAATTTGACGCCATATATGCTCACTACGGCCAGAGCACTTTTGCGAAGCCGCAGCTGAAGGAGATCGACCATATTAACGGCATTGAGGGCCGGGGAGCCCAGGCATTTTTCCGCTCCTCCGACCGGAAGGCACCCCACAACGCCTACACTGACTTTGAGCGGATCCAGGCGGCCATAAAGGATATGGGATACCGTCAGGAGTACGGGGAGGGCTATGAAGGGCATTATCAGTTTTCCAGGCCGGGACAGCCCACAGTTTTAAGCGGGGACAAGGCGGCGGAGGCGGCGCGGATCGTGCCCGGCTACACCATGTACCATCCAGAGTTCCGCTACAGCGCGGAGGACGGCCTCTACCACCGCTACCAGGCGGACGCGCCGGAGGAGAGCGATGAGGGGCCGCTGGCGGTGAAGAATGTGATCATCCAGTACTGCCAGTCCGGCTATTATGCCGACACAGAATATCTGAATATCAATGTGGACACTTCGGAGTGGGGATATTTTGCCACAGGAGGAAAGGCGGTTCCGGTGACGTGGAAAAAGGAAAACGGCATCACCCGCTATTACGGCCCGGATGGGGAGGAAATCTGCCTGAATCCGGGAAAGACCTGGGTCTGTGTCCTTTCGACAAAAGATGTGGACAGAACGGAGTTTTATGGGGAATAACAGGATCATGACAGAAAAAGAAGCCGCCGGGGGAAAAAACAGAACGGTCCTGGCGGCCGTGTGGGCGGCAGCTCTCTGGGCCGCCTTTCAGATGGCTGCGGCGGCAGAGATGGGACTTGAGGGAGGCGCATGGTATGCGTCTCCCTGTCTGGCCTGCGGGATGCTGTTTCTGCTGTCGGCCTTTGCCCTGCCCGATGGGGTGTCGGGGCGGATGGAACGGCAGATCAGAAAAGGGAGAAAGGATGCGGCGGCAGACTTTTTTCTGGCGTCACTGATCCTTGCGGCGGCAGGGGGAGGAATCCTTGCGGCGGCCCTCTGGTTCGGGGCTGAGGCCCTGGCGGCGGTGTTCGGCCCGGCGGAGGGAGCCTTTTTGTGGCGGGCGCTTGCGCCGGCGGCCTGGATGACGATGATTCAGGGAGCGGCGCGCGGCGGCTTCTGCGGACGGAAGATGGGAACATTTGCGGGAATTTCCCTGCTTCTTGAAGCGGCGGCCGGCGGCATTGCCGCCTGGCTGTGGACGGCGGACGGAGTCCGGGAGGCGGTGCGCTCCAGCTTGGTATACGGCACTGACCAGTACGGAGGAATGTTTGCGGCAGAAGGAGCGGTGCGCGGATTTTCGGCAGGTACGGCCGTCTCTCTGGCCTTTCTGCTGCTGGCGGTTTTTGCCCGCAGGCGGAAGCTCTTTTGCGGGGAAAGAAAAAAATCTCCGGTCCTTCTGACAGGCAGTGCTCTGCGTGCCCTGGTCCCAGGTGTCCTCACGGTGATCTCCTGGGGCGCGGTCCTTCTGTGGGAAGGCTTTTTGTACGGAAAGGCGGACGCCGCCGGCTGGGGAGAATTTGTCCGCTGTGAGCTGGCAGTGTGCCTGCTTGCAGCGGAGGCGTGCAGCGGAGGCGTTTATTCGGCAGCTGCCCTCTCTAAGGGGAAGAGGGACAGAAGAGGCCGGCTGGCGGGGGCTGTCCGTCTGGCGGCGATCCCGGCTGCGGCGGGAGCTGTTTTGCTGGCTGTTTTCGGAAATCCCCTTCACAGAATTTTCTTCGGCGGAGAATCCCTGCGGACAGGGCTGCCGGCAGCCTGCGCCGTCTCGGTGATCCTCCTTTCCCTGGCTGCAGTGCTGACTGTTTCCCTTTTCAGCCTGGGAAAACGGGGCCTGGCGGCTGCCTTTTCCGTCACTGCCGCCGCTGTTGGAGCTGCAGCGGCAGGAATCTGTCAGGCGGCAGGGCTTGGGAGCTTCGGCCCGGCTGCGGCCCAGGCCGCAGGGCTTTTGTGGCTGTGCCTGTCAGAGGGAGCGGCCCTTAGTCTTATGACCAGGCCGGCGAAGATCCCTTCAGCGCCGGAGACAGAAGTCCGGGGACGGTCCAGACGGCGCAGATGAGGACAGAAAGAGAGAGCTTGCAGAGCGTATAAGGAGAGAGCGTATGGTTTACACAGTAACGTTAAATCCGTCCCTGGACTACACGGTGACGGTGGAGGATTTCCGCCTGGGAAAGACCAACCGGACGGCTTCGGAGCAGCTTTCGGCGGGGGGAAAGGGGATCAACGTGTCGATGGTCCTTCACAGCCTGGGAGTGGAAACCAGGGTCCTGGGCTTCCAGGCCGGATTTGTGGGGGAGGAGATCGCAGAGCGAGTGCGGGCGGCCGGACTGGACTGCGGTTTGGTCCGCTTAAAAAACGGCTGCTCCCGGATCAATGTGAAAATCAAAAATTACGACGGGACGGAGATCAACGGAGCAGGCCCGGAGGTGGGCAGAGAGGAGGCCGGGCAGCTCATGGATCAGCTGGAGCGCCTGGGAGAGGGAGACGTGCTGGTGCTGGCCGGCAGCATTCCATCGTCCCTGCCCCGGGACAGCTACCGCCGGATTATGGAGCGGCTTTCCGGCCGCGGGATTCTGTTTGCGGTGGACACTTCCGGGGAGTCTCTTTTAAATGTGCTGGAGCTTAAGCCTTTTCTCATCAAGCCCAACCGGGACGAGCTGGCGGAGCTTGCAGGAAAGCCGGCGGCCACAAGGGAGGAGGCCCTCGTTCAGGCGGCGGCTCTTCAGAAAATGGGGGCGGCAAATGTGCTGGTGTCCCTGGGAGGAGACGGCGCCGTTCTGTTAGATGAGACGGGAGCTTCCCATTCCCTTGAGGCGCCGAAGGGCACGCTGGTAAACTCGGTGGGAGCGGGGGATTCCATGGTGGCCGGCTTCCTGGCCGGCTGGCTGCGGGAGAGGGACTATGGCCGGGCGTTTGCCCTCGCCGTGGCGGCGGGGAGCGCCAGTGCCTTCTCCGAGGGGCTTGCCGGCCGGGAGAAGATTCTGGAGCTCTTGGCATCCATGGAAGCCGTCTCCGGCCGGATTCTGCGGCCTTCCTCTTCAGTTGGGAGTTGACAGAAAAAGACAAGTGTGCTAAATTAAGGTTCAGCACAAATACGATGACAGGGAATAGTAGCCATGGGAGCGCATCAGAGAGCCGCCGGCCGGTGAAAGGCGGTTGCGGGAGAATGGTGAACTGGCCCTTGAGTAGCCTTCTGAAAGGAGAGAATCAAAAGTCTCCGAGTAGGTCCGGCCGGCTGCCCGCCGTTATCGGGATGATGAGGAGCACACGGCAGCGTGTGAAATAGAGTGGTACCGCGCGGGAGAATCCTGCGTCTCTATAAAAACAGATAGAGGCGCAGGTTTTTTTGTATCCGCGCCATAAAGTTTTAAGGAGGAACTGTCATGGCACAGTACAATCACACAGCCATTGAGAAGAAATGGCGTGAGAACTGGGAAAAACACCCCATCAATGTAAACGACGGCAAGAAGGAAAAATATTACTGCCTGGATATGTTTCCCTATCCGTCCGGCAGCGGCCTTCACGTAGGTCACTGGAGAGGCTATGTGATCTCCGACGCCTGGAGCCGTTATCAGCTGTTAAAGGGAAAATATGTCATCCATCCCATGGGCTGGGATGCCTTCGGCCTGCCGGCAGAGAACTACGCCATCAAGATGGGCGTTCATCCGGCCAAATCCACGGCGGAGAACATTAAAAATATCAAGAGACAGATCAACCAGATCGCAGCCATTTACGACTGGGATATGGAGGTCAACACCACAGATCCGTCCTTCTACAAGTGGACGCAGTGGATCTTCGTGCAGATGTTCAAGAAGGGCCTGGCTTACGAGAAGGAGTTCCCCATCAACTGGTGCCCGTCCTGCAAGACCGGTCTGGCCAACGAGGAAGTGGTCAACGGCTGCTGCGAGCGCTGCGGAACCCCGGTGACAAAGAAGAATCTCCGCCAGTGGATGTTAAAGATCACCAACTACGCAGAGCGTCTGCTGAATGATCTGGACAAGCTGGACTGGCCGGAGAAGGTAAAGAAGATGCAGACCGAGTGGATCGGCAAGTCCTATGGCGCCGAGGTGGATTTCCCCATCGACGGAAGAGAGGAGAAGATCACCGTCTACACCACCCGTCCGGACACCCTTTACGGAGCAACCTTCATGGTTCTGGCTCCGGAGCACGCTCTGGCAAAGAGCCTGGCCACCGATGAGACGAGAGAGGCTGTAGAGAAGTACATTTTTGATTCTTCCATGAAGTCCAACGTGGACCGTCTCCAGGACAAGGAAAAGACCGGCGTGTTCACAGGCAGCTACGCCATCAACCCCTTAAACGGGGCGAAAGTGCCGATCTGGCTGTCCGACTACGTGCTGGCTGACTACGGCACGGGAGCGATCATGTGTGTGCCTGCCCACGACGACCGTGACTTTGAATTTGCGAAGAAATTCGGCCTTCCCATCATCCAGGTCATCGCCAAGGACGGCAAGGAGATTGAAAATATGACCGAAGCCTACACGGAGGCAAACGGCACCATGATCAACTCCGGCGAGTGGAACGGCATGGAGAGCGCTGTTTTAAAGAAAGAGGCTCCTGCCATGATCGAGGCCAGAGGCATCGGAAAGAAGACGGTAAACTACAAGCTCCGCGACTGGGTATTCTCCCGCCAGAGATACTGGGGAGAGCCCATCCCGATCATCCACTGCCCGAAGTGCGGCAACGTTCCCGTTCCGGAGGACCAGCTGCCCTTAACCCTTCCGGATGTGGAAAAGTACGAGCCCACAGGAACGGGAGAATCCCCCCTGGCTGCCATTGACTGGTGGGTAAATACCACCTGTCCCTGCTGTGGAGGCCCGGCAAAGAGAGAGACGAACACCATGCCCCAGTGGGCCGGTTCTTCCTGGTACTTCCTGCGCTATGTGGACAACAAAAACGACAAAGAACTGGTTTCCAGAGAGAAAGCGGACAAATACCTGCCGGTTGACATGTACATCGGCGGCGTGGAGCACGCGGTGCTGCACCTGCTTTACTCCCGGTTCTACACCAAATTCCTGTACGACATCGGCGTGATCGACTTTGACGAGCCGTTCACGAAGCTGTTCAACCAGGGCATGATCACCGGCAAGAACGGCATCAAGATGAGCAAGTCCAAAGGAAACGTGGTTTCCCCTGACGATCTGGTGAGAGACTACGGCTGCGACGCCTTAAGGCTCTACGAGCTCTTTGTGGGACCGCCGGAGCTGGACGCTGAGTGGGACGACAGAGGAATCGAGGGCGTTGCCCGGTTCTTAAAGAGATTCTACTCTCTGGTGATGGACAACAAGGACAAGGACGTGAAAGAGACCAAAGAGATGGTGAAGATCCGCCACAAACTGGTCTATGACATCGAGCAGAGATTTGACCAGTTCAGCTTAAACACTGTAGTGTCCGGATTTATGGAGTACAACAACAAGCTCATTGATCTGGCGAAAAAAGAAGGCGGTATCGACAAAGAGACCTTAAAGACCTTTGTGATTCTGCTCTCCCCCTTCGCGCCTCATATGGGCGAGGAACTGTGGGAGGCACTGGGCGGCACGGACAGCGTCTTCCACGCGTCCTGGCCGGAGTGCGATAAGGAAGCCATGAAGGATGACGAGATCGCTATCCCGGTTCAGGTAAACGGCAAGACCCGCGCGGTGGTAAATCTTCCGGCGGATGTCTCCAAGGAGGAGGCTCTGGCTGCCGGCAGGGCGGCTGCGGCCGACAAGATCACCGGCACAGTTGTCAAGGAGATCTACGTTCCGGGCAAGATCATCAACCTGGTAGTAAAATAAAATGACAGGAAACAGCGTATGTGCACAGGACGGCGCATGCGCTGTTTTTCCGTGAGAAAGCATGAGGAAAATACAGTGGGAAAACGAATTGCAGCGTTTGTCAGACAGGAGACGGTCCTATCCGCAGCGGCGGTGCTGGCCGTGATCTCCTGCTTTTTTGTGAAGCCGGACAGGGAATATCTGGGGTATGTGGACTTCAGAACTCTGATCCTGCTGTTCTGCCTGATGGCAGTGATGGAGGGGATGAAGGAACTGGGGGTATTTCGCTTTTTAAGCGCCTGTCTTCTGGAGCGGGTGGGCAGTGCGCGGGGAGTGGCCGTCTGCCTGGTGTCGCTCTGTTTTCTGGGGAGCATGATTATCACCAACGACGTCTCCCTGGTGACCTTTGTGCCCTTCGCCCTTCTGGCTCTGGAGATGGCACATATGGAGAAATATCTGTGCGTGACGGTGACCCTCATGACCATTGCGGCCAACCTGGGAAGTATGCTGACGCCCATCGGCAACCCTCAGAATCTTTATCTGTACGCCAGGTCCGGGATGAGCGCCGCCGGCTTTCTGGCACTGATGGCTCCCTGGTCGGCTCTGGCTGCCCTGATGCTTGCGGCCGGGACCATGTTCAGCTTCCGGGGAGAGGCTGTCCGCTGTCAGATGGAAAAACCGAAGAAGCCGGAGCGGGGGAGGCTGACGCTGTACCTGGCGCTGTTTGCCGTCTGCCTTCTGACCGTGTCCGGCGTTCTGCCGGAGTGGGCGCTGCTTGTGGTCATTCTGACAGCCGTTTTTGCGGATCAGAGGGAGCTTCTGGCCCGGGTGGACTACGGCCTTCTGCTCACTTTTGTGGCATTTTTTGTGTTCATCGGCAATATGGGGCGGCTGCCTCAGTTTTGCAGCTTTCTGGAGTCTTTCCTGACAGGCCATGAGAGGATCGCTGCCGTGGCCGCCAGCCAGGTGATCAGCAACGTGCCGGCGGCCCTGCTCCTCTCCGGGTTTACCAGCCAGTGGAAGGATCTGATCATCGGCACCAATCTGGGCGGTCTGGGGACGCTGATTGCGTCCATGGCCAGCCTGATCTCCTATAAGCAGATCGCTGTCCGCCATCCGGAGAAAAAGGGCCGGTATCTGGCGGTGTTCACTGCCTGGAACGTGGGATTTCTGGCGGTCCTTCTGGCGGCGGCCGCCTTCCTCGGATAGGGTCCGCCTAAGGTTGACAAAAAGAGAGGAGTTTTTTATACTGACCGTAAGACCCCGGACGGAGAGCACCGACGGGGAAAGATTTGCCATCAGGAGGAGACAGAAGATGATGAGAAGGATGAGAAAAGTTCTGATCGGCCTGGCTGCCGGAGCCTGTCTGCTGGCCGCCGGCACGGCCTACGGCGCGGACGAGGGCCCTGGAAGCGGCCTGATCCGCACAGAGGACGGGAGGACAGAGCGGGCGGAAGATAATCAGACAGCGGGAGATCAGGCGGGACAGACGTCCCCGGAGGCAGAATCCCGGAACGGGCAGACCTCCCCGGAGACGGAGGCGCCGGCAGGGCAGACGGCCCTGGTGCCGGAAACTCTTCCCGACCGGGACGTGCTGTCAGACCCTGCGGTTGCGGCTGACACGGATCAGGTGATCGTGGTCCGCGGTCTGGGCGGCTCTGCTGTCCGCGCCGCCTATTACCGGGTGAGAAACGGTGAGTGGAGCCAGGTATTTGAGACAGCGGGGGTGTGGGGCTTAGGCGGCTGCACCAGGGAGAAAGCGGAAGGAGACAAAAAGACTCCCTGCGGCGTGTACCGTTTTAACGCGGCCTTTGGGATTCTGGACGATCCGGGCACCGTCCTTCCCTATCACAAGGTGACAGAAGCGGATTACTGGGTGGATGACCCGCAGAGCTCCCACTATAACCGTATGGTGGACGCCGGCCAGGTGGAAAAGGACTGGAATTCGGCGGAGCACCTGATCGACGTGTCTCCCTATTATAATTACGCCCTCTCCCTCACCTACAACGAGGAGGCGGTTCCGGGAAAGGGCTCGGCCATCTTTCTCCACTGCACGGCGGAGGGCTATCCCGGTTCCAGCGGCTGCATCTGCATCCCGGAGCCGGAGATGAAGCAGATCATACAAAATGCCGACGAGAGAACAAAGATCGTTATTCTGGAAAACTGAAGCCCCGACGGCCCGCTCCCAGCCCCTTTTTGACCGCCGCGGCCGCGTCACGGCCTGCGGGAGGCTATCCTGCGGGAAAACATCCGCAGCACGGACAGTTTTTTCTGTTCAGCCGGCGGCATGTGGGCGCTGAGGATGGAAACCAGCACTTCAGTTTCCTGGTCGGTGAAGCGGATGCCTTTCTGGCTGGCCTCCGACTGAAAGGAGAGCAGAAGAGAGAGCATCTGCGGGCCGGGCGTCCGTTTCAGACGCTCGGAAAAATCAGTGAGGACCTCAATCTTTTTGGGGTCCATTTTTTTTAGTCTCGGGTCCTGTTTCCAGTCGTTCATGAACGCTCCTTTCTGCCGCCTAGCTGTTCTGCTGCATGGCCTGTACCATAAACTGCACCGTGTCCATCCGCGACTGCTGCTCCGGGGAGAGAAAGCTGCGTATCTGTTCCATGGGAGTGGAAATGCCCCGCAGCAGGTTGGAAAGCAGGGTGATCAGCTCCTGTTCGTATGTATTTCCATAGGGCTTGATGGCGTCCAGCATATCCGCCGGGCCGGAGGGCATATGCCCGTCAGAGCTGAGCCCCATGGCCGCCACCGGGCCGTCCTGGAACAGGCTCATGGTCCGGCGCAGCTCCTGGATCTTGATGACGGCGGAGATGATCCGCTGCTGGGGGACATTCATATAGGGCAGGGCGGCCTTCATCATCTGCAGATGGTGGTCGCCGGTGAGATAGTCCAGATCTGTGAGCCTTAAAGGCTGTTCTTCATAATTCATAGTCGGCTTCCTCGTTCTGATCTTTGATGACAATATATGCGGCGTTCAAGGATTTCATGCCGCCTGCATATAGTAATGGTGACAGGAGAGTGATCAATAATGGCAACGCGCCTGGTAATAGATGGAAATGCAGTTTACGAGATCGACGAGGACTGTCTGAGAGAACGGCTGGGGAGGGATCCCGGCCGTCCGCAGGCAGGAGCGGGAAAGACCGGAGAGGGGGAGAAAAAAAGAGAATCCCCCGGAGCCGGCAGCTAGCAGGCGGTGCTCTGCCGGCGGAAGATTCCGCCGGCAGAGGCTAAATTTTCGGTTAAACGAAAAAAGGCGCGGCAGCCGCCGCGCCCCGGTGTTATGAGTGTGAGCCCGCAGGCGGCGGACAGGAAAAGAGGAGCTTTCCCCATCCGGCCGGGCTTTTGATCTGTCAGCAGAAGCCGTTTCCGCCCCAGCCGCCTCCGCAGCAGCAGCACAGGATCAGGATCCACAGCCATTCGGATCCCAGACCTCCCCCGCAGCCATTGCCGCATCCGCAGCCGTTATGTTCTCCTCCGCAGCAGCAGCACAGAATCAGAAGTAAGAAAAGAATGTTGCATCCGCCGCTGTTGCCTCCCGCTTCGCATCCGCAGCCACATCCGCAGTTCGTAGCAGCCAAATCACTCATGTCTGTTCCTCCAATAAGATGATTACACTTCATCATATGACGGCCGGCTTGCCACAGTTTCTCTTTTTCTGAAAAATTTTCAAACTTCAGATTGAAGTGGGGGAAGAGTGGTGTATAATAAGAAAAATGCGTGTCAGCGCATACGCCGGCTCAGACAGTCTTCCGGGGCGGAAGGGGCTGCCTGTCCGGAACAGAAAAAGATAAGGAGAGAACAATGAAGCGGTTGTATTACGAATCCTCTTACATAAAAGAGTTTCAGGGGACAGTGACCGGCTGTCAGGAAGGAAAAAACGGCAGATGGGAGGTGACGCTGGACCAGACCGCATTCTTCCCGGAAGGCGGCGGACAGCCCTATGACACAGGCCGTCTGGGAGAGGCGAAGGTGCTTGAGGTACACGAGAGAGACGGCCAGGTGTTCCATCTGACGGACCGGCCCCTAAAAGTCGGAGAGACGGTGGAAGGGGCGATCGACTGGGAGCGCCGTTTTGACAATATGCAGGGCCATTCCGGAGAGCACATCATCACCGGCTGCATCCACCGGCGCTTCGGCTACGACAATGTGGGCTTTCACATGGGCAGCGGGGAGATCACCATTGACTTTAACGGGCTGTTGACCGAGGCGGAACTGGATGAGATGGAGGCGGAGGCCAACCGGGCAGTCTGCGCCGACCTGCCGGTGGAGATTCTCACTCCGTCCCCGGAGGAATTAAAGACCATGGAATACCGGAGCAAAAAAGAGCTGAGCGGCCAGGTGCGGATCACCGTGATCCCGGGAGTGGACGTCTGCGCCTGCTGCGGAACCCATGTGGGGCGCACCGGCGAGGTGGGCATCATCAAAGTGCTGGGCATGATCCATTACAAAGGCGGAGTGCGCATCTCCCTTCTCTGCGGGCGCAGAGCGCTGGAGCACTGCGTAAAGCGCCAGAAACAGGCGGCAGAGCTATCCGCACTGCTGGCGGCGAAGCAGGATGAGGTGGTGGAGGCGGTAAAGCGCCTGAAGGAAGAAAAGGAACGGCTGGAAGGGGAGCTGTCCCGCCTGCGCCAGGCAGAGTCGGAAGCTAAGGCGGCGGCATTTCCGGAGAGCAACGATCCGCTGCTGGTCTTTGAGAACATGGAACCGGTGCAGTTAAGAAAGTACTGCGATCTGCTCTGTGAAGGAAAGAAAGGCGGAATTGTTCTGGCCTGCGCAGAGAGGGGGGACGGCTTCCAGTATGTGGCGGCCAGCCGCAGCTGTGATATGAGAGAATTTTCCAAAAAGCTGAACAGCCGTTTAAACGGCCGCGGAGGCGGGAGCAGCCAGATGGCCCAGGGAACCTTTCGGGCCGGGGAAGAGGAGATCCGGAGAGTATTTTCAGAATTGACCGGAGGAGAGACGATATGAAGCTGACGGGAGACACAGTAAAAAAAATACGGGGACTGGTCCTGTTTACCATTGTGGCTGCCGTGGCCGCCGTCCACTACCGGGAGTGCCTGGCCGTCTGCGGCCGGCTGCTCCACATTTTCTTTCCCTTTCTCCTGGGCGCTGCCATCGCGTTTGTGCTGAATGTGCCCATGCGGCAGGTGGAGCGGCTGCTGACCGGCAGAAGAGAGCGGAAAAAGTGGCACCGGCCGGCCAGCCTGCTGATCACCATCATCCTGGTGGCCGGCGTGCTGTTTCTGGTGGTGTTCGTGGTGACGCCGGAGGTGCTGCGGACGATGGTGAGTTTGAGCAGCAGCATTCCAGCCTTTATGGAAAAGACGCTGAGACAGGCGGAGACGCTGTTTGCCCAGTATCCCCAGATCGTGGACTATTTAAATACCATTGAGATCGACTGGCCGGGAATGCTGCGCCAGATCGTGGATTTTTTGCGAAACGGAGCCACTTCCGTGCTGGACACCACGGTTTCCGCGGCGGTGTCCATCGTATCCGGCGTCACAAACTTTGGCATCGGGTTTATTTTTTCAATCTATATCCTGCTCCAGAAGGAAGTTCTCTGCAGCCAGGCCAAGCGGCTGGTGCGGGCCTTTGTGCCGGAGCGGACGGCGGTGATCGTCATCGGGATCATGCGCAAGACGGAACGGACGTTTTCCAGTTTTCTGGCTGGCCAGTGCGCTGAGGCACTGATTCTGGGGACCATGTTTTTTGTCACCATGACAGTGCTGAAAATGCCTTACGCCCTGCTCATCGGCGTGCTCATCGCCTTTACGGCTCTGATCCCCATATTCGGGGCCTTCATCGGCTGCGCGGTGGGAGTCTTCCTGATGCTCATGGTAAGTCCCTTTGCCACCCTGGAATTTGTCGCGGTGTTCTTCATTCTCCAGCAGATCGAGGGAAATCTCATCTACCCCCATGTGGTGGGAAATTCTGTGGGTCTGCCGTCAATCTGGGTGCTCATGGCGGTGACTGTAGGCGGCAGCCTGATGGGCGTTGTGGGAATGCTGATCTTTATTCCTCTCTGCTCTGTCCTCTATTCGATTATGAAAAGTGAGGTGCGCAGGAGAGAGAGGAGAAGAGATGTTTTCCGCGGGGATGAGGCTGAAAGGCGCTGACGGGAAGCGATAAGCAAAGATAAGCAAGAAGTAAAAATAAAAAGCTCTCTGCCGGGGACCGGCCGCTGCTGCGGCAGTCTGTTCCCGGCAGAGAGCTTTCAGTTTTTAAAGAACATTATTCTCCCTGGTACATATATTTGATCAGGCGCTCAATGTCATCTTTCTCATGAGCGACAATGTCCAGCTCGTTGATATATCCGTTGGAAAACATGGTGGCCATGGAGAGGTACTGGCTCAGCTTGGATTTTAAATTGATCCGGTCTCCTTCGGGGGAGATCAGCTCCACCGGTCCGCGGCACTCATCGATTACCTTAAAAAATCCTTCCACATCTGTGATGTTCTGAATCTTCATTAGAATCCTCCTCGTTTGAATCCGTCATTGTCTGGCTGCGTGCTCATTATAGCAGAGGAGAGGCGGAAAGACAAGGAACAAATTGTCTAAAAATGGAAAGCCCGCCATCGGGAAAATCATGCAGCCCACTGCTTAAAAAGCGGCCTGCCCCTGTCCCCGGCTCTTCTCAATATCTTCCAGGAGAAGAGAGGAGACTTTCAGGTTTCCCCTTCCGACGCCGATGCGGATGTCCGGCTTGTTGTCCCCGTGGAAATCGGAGCCGCCGGTGGGAAGAAGCCCGTGGCGGCCGGCCAGTTCCCGCAGCTTCCGGCTCTCGTAGCTGTTGTTGGAGGAGTGGTAGACCTCCAGGCCCTTCATGCCCAGCCCGGCAAGAAAGGCGGTGAGCTCTTCCAGCTCAGCGTTCCCGAAGTGGTACTGAAGGGGATGGGCCAGAGCCGCGAAGCCGCCCGCGTCACAGATCAGGCGGACAGCCGTCTCCGGAAACAGGTGCTCCTTTCGGGGGCAGTAGGGGCCGCCCGGCTTTAGGTAGCGGCTGAATGCCTCGTTTCTGGAAGAGACATATCCTTTTTCCAGCATCACCCGGGCAAAGTGGGCGCGGGTGATCACCGTGCCGGGACAGCCGCCCTGAAGTTCCTCTCTGGTGACGGGAAGTCCGGCCTTTGTGAGGCGGCGGATGATCTCGTCATTGCGCTCCTCCCGCTTTTGGCGGAGCCTCCCCAGCTCTTCTTTCAGGGCCGGTGAATCCGGCGGCAGGAACAGGCCCAGAATGTGGATCTCCTTCTCGTGCCACAGAGCGGAGAGCTCAGCTCCCGGGATCACCCGGACAGAATGGCTTTCGGCCGCCGCCAGGGCCTCCGGAACGCCGTCCACTGTGTCGTGGTCCGTCAGCGCGATGGCGGAGAGCCCGGCTGCCGCGGCCAGGGCGACGACCTCGGACGGAGAACATGTGCCGTCAGAGGCAGTAGAATGTACGTGCAGATCGATCAGACTCATGAAATTCCTCCCTTGAAACAGTTTGGTAATAAAAAGCTAACAGTATGGTAACATGATTTTACATATAAGTAAAATACTAAAATTTTTTCAGGGAAAAGAAAGAAATTAGGCATTTCTTTTTCAAAAAAGTGTGTTATACTGTACACCGTGGATCTGCACGGAGAAAGAAAGCAGGTCCGCGAAAAAAATTATCAATGAAGAACGGGTGAATATACAGTATGAATCTTTACGATGACAACCGAAACGGCGGTTCCAGGCGGTCCGGTCCATCCCGGAGCTCCTCAGGCACTTCCAGAACCGGCTCAGCCGGCCAGCGGATGGGCGGAACATCCAGAAGCTCTTCCCAGTCCCGGAGTACCGGCGCATCCCGAAGCTCCTCGGCATCCAGAACCGGCTCCTCCCGGAGCGTGTCCGCATCCCGGACAGCATCCCAGGAGAGCTCAAGGAGCAGAAGCTCCTCCTACGGCTCTTCAGGCCGGAGCAGCAGCCGCGGCGGATACGGAGGCGGCAGCCGCAGGGGAGGCAGAAAAAAGAGAAACCAGAGAAATTACATGACGATTGCCATTGCCGGCGCAGTCTGCATCCTGGTGATCCTGGCGGTGGTGCTGGCAGCGAAGGGCTGCGGCAGAAAGACGGCCGTCGGCGAGTCCCAGACAGAATCCCAGATCTCCGGCGAGGTGATGGTGGACGGAGTGTCCATCACCGGCATGTCCAGGGAAGAGGCGAAGGATGCGATCCTGGCCGGTTATCCCTGGAAGATGACCGTCTCCTATGAGGATGACACCTATGAGGTGGAGAATCTGATTGCGGACCGGGTGGACCAGCTGCTGGACGAGATCTTCAGCACGGACCAGCCTCAGGAATCCTACAGCCTGGATGTCTCCGGCATGGAAGATCTGATTCAGGCTCAGGTGGAGGCCATGGCGGCCAAATGGGACAAGCCGGCCAAAAACGGAGAGATCTCCGGATTTGACAAAGAGTCCTCCTCCTTCACCTACTCTCCGGAGGAGAACGGAGTGGTGATCGATCAGGAGAAGCTGGCGTCAGATATCCGCAGTGCAGTCGAGGAGAAAAAATTCGATGCTGCCATCACAGCGACAGCCAAAGAGGTGGAGCCGGAGATCACAGCGGCCCAGGCGAAAGATATGTACCGGGTGATCGGACAGTATTCCACCACCACCACGGCCAACAAAGACAGAAACACCAACATCAAGCTGGCCAGCGAATGTCTGGAAGGCAAGATCATTCAGCCGGGAGAGACATTTTCCTTCAATGACACCACCGGCCCGAGAAGCGAGGACAAAGGCTACAAGCCGGCAGGCGCCTATGTGAACGGCGAGCTGGTGGCGGAGCCGGGCGGCGGCGTCTGCCAGGTTTCCTCCACTCTTTACAACGCGGTGGTGTTCTCCGGATTAAAGACGACGGAGCGCCACGCCCACAGCTACGAGCCCTCCTACGTGACGCCGGGAGAGGACGCGGCGGTCAGCTACGGCGGCCCGGACATGAAGTTTATCAATAATTCCGACACGGCCATCGCCCTGCGGGCGAAGCTGGAGGGAAGCCTTTCCAGCAAGATGACCCTGACCATCTCGGTGGTGGGCATCCCCATTCTGGAAGACGGAGTTACCTATTCCATGCACTCGGAGAAGGTGGCGGATCTGGATCCGCCGGAGCCGGAGTATGTGGAGGATCAGACTCTTCCCCCGCACACCGAGAAGATCGTTGAGCAGGCAGATATGGGCAGCCGCTGGACCACCAATCTGGTGATCAAAAAGGACGGAGAAGTGATCAGCGACGAGCTGCTCCACAACAGCACCTACCGCGGCCACGCGGCGGTGATCCACCGGAACCAGACGGATGAGCAGGTGACGGAGGCCGGCAGCGAGGCGACAGAGACTTCGCCCACCGCATCTTCGGTGGCGGGAGAGATCACGCCCATGGAGACGGACGGCATGACAGAGGACGACAGCGGACTGGAGGCGAGCAACGCCCAGACTGCGGCGGACAGCCAGCCGGCGGCCACATCACCGGCACCGACTGTGCCCGCGTCCACGGCGCCGGCTGAGGCACCGGCGGAGACGACCGCAGGCAGCACAGGCCAGGTAGTGGCGCCTCCGCCTGTCACGCAGGCCCCCACAGTGGAGAACGGCCCGGGCGTATAAACAGAGCAGGGCAGCCTGCACGGTGCAGAAAATTTGTTTCCTATAATAGAGAGATTGTTCGTAAAATAATACTTATTTTCACGAACAATCTCTTTGCATTTCAGAAAACATTTGTTATAATATAGACAGGTCACTTCCCGACAGAATTCTGCCTTTTTATAAGGCTTTTGTTTTGAAGGGGAACTATACAATATTCATTTAGGAGGACAAATCAAATGGCAAGAAAAATGAAAACCATGGATGGCAATGAAGCAGCTGCTCATGCGTCATATGCGTTTACAGAAGTAGCTGCTATGTATCCGATTACTCCCTCCTCTGTTATGCCGGAGCATACAGATGAGTGGGCAACGGATGGAAGACTGAACATCTTTGGACGCCCGGTGCAGATCACTGAAATGCAGTCCGAGGCAGGCGCAGCAGGAGCTGTGCACGGATCCCTTGCCGCAGGTGCGCTGACCACCACCTACACGGCTTCTCAGGGACTTCTGCTGATGATTCCGAACCTTTACAAGATTGCCGGCGAGCAGCTTCCCGGTGTGTTTAACGTATCTGCCCGTGCTCTGGCCAGCCATGCGCTGTCTATCTTCGGCGATCACTCTGACGTATACGCATGCCGTCAGACCGGCTGCGCAATGCTGTGCGAGTCCAGCGTACAGGAGGTTATGGACTTAACTCCCGTAGCTCATCTGGCTGCACTGACCGGAAAGGTTCCGTTCATCAACTTCTTCGACGGATTCCGTACTTCCCACGAGATCCA
>DWWL01000014.1 GCA_019119775.1 Candidatus Lachnoclostridium pullistercoris | reverse complement strand
GACTGAAACGGCGTCATCTCCCCGGCACTGCTCTTTTCTCCTTTAAACCGCATATGGCCGAACACCAGCCGGCAGCCCTCCTTAAATTTCCTCACCTGAATAAAGCGCAGACGGATGGTGAAATAAATCCCCGTCCCGCACAGCAGAATGATCAGAATCACATTCCACAAAAAATCACTTGCCTGACTGACCAGCTGGTTTACCGTTTCCATTTTCTCTTCCTCCTGAATTTAAAATATGCGCCGGAACCATTTCCGCGGAAACCTCCGCTCTCCGCCTCGGTTTCTTTCCTTTTGAAATGGTCCTCTCCGCGGTCTGTCCGTCTTTTGTGCACATTAGTTTCTTCTTCGCGCACATCAAGGGCAAATCAATGCCCCACAGCAAGCTGCGGGGCATCAAAGTTTCAGCGCAGCTTAGGCTGCGGAGTATTGGACCCTCGCGGAGCATTTTTGTCCGGCAGAGAACGGAGTTTTCTGCCAAACAAAAAAAGCTGATATCGACATATCAGCTCTCTGAGAAAGTTTATCACACCCTGTCCTTTTGCCTGAGAGATACAGCAGGTTCTTTTCTCTTCCTGCCTTACACCTTCGGCGCTCACACGGAGACTCTCCAGAGAGATCGCTTCCTTTTGGAAACAACTGTAATATACCATATCACAGCCTGCTCTCTCTGACAAGTAGTTTCCGCCGTCTAATGCAATTTTTCTCCCGGACGCCGCGCCTTATCCCTTCAGCCAGTCCTCCAGCCCGTAAATGCGGGCCGCGTTCTTCCCGAACACATCCTCCCAGAACCGCTCCGGAATCAGCCGTTTCGTAAACTCAATGTATTCCTCCAGATTGGCGAGAGGCCAGTCCGTTCCAAACATCAGCCGGCTGTAGTCTCCCATATACCGGATCCATGTCACCAGGTAATCCGTGTACCCCTTTTCCTCCCGGAAAAATTCATCCACCTCGATCCGTCCCTCCAGAAGGCCGGAGAGATCGGCCGCCACATTGGCGTTTTTCTGCATCACACAGGCCGCGTCCGGCAGCCAGGGATTTCCGAAATGGCACAGGACAAACTGCACCCGGGGATGAAGGACAGCCGCCTCGTCCATGGTCAGGGGATGGCTGTATTTTAAAATGGCGCCCGTTCCCGCCGTCTCCCCCATGTGAACCGCCACCGGCTTCCCATACGCCTCCGCCAGCTCGTAGCAGGGGTCATACATGGGATCTGTGATGTACCAGGGATTGTAGCCGGGATACAGCTTGATCCCCACGCAGTTTTCTCTCTTCAAATGCTGTTCCGCCAGATCCCAGGCCGCCTTCGGGATTGCTCCCCCGCTTTTCCTCAGATACATGCTGTCCAGACCGATGCAGTAGCGCAGATATGAGGGATACTTCTCGTGCTCGCTGAGAGATACGCCTCCGTTTCCCATGACCACGCCTCCCACGATCCCCAGCCGCTCATACTCCTGCCGCAGATGGGCTTCCGTGTTCTCATGTCCCGCGCGCACGGCGATCTCGCTGAAATATCCCGGGTCCTCCGGGCAGAAATGCAGATGTGCGTCAATGATTTTCATAATCGTTTCCTTCCTTTCCGGCATCAGCCGCCTGTATCTGGTCACGTGTGGGAGAGTTCCGGAAACCGCAGCCTCCGGCTGTCCGGCCACTCATGTCCGCCGCGGACAAACAGAGTGACATCGCTCTTTTGCGGGGCGCACTCCATCTCCCAGCTGCTTTTAAACATCTCCAGCTGCTCCCTGTGCGGCGAAAATCCCAGCACTATCTTCCTGGTCCCGGCCGGCGCAGCCGCCTCCGCCGCCTCTTTCAGGGAAATCTTCTCCCCGCCAAAAAAATCCAGGCAGAAAAAAGTATCCCCTTCCTGCTCTCCCACACATACCATGCCGCATGTCCGCCCGTCCTGCTGCCCGTTAAAATAAAAGATATTGTCTTTCAGGCTGTCCCCGCAGTAAAACATCACCAGCCCCAGATTATCCCGCATCTGCAGGGCGGAAAACGGGCTGCCCGCGTCCAGGCAGCGGCAAAACCGCGCCATATCCTCCTGTTTTCTTAAGTCCATTTTCCGAAACACCGGTCCTGGGGCCTCTCTCCCGGAGCCTAAATCCTGCGGGCTGTCTTTCCGGACCATCCTCCATTCATATTCCAGGCTCTCTTTAAACCCAAACCTGGGATAGAAATCCAGCACGTCAGAGTTGGCAAACAGGTAAATGCCATCACATCGATCTTCCCACTCTCTTATAACCGTCTCCATCAGCTGCCGCGCAAAGCCCCGTCCCCTGTATTCCGGATCCGTCATCACCGTTCCCAGCTGGACATAATTCCTGACCGTTCCCCGGGACTCAAACTGCATCCGGTTCACGGCCACATTGGCCACGACCCGGTCCCCCTCGCAGATGGCGTAGGGAATGTAGCAGTCCGTCCAGAATCCATTCTCAAACCACTCTTTGAAAGAAAGGCCGAACACCTTCTGCGCCAGCGCAAAAAAGCTCTCCCGTTTCCCGTCACAGTCACGGATCTGCCTTGTAATCTCGTACCCCATCGCACTTCTCCTTTCTGCTCTGATTCCTATCATAGCACAGCCCCGGAGAAATGCCAACCGGGCGGGTTCATGGTATTTCCCGCCTGCAGCGGGCCTTCGCATTTCCCTTCGCAGCAGATTTCAGCATTTTCCTCTGCAACAGATCTCAGCATTTCCCTCCGCAGCAGATCCCGGCATTTCCCCCTGCAGAACGCAGACGGGCCGCCCCACCAGTTTCCCGGCACGGCAGCCCGTCTCCTGATCCCGGGACGTTTCCCGGATCTTTTTATTCTGCTGTCACAAACAGGGAATTCACATCCAGCTCATTCTCGATCATGCCGGCCTCCAGCATGAAATCTGCCGTCTTCTGGAATCCTTCCTTGTCCTTATCCGTCACTTCAATGCTGAAATCGTAATCCCCGTACATCTCTTCCACCGCTGCCTTGTCCAGGTCCAGAGCCTGCGCCACGATCTCCATCGTCTCGTCGTGGTTGTTCTCCATAAAGTCCGCAATGCGCTCCTGGGCCTCCACCAGCTTCTCAATGATCTCCGGATGTTCCTCATAGAACTCTCCCGTCACCGCCACAGCGATGTCCGCGTCAATCAGTCCCTCTCCGTCCGCAATCAGATGATAGCCGGACTGTTCTGCCTGGTACGCCGTCGCGCCGGCGATCATCGCCACATCCAGGCTTCCGCCTTCCAGTCCCGCCATCGCGTCAGGAATGGACATGTTCACATAGTTGACGTCGTCGATGGTCATGTCCGCCGTGGCAAGATAGGCGGCCAGCAGCTCATGAAGGTTGGTTCCCACCGGGCCGGCGATGGTCTTTCCCGCCAGACTCTCCGGAGTGGTCAGGCTCTCATCCTTCGTGTACAGGCAGAAGGCTCCCGGAGAGCGACTGTACATGTCAACCACTTTGATGTCCGCCCCGTTGGCCGCGGAGAGGATCACTGAACTGGATCCCACGGCGTAGAGTACCTGCACATCTCCGGACGCCAGGGCCTGAGTCTGGTCTGCCCCGGAAGTGATCTCCGCGTACTCCACAGAGATTCCCATATCTCCGAACACATCCGTGAAAATCCCCTGATCCTTCTCAATGATGCTGGGCACGTTTAAGGGAGAAGTCACATAGGTAAACACCAGCTTGTCCAGGCCGGAACCATTCTCCCCGGCGGCTTCACTCTCCCCGCTCGTCTCCTCCGGCGCCGCGCTTTCCGTTTCCGCCACGGTCTCCGCCGCAGACTCTGCTGCCGTCTCCTTTGTCTGTCCTCCGCAGCCGCTCAGCACTGCCGCTCCCATGGCGCCTGCTGTCAGCACCGCAATCAGTTTTTTCATAACTTACCTCCTAAATTATATTAAATTTATATTACAGGCACAGCCTGCAATTTCCGTTCTCCGCTCGTCCCGCATAAACCAGTTCCCGCAGACTCACTTTCCGCCCATTCTGTCATAACCGGCGGCCTTTCAGCCGTCCCGGCCGTTTACTGTTTTTCTGTCTCATTCAGATCGGAAATGATCTCCCGCTTCAGCCCGATAAATTTCTCATCCAGCAGATTTCTCTCCCCTGTCTCCTCCAGCACATGCTCTTTTTTGACCTTTCCCTTCTCGATCACCACGATTTTATTGCCCAGAAGCAGCGCCTCGTCAATGCTGTGGGTGACAAAGAGAATGCTGCAGTGCTCCGTCTTCTGCACCCGCAGAAGCTCTCTCTGCATCTGTTCCCTGGTAAAATGATCCAGCGCCGCAAACGGCTCATCCATCATGATAAACGACGGCCGGTAAGCCAGGGCGCGGGCCAGAGCCGTCCTCTGCTTCATTCCCCCGGAGAGCTGGGCAGGATATGCCTGCTCAAATCCGGAAAGCCCCACTGTGCGGATGATCTCATCCGCCCGGGCGCCGCTCTCCTTCTTTTCCTTTCCCCGCAGGCCGAAGAGAATATTCTGCTTCACATTCAGCCAGGGCATGAGCCTGGGCTCCTGAAACACAAAAGCGGTCCGATGGGAGCCCTCATACCGGATCTCCCCTGAATCCGCCGTTTCCAGCCCGCCGGTGAGTCTTAAAAGCGTAGTCTTTCCGCAGCCGCTTTTCCCCAGCACCACCGTGATCTGCCTCTCCGGGATCCTTAAGTTTATGCCTGTGAGAACCGGCAGCTTTCGATTTTCCACCTGGTAGGATTTCTCCAGATTTATGATCTCAATTCCAGCCATTTTCGTAATTTCCTTTCAGCAGCTTTCTGATTGCCAGGCCGAACAGCCGGTCCGTCACGCAGCCCACCGCGCCGATCACCAGAATTCCCACGATCACCTTGTCCGTGCGGGACATCTGCTGGGCAAACAGAATCATATGCCCCAGGCCGGTGGATGCCGCCACCATCTCCGCTCCGATGATCGCCCGCCAGCTGTAGCCTAAGCCAATGCGCATTCCCACCAGAATGTCCGCCGACGCATAGGGGAGAACGATCCGGAAAAAAAGTTCTCTCCTGCTGTAGTCAAACATCTCCCCCACTTCCAGCAGTTTCCGGTCGCAGCCGGTAAACCCCTTGACGATATTCAGATACATGGGGAAAAAGGACGCCAGCACAATGATCGCCGTCTTTGTCGTCTCGCCGATCCCGCACCAGAGAATGAGCAGGGGAATGAGGCTTAAAGGCGGCACATTGCGGAAAAACTGCACCAGATATTCGAAATAGGGGCCCGCCGCCGGAAACACCGCCCGCATCATTCCCAGCACAAAAGCCAGAACAAAGGCGATGAAAAATCCTCTCAGGACTCTGGCCATGCTGATGGAGATGTCCTGAAAGATCTCCCCGGACAGGAGCATTTTCTGAAAGCTGTCCAGAACCTTTCCCGGGGACGGCAGCACATAGGCGTTAAAAATCTCCATCCGGCAGACAAGATACCACACCAGAAGCAGTACGGCGATTCCCGCCGCCGGCGGCGCCAGCCGCTTCAGCCGGCTCAAAGCTCCGTCACCCCGTCGCCGCTGTGGCAGCCTCCCTCACAATACAAAAACTCCACCATTTTCCCACCTCTCCATCGTTTTTCCCGCAAATACCTCTCCACCGCCTCCGGCCCGGTCACAGCGTCCGTCTCCTTCAGGCAGCCGAAAAATCCCGGCGGAACGGGGCTGCTCTCAAGCCGCTTTCCCGGAAACTCTGCCCCCAGGTTCTTCAGGAACCGGTTCCAGGGCAGAAACTCCGTCTCCGGAAGTCCAAGGCGGTTTCCCGCCTCCGCCAGGGCACCGCAGGGAGTAATAATCACCTTTTTCGATCCCAGAAGATCTCTCCTCCCGCCAATCTCCCTCGCGCAGTGGAGAAGAATGGGTTCGATCTCCGGAACCACCAGCCCCGGATGATCCATCTTCTTTAAAAGTTCCCTCACCGCCGGGCATCTCACATCCGCCACGGCCTCAGCCGTCTCCGCGCTCACCTGGTCTGCCAGCTGAAGGTATTTCTTCCGCACAGCCGCGCCCCAGTCTTCCCGGCAGTACACCCGGGTAAAACCATTCTCCTCCAGAAAGCTGTCCAGTCTCTCTCTGTCATACATCCGCTCTGTCACAGGATTGATCCATATGTAAGTCACAAAAGCAGTCTCCTTCGCTGTTTTATCAGTTAGTTTTACTTAACTTCCATTATCCTACCAAAACAGTATGGATTTGTCAATCCCGTTTTCATTCGCACGATCCGCAATCTGCATGACCCGCAGTTTTCATCCGCCTGGTCCGCAGGCCCAAAGTTCCGCAAAGCCCATTATAGCACAGGATCAGGGATTTTCATACTGAGGCGGAGCCCGCAGCTAAATTATTGTGGCAGAATACAAATGCCCATTTTGCTTCCGTTCCGCTCTTGTTTGAATAGCTAATATATGATACTATTATATTAGCTAAAGGAGGTGTTTTATCATGAGCATCATTACAACTGCAACCGCCACGGAAATGCAGAATAATTTTGGCCGATATTTAAACCTTGTCCTTTCCGGCCAGGAAATTATTGTGACGAAAAACGGGAAGGAAGTAGGCCGGTTTATTCCAAAAGAGGCGGCGGTCTCCTACCTCACGGATTCCCTGACCGGTATTTTAAAGGGAGAATATAACCTTGACACAGAAAAAGCAGAAAGGCTGGCAGAGAAATATGAGACTGCTGATTGATGCAAATGTGATTTTGGATGTTCTGCAGAACCGCGAACCTCATGTGAAGGATTCATCCATCATATGGAAACTGTGTGAAACCCGCCGGGCCGAGGGATTTATTTCCGCTCTGACTTTCGCCAATCTTGTCTATGTGATGCGCAAAGAACTGAATCCGGAGCAGATTGAGGACGTCCTGCAAAAACTCTCTCTCATTTTCACCTTCACGGAATTATCTCCTTCTGATCTCACCTCAGCCGCATGCCTGCAGTGGGATGACTTTGAAAACGCCCTGCAGAGCGTGACGGCCAAGCGGATTCATGCGGATTATATCGTTACGCGGAATGTGCGGGATTTTCTGAAGAGCAGGGTTACTGCTTTTACTCCGTCTGAGTTGTTGGGGCGGATGTAGATTGGATATTTAATCAATGAATAATCGAGCAGGGGGCGGCGATTAACCGCCGTCCTCTCACATTTGCAGTCACCCGCCCCTTGCCTTCAGCTATATCCTTCCCGCTGCCGGACAGATTTGGAACTTTCACCCTTGAGAAACGCGCGTCGCCAGGCGTACTAATATCAGAGGACGGCGGCACTCCTACTGTTACCCGCTTTTGCTAATTCCATAACAAACTCCAATTCCATAACTCCTTCACACCACGAGTTATTAGGCTTTTCACTTACTTTTACAAAGCCCGATTTCTGATAATCCCATACTTTCAAAACGCTTTAACATACGGCTTAGATAGCCCGCGTCCATACACAAAATATCTGAAAGCATATATGCTGGTCCAATAGACCCAAAATATTTGTATAGTATCTGTTGAATTTTCTTATAACACTAACCTGATTTTGTGTTTTTTGAAGCATATACAATTCCTCCTTAGATAATATAATACTATCACATTGGAGCTTCCACGGTCATTTTCCTGCTTCCCCGACAGGCCGTCTGCAGTATATCCACCCCTCACGCCTCCCATTGAAAGGCCGGACCGCAAGCCCGCGGACTCCTTTTATCTCATATTTTTCCTCTAAAACTGCAAAGGAGTACATGTTCGGTGCTTTCCCCTGCTCAAGCTTCGAAATGCCGGTCGAAGCCTCGTCCCCCTCTATCCCTGTCTGGATCGCCTTGACGTAAGGAAATTCCCATATTCGCTCTGCCAGTTCTATCAGAATTTTCTCATGCTCCTTTTTTAGAATCTCTCCGCCCTCATGTTCCAGCACATCCTCCTCCGGTATGATAATCTCATATGTAAAACAGCTTTTTTCTGGATACCGGTTCATCCAAAATCCTCTCACCTCCGAATATCCGCCAAAAGAATATAACACCTGTTTATAATCATGAGAATGGTGTTCCGTAAACCCCAGCTGAAAATCCTGCTCTAATTTTTTCTGATTCCACCGGATGATCTCATCCCTGGAATCTCCCTCTGCCTCCCAATATCCGGATAAATATTCCAGCCCTGCCTGTTCCAAAATCTCAAAAAGATCACTTACAAAATGAGGATACAGATCTTTCCTCTCAAATTCCAACGATAGATTAAAATACGCCGGCATCCTGTCCTCCTATCCATCTCATTTTTTCTCCCTCCGCCGCCTCTGCAGAATCCGGGTAATAAAAAACGCCACAGGCAGCCAGATCTTCTCTGAATGCCCATGGCGTTTTCCTATTGTCCCAAACGGTTTTCCGTTTCCCTTCCGGATCCGGAACTCCCTTCACTACTCCACAGTCTGGATGACCTTCACCGGGCACTTCTCTGCGCACTTGCCGCAGTTGGTGCACTTCTCGTAGTCGATGACTGCCACATTATTGTCCATGTGGATGGCGTCAAATTCACACTGCTTGGTGCACAGGGTACATCCGATGCAGCCAACGTCGCATTTGGTCTTTACGTCCTTGCCCTTGTCGTGGGAGGAGCACTGCACCAGATGCTTCGCCTCGTAGGGAACCAGCTCGATCAGTCCCTTCGGGCAGGCCTTTACGCAGGCACCGCAGGCCACACATTTCTCCTTGTCCACCACGGCCACGCCGTCGATCACCTCGATGGCGCCGAACTGGCAGGCTTTTACACAGGAGCCGAAGCCCATACATCCGTAGGAACATGCCTTCGGGCCGCTGCCGGGAGCCACAACCGCCTTGCGGCAGTCGTCAATGCCGGAGTACTGATACTGATTTTTCGCCTTGTCGCAGGTGCCTTTGCACTTTACAAAAGCAACCTTCTTCTCCACAGCGCCCGCATCCACGCCCATGATGGCGGCGATCTTCTCGCCTACGGGAGCGCCGCCTACGGGACAGGCATTGACAGGAGCCTCTCCCGCCGCGATCGCCTTTGCCAGGGCGTCACAGCCTGCGTAGCCGCAGCCGCCGCAGTTGTTGCCGGGCAGCTCCTCGCGGACTGCTGCCTCTTTCTCGTCCACTTCCACTTTAAACGCTTCGCCGAAGATGCCGAGGCCGAAACCAACTACGATTCCGACAGCGGCTACTACAACGGCGGCGATGATAATTGCCGTAATATTCATTTTCGTCTCCTCCCCTTACCCTAATTGTAATCCGGAAAAACCGAAAAATGCGATTGCCATTAATCCCGCGGTTACAAGCACAATGGGAGAACCCTGAAAATTATAAGGAATGTCATTTCCTTCCATATGCTCACGAATTCCGGCAAGCAGTACAATAGAGATCGTGTATCCCACAGCCGTACCAACACCGTTTACCACACTCTGGATGAAATTGTACTCATACTGCACGTTGTTTAACGCCACGCCCAGCACGGCACAGTTGGTGGTGATCAGGGGCAGGTACACGCCCAGGGCGTTGTACAGAGATACCATGCACTTCTTCAGGAACATTTCCACGATCTGCACCAGGGCTGCGATCACCAGAATGAACACGATCGTGTTCAGCCAGTCAAGTCCTAACGGCGCCAGCACGAACTCGTAGATCAGGCTGGCCACGATGGATGCAATGGTGATAACGAAGATAACGGCGCCTCCCATACCAGCAGAGGTGCTCACCTTTTTCGACACGCCGACGAAAGAACAGATTCCAAGGAACTGGCTCAGCACGACGTTGCTGACAAGCGCGGAGCTTATCGCAATAATAAGTAAATCTACCATCTATTTCCCCTCCTCTTATCCTTTAAGCGTTATGGCTGGGGCAGCTCATGCAGTCGCCGCTGCAGCCGGATTTCTTTTTCTTCTTCGCAGAACCGTTGGTGGCGCTGGGCGCTTTCAGCTTGTTCTGAAGAGCCGTCAGGATGGACAGCACGAAGAATGCGCCGGGTGCCAGAATGAAGATGGAAATGGGGGTGTAGGATGCCGGAGTCACGGTGATGCCGAAAATGGTTCCCGCGCCCAGAAGCTCACGGATGCCGCCGATAAAGATCAGGGCGACCGTAAATCCAAGTCCCATGCCGATTCCGTCAAACGCGGAAATTAACGGCGGATTCTTCATGGCATACGCCTCAGCACGGCCCAGGATGATACAGTTTACCACGATCAGCGGAATGTAAATTCCCAGAGCGCTGTAAAGGTCCGGCGTAAAGCCTTCCATCAGCATGTCCACGATCGTTACCAGAGACGCCACTACGACGATCTCTCCCGGAAGACGCAGCTTCTCAGGAATCACATTTCTCAGGGCGGAAACCAGGAAGTTTGCCGCCACCAGCACTGCGGTGGTGGAAAGTCCCATGCCTACGCCGTTGGTGGCGGAAGTCGTTACCGCCAGGGTAGGACAGAGACCGAGCATCTGCACAAAGCTGGGGTTCTCTTTCCAGACACCATTATAAATACGCTCTACATACTTATTCATCGATCATTCCACCTCCTACTGTGCGATGCAGTTGTTTACAAAGTAAACCGCCGCGTTAAGTGCGCCGGTCACAGCGCGGGACGTGATGGTGGCGCCGCTGATGGCCTGCACCTGATTGTCCGCCGTCGCCTCTGTCTTGGTCACTTCAAACGTCTCTGCCGTGGGTTTTCCCACAAACTGATCCTTAAATCCGGGCGTGTCCGCGTTCATTCCCAGTCCGGCCGTCTCGCTTAAGGACAGGAAACCGATTCCCGTAAGCGTTCCGTCCGCGGAAATGCCCACAGAGATCTGAACGTCGCCGCCGTATCCTTCTTTGGAAGTAGCAGTGATCAGGTATCCCAGCTGGTTGCCGGACTCATCCTGAGCTTCCATCGCTCCGTCCACACTCACAGATCCAAAGCCCTGGGCGGAGATCTCATCCGCGCTGTCAGCCACAGCTGCTGTCAGCTCGTCCGTCGCCACAAAATTGGCAGCCTCCGGAAATACTTCCCGGTACGTGGCGTTTGCCGCCTCCTGCTGCGCTTTCGCGATGGGCTCCAAAGTCACCTCATGAACAGCGCCGAGCAAAGCTCCCGCAATCAGAGTGATCAAAAACAGCATCATCGCGTCCTTGACAATTCCCTTCATATTCATGCTTTTTTGCCCTCCTTTCCAAATGCCGCGGGAAGCGTCAGCTTCTCGATCATCGGCATGCAGAGGTTGCTTAAGATGATTGCGTAGGAAACTCCCTCAGGAGAACCGCCCCACAGACGGAAGATTCCGGTGAGAAGTCCCAGAAGGATTCCAAACACTGCCTGTCCCTTCTTGGTGATGGGACTGGTCACATAATCCGTAGCCATAAAGAAGGCTCCGAAGATCAGACCGCCGGCAAAGATCTGATTTACCGTATACATCACATCAAAGCCGCCGAAAATAAATACAAACACCGCCACAGTTCCGATGTAAATCAGCGGGATTCTGGGGCTGATCACCTTTCTCACGATCATGTAGACCGCACCGATGAGCAGGGCCACAGAGGAAACCTCGCCGATGGTTCCGGGGATTCTTCCCAGGATCAGGGCTACCAGATCC
>DWWL01000002.1 GCA_019119775.1 Candidatus Lachnoclostridium pullistercoris | reverse complement strand
TGTTCTGCCCCACGGAACTGGCAAGACCGTTCGTATCCTGGTATTTGCTAAGGGACCGAAGGCTGACGAGGCTCAGGCAGCAGGTGCTGACTATGTAGGAGCTGAGGAGCTGATCCCGAGAATCCAGAACGAGGGATGGCTGGACTTCGATGTTGTAGTTGCTACTCCGGACATGATGGGCGTGGTTGGCCGTCTTGGCCGTGTCCTTGGACCGAAGGGCCTGATGCCGAACCCGAAGGCAGGCACCGTTACCATGGATGTTACCAAGGCTATCAACGAGATCAAGGCTGGTAAGATTGAGTACAGACTCGATAAGACCAATATTATCCACGTGCCAGTAGGAAAGGCTTCTTTCACAGAGGAGCAGTTAGCGGACAACTTCCAGACGCTTATTGATGCGATCATGAAGGCAAGACCCAGCACCCTGAAGGGCGCGTTCTTAAAGAGCGTAACCCTGACATCCACCATGGGCCCGGGCGTGAAGTTAAATGTTGCTAAGCTGGGCAACTAATTTCAGAACGGAAAATTTCAGATCACGTCAGTGAATAGAAGAAAAGCCAGACAGTTCTGCCGGTGTCATTTGGACAAAATGATGCCGGCGGTCTGCCTGGCTTTTTGCATGGGCAAAAAAGGCGGATTTTCTCTTGCCCCTTTCGGAGCGGTGATTTATAATGAAATTACCATTGAATGGACGAGGCCGGACGCAGCGGGTCCGGCTGTTTTCATCAGAAAAGGAGAGGTATGACATGAGCAAAGAAGAACTGAAAGAGCTGCTGGTGAAAGAAGCCTGGGAGGGCCAGAAAAATTCTTACAGCCCCTATTCCAAGTTCCCGGTGGGAGCGGCTGTGATGGGAGCGGACGGAACGGTTTACCGCGGCTGCAACATTGAGAATGTTTCCTATGGTCTGACGGTCTGCGGGGAGAGGACCGCTGTGTTCAATATGGTGGCTCACGGCTGCAAGACGTTTACGGCTCTGGCTGTGGTGAGCAGCGGAAACGCGGATGCGGCCCCCTGCGGAGCCTGCCGCCAGGTTCTGGCAGAGTTTTGCGAGAATCTGGATACTCCCGTGTACATTGCCGGCGGAGATGGAAAGGTCCTGGAGACAACAGTCGGTGAAATGATGCCTTACCCGTTTTTGAAGTTTGAGGGACAGGAGTAAGGCTGGATCAGATCCGACGCAGAAAAATGCCCCGTGCTGATAGAAAGGCACGGGGTATTTTTTTGTCCATAAAAGCCAAAAAAATGGGAGCGGTGGAGAAAATACACAAAAAAATCACCAGAAATAAAAGAAAATCTTAGATGAGAAATAGAATATTGCATAGATATAGGGGGGGGGTAATGCTATAATTTATGAACAATCTATGAAAGAAAGGAGAAGAGTATGAAAAAGAAACGGGTACGGGCAGCGTCCGCGCTGCTCTGTGCAGCTGTAACGGTGACATCGGTTCCCCTCAGTTCCTATGGATTTGAGAGAGTGCTGCGGGTCGCTTCGGAGTCGGAAACGCAGATGAGTTCGGAGCCGGAGTTAGTCTATGCAAATAGCTATGGGGGAGGCGAAGAACGGTCGCAGAATTTTGACGATAACTGGAAGTTCAATCTGGGAGACGTGAGCGGCGGGGAGGATCCTTCCTTCAACGATTCTGACTGGAGAAGTCTGTCGCTGCCTCACGACTACAGCATTGAGCAGGAGTTTTCTCAGAGCATGGAGGCGGAAAGCGGCTACCTGCCGGGCGGAATCGGCTGGTATCGGAAGAATTTTATCATTCCCGCGGACCAGGCCGGCAAACAGGTGCGCATCGATTTTGATGGGGTTTACATGGATGCCACCGTCTATATCAACGGCCATGAACTGGGGACTCATCCTTACGGATATACTCCTTTTTCTTATGATCTGACGGATTACATCAAATTTGGCGAGGAAAATGTGATTGCCGTAAAAGTCAATCATCAGACTCCTTCCAGCCGCTGGTATTCCGGAAGCGGTATCTACCGCAGTGTGGATCTGACCATTACAGAGCCGGTTCATGTGGGGCTTGAAGGCACAGCAGTGACCACGCCGGAACTGGGTGAGGGCAATACCAGCCGGGTAAAGACTGTTTTGGATACGACGGTGGACAATGATTCAGAGGAAGAGCAGAAAGTGAAGCTGCTCTACACCCTCTACAAAAAGGGAGATCCTGAAAAAACGGCAGTTGCTGCGGCAGAGACGGAGGAACAGACAGTAGCGCCGGGCGGACAGGCAGAGTTTCACGCCGAGACCACAGTATCTGATCCGGATTTGTGGGGAGTCTATGATTCTCAGCTCTATGTAGTGGAAACACAGGTGCAGGTGGACGGCCGGGTGACGGACACCTACAGGACAGATTTCGGCTTCCGCTATATGGAGTTTGACAGCGACAGCGGATTTTCCTTAAATGGAGAGCACATGAAGCTGAAAGGCGTCTGCATGCACCACGATCAGGGCGCTCTGGGCGCTGTGGACAGCAAGGCGGCGATCCGGCGTCAGGTGGAGATCTTAAAGGATATGGGCTGCAATGCCATCCGTGTGACGCACAATCCGGCCTCCAGAAATCTGATCGAAGTGTGCAACGAGATGGGCATTCTGGTGATTGAAGAGGCGTTTGACGGCTGGCTGGATCCGAAAAATGGAAACAGCAGGGATTACAGCCGGTTCTTCAAGCAGGAGATCGGTGGGGAAAATGAGATCATCGGCAGAGAGGACGGCATGACCTGGGCGGAATTTGATTTAAAGGCCATGATCAGGCGCGACCGGAACGCTCCGTCAGTGATCGCCTGGTCCCTGGGAAATGAGATCACAGAGGGAACCAGCGGATCTGAGGCCAACTACGTAAATCAGACTCCGATTCTGATCGAGTGGGCGAAAGAGGCGGACGCCACAAGGCCTCTGACGATCGGAGATAACCGTGTGAAAAACGGAAATGGGAACTTTGCTGCGATCCAGAATGATCTCACAGAGTCCGGCGGTCTGGTGGGAGTCAACTACACCGACTGGCAGACGATGAAGAATCTGCATGAACAGCATCCGGACTGGAAGATCTACGGTTCGGAGACGGCCTCCGCCATCAACAGCCGGGGCATTTATAAAAAGAGCGGATATGCCAGCTCTCAGAACAGTTCCAAACAGCTGACCTCTTATGATATTTCAGCGGTGAGCTGGGGAGCCACGGCGGCGGAGGCATGGCGCCGCACGATCAAATCAGATTTTGTGGCAGGAGAGTTTGTCTGGACCGGATTTGACTATATCGGTGAGCCGACTCCGTGGAACGGAACCGGTCCCGGAGCCCAGGGGGCGTGGCCGTCTCCCAAGAGTTCTTATTTTGGCATTGTAGATACGGCCGGCTTCCCCAAGGACAGCTACTATCTGTACCAGAGCCTGTGGAATGATGAGGTCAATACGCTCCATATTCTTCCGGCCTGGAATGAGGACGTGGTAGAGAAGGACGGCCAGGGCAACGTGGAGGTTGTGGTCTATTCTGACGCTCCGACGGTAGAGCTGTTCTTTACGCCGGCAGACGGAGGAGAAACAGAGTCTCTGGGCAGCAAGACGTTCCAGACGGCAGAGAGCGAAGGCGGTCTGTATGAGTACCAGTATTGCGGGGATAATCCGGACAGCGCCAGCAGTCTGTACCGCACCTGGTCTGTGCCTTACGAGGCCGGAACGATCACGGCAAAAGCCTATACAGATGAGAGCAAACAGACGGAGATCACCGATACTGAGGGGAGAAACCAGGTTTCCACCACCGGCGAGGAGGCAAAGCTGACGGCGAGGGTGTATGGGGACCGGGATACAATCACAGCCGACGGAAAAGATCTGGCTTATATTGAAGTGGATGTGACGGACGCAGACGGACAGACTGTTCCTGACGCAGATGACCGTGTGACATTCAAGGTGGAGGGAGACGGCGTCCTGGTAGGCGTTGATAACGGCAGCGCTCCGGACCATGATTCCTACAAAGCAGACAGCCGTCAGGCGTTCAGCGGAAAGGTCGTTGCCATCGTACAGTCCACCAAGAAGGCGGGAGAGTTTACGGTGACGGCTGAGGCAGACGGGCTGGAAGGCACTTCTGTGACGGTTTCCACAGAGCCTGAGGAAAGTGAATCTGTGGGAGACAAGACGGTCTACAGCTATGAGATTGCCAGAAACTATTATGTAAAGACAGGCAATATGCCTGAACTTCCGGAAACCCTGACTGTGACCTATACGGATCAGACCACAGCGGAGGAACCGGTAGAGTGGGAGACGATCACCCAGGATCAGATTGAAAAAGTGGGAACGTTCCAGGTAAGAGGAACCCTGGAGAGCGGAACGCCGGTGAGCGTCAATGTAAACATGATCAGTGATGTGGCGGCTCTTCTCAATTATTCCACGGCGACTCCTGTGGGTCAGAAGCCGATTCTGCCGGCATCCAGACAGGCGGTTCTGGAAAACGGTGAAGTGCTTACGGCTTCTTTCCCGGTAGAGTGGAACGAGCCGGACGAGAGTGTTTACAGCGAGCCGGGCACAGTAGTGATCGACGGAACCGCGGATGTATTGGGACGGGAAGTGGACGTGACCGCCTCTGTGCGTGTGCAGGAGGAGAGCTTCACTCTCGGCGAGAACGTGGCAAAGGACGCTGAGGAACTGACGCAGAGCCTGACGGAGGAGCAGCAGTCAGATACTCTGGAGGCTGTGAGAGACGGCAGCACCGCCATCTCTGACAACAGCAGCGGCGGTGCCAATCCCACTGTCTGGAGCAACTGGAAGGCAAGCAACCAGCTTGGCATCACAGAAGCAGATCTGACTTTCCGCTACGCGACTCAGCTGCGCCTGGGCCAGGTTGTGATCTACTTTGCAAAAGACAACGGATCCATGCGCTATCCGGATGCGGGGACGACAGAGATCTACGTTTCCGAGACGGGAGGAGATGACAGCTGGATCAAGGTAGAGGCAGAAGAGACGATCGGCGAAGAGAATGGAAGAGTAAAGGCTTATACCTACGATTTCGCCCCAGTCAACGCCACGTTTGTAAAGGTGGCTGTCACCAACACGAAGGAAGCGACGGGAACAAGCCAGAAGGCATGCACAGGAATCACAGAGATTGAACTGAGAAGAGTGCAGGGGTCCTATGAAGTCAATTCGACAGCTCAGCTGGCATCTTTAAGTTTTAACGGCTACGACGTTCCGGCGGGAGCGCTGGAAGGAGAGAGCTATTCCACACCGGCTCTGGTGATGGAAGACGTGGAGTACACGGCGAAGGACAACGGAGCCGTAACATTTATCCCGCCCTATGAGGATGAGGCTCACTTTATCATCGAGGCGGAGGACCACAGTGTTCGGAAAGACTTTGTGATCGAACTGAATGGAGAGAATGTCTCCAATCTGGATCCGGAAGACAGTACCTATGATTATGAGAGAACAGCTACCACGGTGACAGCGGGAGACTCCCAGCCGTCTCAGCAGCCGGAGCTGGCGATCGACGGACAGATCGGAACCAGATGGCATACGACCTGGAATACGACCACGCCTGTGGAGGAGAGATGGATCCAGCTGGAGCTGGAGGAGGAAACTCTGATCGACGGTCTGCGGTATTATGCACGTGATGATCAGACGAACGGACGTGTGGATGAATACCGGGTTGAGGTCAGCAGCGACGGAGAGACCTGGGAGACGGCAGCCACCGGAAACTGGGAGAATACCGGCGGATGGAAACTGGCCGCTTTCAGCCCGGTGAAGGCTAAATTTGTGAAGCTGACAGGCGTACATACCTACGGGGACGGCGGTCAGCAGGATATGTTCATGAGCGCCGATGAGATCCGGGTGCGCATGGCCCCCGATGTGGTGGACATTTCTTCTGAGGAGTCCGGCGTGGAGGCAGTGCTTTCCCAGACAGAGTTTGAGCTGGATGAGATCACCGGACCGGTAGAGCCGGAGGTGACGCTGACAAAGGGCGGCGAAGAACTCAGATACGGCATTGATTACCGGCTGAAGTATGAAAACAATGAGCAGTACGGCACCGCAAAGGTAATTGTCGAAGGTATTTTGAGCTACGGCGGCACTCTGGAGCTGGAGTTCCAGATCTTTGGCAGCACCAGCAGAACTGTATTTGCAGAGGGCGGCTCCATCGTGGAAGTCAATGGAAAACCGGTGGAGGAGACGCAGGAAAGCAGAATGAATCCCGGCCAGACTGTGACGGTGAAAGCGGCGGAAGCGGCAGAAGGAACCAGCTTCTCCCACTGGAGAGTTGTGCCGAGCGGACTGGATGTGGGAGATGCAGATCAGGAGACGATCACCTTCACCATGCCGGAATCCAGCGTGAGACTGTACGCGGTTTACGGCGATGAAGAAGGAAATGTGCAGACTGAGACTTACTCAAAGACAGTGCCCAGCACCTGGTTCGCTTACGGCGACGAGGCAGAACTGGACAGCCTGCTGGAAGAGTATCTGACCGATGAGGACAGAGAGGAGCAGGAGAAGGGCGGAAGCGTGCACCTGGTTCTGGAGCTTAAGAAGACAGAAGAAGCTCCCGCTTACCGCGCTGAAACAGCAGACGCGAAAGCAACTCCTTCCGAGCTTGCGACTCCTTCCGAGTTTGCGGCAGGAAAGGTGCTCCGTCCCGCTTCAGAGGTGAGACGTCTCATGAAGCAGGAGGCAGGAGCGGACGAGGATCATAAGGAGATCAAGGACGCGTTCTACCTTGACCTGGGACTGGACAAGGCTCTGTTTAATGCAGAGGGAGCTCTGGTAAAACAGGAGTCCGTGGCGACGCCGTCTGAAATCACCGTAACGGTGGAGGTGCCTGCAGAAGAGAGAAACATGCAGGATTACCAGGTGGTTTCCTATGAGAATGCGGATGGAGAGGATATCTGCGGCGCAGTTGCCAGCCAGGCAGACGGCGGCTTCATCACATTCCAGGCAAACACCAGCGCGATTTACGGAGTGTTCTACACGAAATGCTTCGATGTGACCTTCGTTGACTACGACGGCAGGATCATCAGCAAGCAGAGAGTGGCCTACGGCGAGGCAGCTGAAGCTCCCGAAGATCCGGAGAGAGAAGGCTATGTATTCGTCGGCTGGGACAAGGATTTTGACGAGATCACCAAGGATATCACGGTGAAGGCTGTCTATGAGGAAGAGAAAGATCCGGCTCTGGAGCAGGCTAAAGCGGCTCTGGAGGCAGAGATTGACCGGGTTTACACCGCTGTCAGCAGTCTGCGGGAAGAGGATTACACAGCAGCTTCCTGGAGAGCTCTCGAGAAGGCCCTTGAGAAGGCAGAATCAGTTCTGGACAATGAGAAGGCATCTGTAAGCCAGGTGAACAAGGCTAAAAAAGATCTGACGAAGGCTCTGGACGGACTGGAGAAGAAGGAAGATCCGCTGGCAGCCGATAAGGAAAAACTGGAGAACGCCATCACCCGCATTGAAGAAGAAATGACGGGAATGAACCAGCACATTTATACTGCGGCCAGCTGGAATCGTCTGGAGAACGCTCTGGCTAAGGCGAATGAAGTTCTGGGAGACGATGACGCAGATAAAGACGAGCTGCAGCAGGCTCTGGCCGATCTGGAAAATGCCAGAAGCGGTCTGAGAAGAAAATCGAGCGATTCTTCCGACAGCAGTTCTTCCGGTTCAGTGACGATCTCTGACGGCAGCACGCCCCTGGCAGCAGTTCCGGCTCTGGACGGAACCTGGGAGGCAGTGGGAGAAAACTGGAAGTTCCGCAAGGCGGACGGCACGTATGCGGCCGGAGAATGGGCCTACATCCTGTATAACGGCATCGCAGACTGGTACTGCTTTGATGAGAACGGCATGCTGAGGACCGGCTGGTACCAGGATGCAAATGGAGACTGGTTCTTCCTCCATGATCTGGCAGACGGCAGAAAAGGCCATATGTATACTGGATGGCAGTGGTTAAAGGGCAGCGACGGAAAAGAAAGATGCTACTATTTCAACGAGGTGTCTGACGGAACCAGAGGAGCTCTGAAGACCAATACTACCGTTCAGGGCTACACAGTCAACGGCGACGGCCAGTGGACAGAGAACGGAACGGCAGTTACCAGATAAAAGAATAAAAGATCAAAGGTAAACCGGGCATCCCGGGGGCGGAAGATATCTGCCCCCGGGATGCTTTCTTCGGTGCGTCAGCCGCGGGTCAGCTCTGCAGTCTGCGCCTGCGGGTCAGCTCTGTCAGCCTGTGCCCGCCGTCAGTGCGCCCGCGCCTGCTCGGCTGCCCGCCGCCGGTCAGCTCACCATCCCGCCGATGGTCCCGCTGGCGGCGCACATGATGAAAGTCCTGACAAGCTGTCCGGTGTCCATGGGAAGCCCTTTTCCCAGGAAGAAAGAGGCTGCGGCCAGAATGGCAAAATAGAGAGCGCCCAGGAGGAAACCCCAGAAAAAACGCCGCTGACGGATGCCCTTTCCCATGAGAAAGCCGCCGAGAAAGCAGGTGACGACGTAGATGGCGCTCACAGCCAGTCCCACGTGGCTTTCCTTCAGGTGGAATTTATACAGGAGGAAGGCCAGGACGATCAGGAGGACGGCGGCCAGAAGGTAGGAGGCAAAGAGAGAGCGGATCGCTGTTTTGATTTTGGAACGGCTCATGACGGATCTCCTTTTTCGTTTGATCATGGTGAATTATATTCCGGGCAGGGACAGAATATGAACATCTAGAATTCTCTCTTGAAAGCCTTCTTTTTGTGTGGTATATTATGTGTAGAAAAAGGAAAGCCAGAGACACACGGCCTACCGAATACCAAACATATAGCTACTTTAGGCAGCCGTCAACTATTCGCGGTAGTTGGCGGCTATTTCTTTCCCCCGAAGATTGTATAGCACAATCCTACGAGGGCTACAATGAGTAAACAAAACTGAATTAGATCAGCATATGTAACCATTGGCACGCCCTCCTTTCCTCTTTGGTTTGGAGGGTTAGCCCCTCCGATCAATGGAGGGTAGGCCGCCTGTTATGTGTTCTGACTTTCCGTATTGAAAAGTATAACATGAATGAATCAAACCAGCAATATGAACAGGCGCGAAAAGCCTTGCGAAGGCCCCCAACATATGGTATAATCGCTAGGAAATTCAATAAAATATCTCAGGAGGATGATGAACTATGACGCGTGTAAAGACCTTAAATTCCAATACGTTAAAAGACACCATGAAGAAGGGCGGCTGCGGCGAGTGCCAGACTTCCTGCCAGTCTGCCTGCAAGACTTCCTGCACAGTAGGAAACCAGAGCTGCGAGAACAGCAACCGCTGATTCACAGAGAACGTGAAAGTGAAAAAGCATAACACAGTCAGATGAGACAGACCCCTACGGCTTTTCCAGCCGTAGGGGCACTTAATTTGTCCGGGTGTGGAATGCAAAGGAGGCTTCGCTGCCGGCTGTGCCGCGCTGCGGAGCATACTTTTTGTTTGACAGGAAACTCCGTTCCCTTTTAAACAAAAATGCTCCGCGGGGATCGCGCCGCAGCGGAAAGAAAAATGCCGCTGCGGTGCCGGCCCATGCCGGGAAAGCCGGCAGCAATTCAGAGAAAAGGAGAGTACGAGTGATTCATCAGTATAAAAATAACGGATATGACATCGTTATGGATGTGAACAGCGGATCAGTTCATGTAGTGGATGATCTGATTTACGATATGGTGGAGATCCTGGACCAGGAGATCGGGGAGCTTGAGAAGCCGGAGCCCGTTCCGGAGAAAGCGGCGGAAAAGGTGATGGAAGCCTTAAAGGACCGCTATCCGGAGAGTGAGATCCGGGAAGCTCTCGGCGACATCCAGGAGCTGATCGACCGGGAAGAGTTATTTACCAAGGATACTTATTCCCAGTATGTGACAGACTTTAAGCAGAGAAAAACCGTGGTGAAGGCCCTCTGCCTTCACATTGCCCACGACTGCAACTTAGCCTGCAGATACTGCTTTGCGGAGGAGGGAGAGTACCATGGCCGCCGCGCTCTCATGAGCTATGAGGTTGGAAAAAAGGCGCTTGATTTCCTCATTGCAAACTCCGGAAACCGCCGGAACCTGGAAGTGGATTTCTTCGGCGGGGAGCCGCTCATGAACTGGGACGTGGTAAAGCGTCTGGTGGAGTACGGCCGTTCTCAGGAGGAGGCCCACAACAAGAAATTCCGCTTTACCCTCACCACCAACGGTGTTCTCTTAAACGACGAGATCATGGAGTTCTGCAATAAGGAAATGAGCAACGTGGTGCTGAGCCTGGACGGACGTCCGGAGATCAACGACTATATGCGTCCGTTCCGCAATGGAAAAGGCAGCTATGACCTGATCGTTCCCAAATTCCAGAAATTTGCGGAGCTGAGGGGAGACAAGGACTACTATGTCCGCGGCACATTCACCAGGAGAAACCTGGATTTTTCCAAGGATGTGCTTCATTTTGCGGATCTGGGCTTTAAGAAAATGTCCATCGAGCCGGTGGTTTCCCTGCCGGACGAGCCTTTTGCCATCCGGGAAGAGGATCTGCCCCAGATCATGGAAGAGTACGACACTCTGGCCAAAGAGTATGTGAGACGCTGGAAAGAGGGCAGAGGCTTCACCTTCTTCCACTTTATGATCGACTTAAAGCAGGGGCCCTGCGTGGCAAAGAGACTTTCCGGCTGCGGCTCCGGCACCGAATATCTGGCAGTGACGCCGTGGGGAGATCTCTATCCCTGCCATCAGTTTGTGGGCGAGGAAGGCTTCCTGCTGGGAAATGTGGACGAGGGCATCACCAACACTGCTGTCCGCGATGAATTTAAGCTGTGCAACGTGTACGCGAAGGAAAAATGCAGAAACTGCTTTGCCCGCTTCTACTGCAGCGGCGGCTGCGCGGCCAATTCCTACAAGTTCCACGGCTCTATCACCGACGCCTATGACATCGGCTGTGAAATGCAGAAAAAACGGATCGAGTGCGCAATTATGATCAAGGCGGCTCTGGCGGACGAAGAAGGTGAGCGTGCATGAAAAACAGCAGAGGAAGAGGGTTCCTGTGCCTGCTGATCGCGGCAGCCGCGATCGCTGTGTTTGGATATTTCGGATATGTTTCCGCCGGTGATGTGAAGCTGGGACTGGATCTGGCCGGCGGCGTTTCCATCACCTACCAGGCTGTGGGGGATGCCACGGATGAGCAGATGGACGACACTGTTTACAAGCTGCGCAAGAGAGTGGATACCTACAGCACGGAGGCAGATGTGTACCGGGAAGGCAGCGACCGGATCAACATTGATATTCCCGGCGTCACCGATGCCAACGCCATCCTGGAAACTCTGGGCCAGCCCGGATCCCTGCGGTTTACGGATATGGATGGGAACACCATCCTCACGGGAGATCAGGTGGCCAGCGCCAAGGCGGGAGTGACAGACAGCAACGGCTCGAAAGAATATCTGGTTTCCCTGACGTTCAATGAGGAGGGGACAAAGGCGTTCGCGGATGCCACCTCCAGCAGAATCGGCCAGCAGATCGCCATCGTCTATGACGGTGAGGTTGTGTCGGCCCCGGTCGTGCGGGAGGCCATCACCCAGGGACAGTGCACCATCGACGGCATCGGTTCCTACGAGGAGGCGGAAAACCTGGCTTCCACGATCCGTATCGGAGCGCTGTCTGTGGAGCTGACCGAACTGCGGTCCAACGTGGTGGGAGCCAGACTGGGGCAGGAGGCCATCACCACCAGCCTTCAGGCAGGAGCCGTCGGATTCGCGGTGGTGGCGGTGTTTATGATCGCTGTTTACCTGGTTCCGGGACTGGCGGCAGCCCTGGCCCTGGCTCTTTACGTGGGGCTGATGGTGCTTCTTTTGGTGGCGTTTGAGGTGACGCTCACCCTGCCCGGCATCGCGGGAATCATTCTCTCGATCGGTATGGCTGTGGACGCCAACGTGATTATTTTCACGCGGATCAAGGAAGAAATCGGCGCCGGAAAGACAGTGGAGACAGCTATCAAGACCGGATTTGAGAAGGCACTCTCCGCCATTGTGGACGGAAACGTGACCACTCTGATCGCGGCGCTGGTGCTGTTCTGGAGAGGTTCCGGAACGGTAAAAGGCTTTGCCACCACCCTGGCGCTGGGCATCGTGCTGTCCATGTTCACGGCCCTGTTTGTCACCCGCTTTATTCTCCGGGCCCTGTTCCGCGTGGGACTGCAGAGCCCGAAGCTCTACGGCACCAAGAAGGACCGGAAAGCGTTCAATTTTGTGGGAGCACGGAAAGTTACTTTCGTCATTCCGGTGATCGTCATCGCCATTGGAATCGGCACCATGGTGACAGGCGCCTTTTCCGGCCGCGGAGCGTTTAACTACAGCATGGAGTTTATGGGCGGAACTTCCACCAATGTGACGTTTAACGAGGATCTGTCGCTGGATGAGATCTCTGATCAGGTAGTGCCTCTGGTGGAGGAAGTGACCGGGGACGCGGATGTACAGACTCAGAAGGTGGAAGGAAGCAATGAGGTGATCATCCGTACCAGAACGCTCTCCGTGGAGGAGAGAGAGCAGCTGAATCAGCTGCTGGCCGACAATTTCGGCGTGGATGAGGAGAAGATCACGGCGGAGAGCATTTCCGGAGCGATCAGCTCCGAGATGAGAAATGACGCGGTGACAGCCGTGGTGATCGCCACGGTCTGCATGCTGATCTATATCTGGCTCCGCTTTAAAAATATCCGTTTTGCCGCCAGCGCGGTGCTGGCTCTGGTCCATGATGTGGCTGTGGTGGCCACCGGCTACGCGGTGCTGCGCTGGTCTGTGGGATCGAACTTCATCGCCTGCATGCTGACGATCGTGGGATATTCCATCAACGCGACGATCGTGATCTTTGACCGGATCCGGGAGAATTTAAAGACGGCCGGCCGGAAGAAAGATCTGGCGGAGCTGGTGAACGAGAGCATCACCCAGACCTTTACCAGGAGCATCAATACGTCTTTGACCACGTTTATCATGGTATTTGTACTATATCTGATGGGAGTTTCCACCATCAGAGAATTTGCCCTTCCGCTGATGACGGGCATTGTCTGCGGAGCTTTCTCCTCTGTGTGCATCACCGGTCCGCTCTGGTACGTGATGACGGCGGGAAGCAGGAGAAAACAGGCGAAGGCCGGCGAATGACCGTCTGAGGGGCGCACAGGAAGATCAGGAGGAAAGAATGGCAGAATATAAAATTATCGCGAAGGACGGCCGCGCCAAGCGGGCGGAGATGACCACGGTCCACGGCACCATCCAGACGCCGGTGTTCATGAATGTGGGAACGGTGGGCGCCATCAAAGGCGCGGTTTCCACGGACGATCTGCGGGCCATCGGCACCCAGGTGGAGCTGTCCAACACCTACCATCTCCATGTAAGAACGGGAGATAAGCTGATCAAGCAGTTCGGCGGCCTTCACAAGTTTATGAACTGGGACCGGCCCATTCTCACAGATTCCGGCGGATTCCAGGTGTTTTCCCTGACGGGGCTCAGAAAGATCAGGGAAGAGGGCGTGTGGTTCAATTCCCACATCGACGGCCACAAGATCTTCATGGGGCCGGAGGAGAGCATGCAGATCCAGTCCAATCTGGGTTCTACCATTGCCATGGCTTTTGACGAGTGCATTCCGGCACTGGCAGACCGCGGGTATGTGGAAAATTCCGTGGCCCGCACCACAAGGTGGCTGGCCCGCTGCAAGGCGGAGATGGAGAGGTTAAACAGTCTGGAAGACACGGTCAACCCCCACCAGCTGCTGTTTGGAATCAATCAGGGAGCTATTTTCCCGGATATCCGGATCGCCCACGCGGAGCAGATCTCGGAAATGGATCTGGACGGCTACGCCGTGGGAGGATTGGCCGTGGGGGAGACGCACGAGGAAATGTACCATATTCTGGACGAGGTGGTCCCCCATCTGCCGGAGAATAAGCCCACCTATCTGATGGGAGTGGGGACGCCGGCGAACATTCTGGAGGCAGTGGACCGGGGAGTGGACTTTTTCGACTGCGTTTATCCGTCCAGAAACGGGCGTCACGGACACGTTTACACCAACCACGGAAAGCTGAACCTGTTCAACGCCAAATATGAGCTGGATCCCAGGCCTATCGAGGAAGGATGCCAGTGCCCGGCCTGCCGCTCTTACAGCAGGGCCTATATCCGCCATCTGCTGAAGGCAAAAGAAATGCTGGGGATGCGATTATGTGTATTGCATAATTTGTACTTTTATAATAAAATGATGGAAGAGATTCGCGATGCAATCGAGAACCACCGTTATGCCGAGTACAAGAAGGAAAAACTGGAAGGTATGACGAGAGGCCAGAAAGAAAACGCATAGCGGTCCGGGCAAGGCGCAGGACGCGAACAAGGAGGATTTTTTTAATGAATGGTGTTGTGTTAATCGGGTACATTATTTTCTTTGCCGCTTTGATGTACTTCATGGTCATCAGACCTCAGAACAAGGAGAAGAAGAAAAGAGACGAGCTTCTCGCCAGCGTGGCTGTAGGCGACAGCGTACTGACCAGCAGCGGCTTTTACGGAGTGATCATCGATATGACCGAGGACACGGTTATCGTAGAATTTGGCAGCAACAAGAACTGCCGGATCCCCATGCAGAAGGCAGCTATCGTTGAGATAGAAAAGCCGGAGGCATAAAATCCGGTAACAGAAAGAGCGGCTTCCCTGCGGCGGGGGAGCCGCTCTTTGTATTCGGGGCGGAGCAGCCCCTATTCTCTTCCCGGCCTGTGTTTTTACACGGGCCCCTATTCTCTGCCGGCCTTCGCCCGGCAGATCAGCTGCGTCATGGTGCCCATGGGGCAGTACACGCACCAGGAGCGGGGCTTGAAGAGGAGCATGGTGATCAGGCCCAGCACGGTGGAGGTGAGCATCACGCTGTAGAAGCCGAACGCAAACTGGACGACGCCCGGGTGGATCGGCGTGCCGTGGTAGGCCCAGTGCCAGGGCAGGCGGAAGGTCCAGAGAAGGGTGACGGCCTGCTTCAGCGTGGAAGCGCCGGAAAATACCAGCCAGGTGTTCCAGAGCATCTGGATGAACATGACCAGGAAAAAGATGAGAAAGCCGTAGCGGAAGGCTTTGCTTTTCATCCATCCGGGAATGTCCCTGCGGCGGGAGAGGCCGAAGCGGCCGCCGAGAAGGCCAAACAGCTGTCCGCGCCCGCAGTAGCGGTTGCAGTAGGTCTTCGTTCCGGATGCGATGGAAATGATCAGGGGGATAAAAAAGCATAAAAGTCCCAGCCATGCAAACAGAATATTAAAAAATCCCAGAATCAGATACGTCAGGGACAGGATCCACAGATAGTCATACCATTTCTTTTTCACAGATTTCATACGCCGCTCACCTCCCGGACTGTGATGACAGAGGCCGGACATTCAGCCGCGCATTTTCCGCAGCCAACGCACCGCTCTGACACTTTGGCGGCGATGCCTTTCCAGATCTCAATGGCGCCTAAGGGGCAGACCTTCACGCAGCAGCCGCAGGCCACGCAGAGGGACTGATCCACAAACGCCCGTTTCTTTTTTCTCTGTGTTTTTGCTTCACTCATGACAGTTCTCCTTTTTCGCGGGCGGCAGGGATATTCGGCCTGCCGCCCGCGGCATTTGACATTGATCACAGTATATCAGAGGCGGCAGGCGGTTTCTGTGATGAGATCACGAAACGGAAGCCTGTGAAAACGCCATTGCAAAAGGCTCCTGCCCTGTTATATAATAATGAGCAGTCAAGGAGGATGAGAAGCAGTGGAAAGAGAACGCAGATACGGAGTGCAGATCCATCACATGATGGCTCTGTGCGGAGGAATGCTTGGAGTGTACGCCATTATCAGCCGAATGGGGGTCTTTGCCTCAGCGCAGACGGCAAATCTGATCGATCTGATGTGTGACCTTTTGGGGAAAGATCCGGGGGAGATTTCCCTGCGGGTGCTGGCGCTTGTTTTTTATATGGCGGCCATGGTGGTGTTTGTGATCCTGGAGAAGCGCACCAGCCTTAATCTGGAATACGGCGCGATACTGATTGATCTGGCCGCAGTGGCTGCGGTGGGAGCGATTCCGGAGACGGCCAACCCGTTTATCGCTCTGTATCCCATCTTTTTTGCCTCCTCTTTCCAGTGGTGCGTATTTAAAGGGGCAAAAGGGTATGTGAGTGCCACGGTATTTTCCACCAACAATCTGAAAATGACGGTGACTGCGTTCACAGAATACCTGATCAGCGGGAAGAATGAGGCCGGGCGGGCAAAAGCTCTGGAAAAAGCGCTGTTTTTCGGGGGAACGCTTCTGTATTTTCATGTTGGAGTGCTCATCGGCTACATCGCGGGGCTTTTCTGGGGAACGAGGAGCGTCTGGCTCTGTGCCGCTCCGCTGGCTGTCACAGCCGGGCTGATCGCGGTGTCGGAGGCCGGGACGGCAGAGGAAAAGCTGACAGTTTCATAAGAGAGAACGGAGGACAATAGTTTGGACGATAAAGAGAAAGACAGGTTAGAGAGAGAAGATAAAAATCCGTCTTCCCCAAACGGGGAGGAAGAGTACGAGAAAATCTGCTACGTGTGCCGCAGGCCGGAGAGCAAGGCGGGCCCCATGATTACCATGCCGGGAAATATGTACCTGTGCCACGACTGTATGCAGAAGGCGTTTGATTCTGTCACTAACGGCAGCCTGGACTGGTCAAAGATCCAGAACATGCCGTACATGAACTTAAATTTCAGCGACCTGAAGAATATGAATATTCCGGAAAACGGGATTCCCCAGCGGCAGAAGATCAAAAAGCCGTCTGACAAAAAGAAGGTGGACTTTGAGCTGAAGGATATCCCGGCTCCCCACGTGATCAAACAGAAGCTGGATGAGTATGTGATTGGCCAGGACCAGGCCAAAAAGGTAATCTCCGTGGCGGTCTACAATCACTACAAGCGGGTGTACATGGCTGCGAAGGGAGAGGCAGACGGGGACGTGCGGATCGAGAAATCCAACATTCTCATGATCGGCCCCACAGGCAGCGGAAAAACTTATCTGGTGCGGACTCTGGCCCGCCTGTTAAACGTGCCCCTGGCCATCGCCGACGCCACCTCTCTGACAGAGGCCGGATATATTGGGGATGACATTGAGAGCGTGATCTCGAAGCTGCTGGCCGCTGCCGGAAATGACGTGACGAAGGCGGAGCGGGGAATCGTGTTTATCGATGAGATCGACAAGATCGCCAAGAAGAAAAATATGAATACCAGAGATGTGAGCGGCGAGTCGGTGCAGCAGGAGCTTTTAAAGCTGCTGGAGGGAGCCAGGGTGGAAGTGCCGGTCGGCTCCAACCAGAAAAATGCCCTCACTCCCATGGAGACGGTGAACACGGACAATATCCTCTTTATCTGCGGCGGCGCTTTCCCTGATCTGGAAGAGATCATAAAGGAGCGGCTGACAAAGAAAGCCTCCATCGGCTTTGACGCGGATTTAAAGGACAAATACGACAGCGATCCCGATATTCTGTCAAAAGTGACGAACGCCGACCTGCGGATCTTCGGCATGATCCCGGAGTTTCTGGGCAGACTTCCGGTCACAGTCACGCTTCAGAAGCTGACAAAGGATCTGCTGGTGAAGATCCTTAAGGAGCCGAAAAATGCCATTGTCCGCCAGTATGAAAAACTGCTGGCTCTGGATGAGGTAAAGCTGGTGTTTGAGGATGATGCCCTGGAGTGGATCGCTGAGGAGGCCATGAAGCGGGATACGGGCGCAAGGGCGCTGAGGGCGATCATGGAAGAGTTCATGCTGGACATCATGTATGAGATTCCGAAGGATCCGGATATTGGCTCAGTCATCATCACCAGGGCATATCTGGAGAAGCGGGGCGGCCCGGTGATCGAAATGCGGGGCGGGCTTGTGCCTCTGGGGCAGGAGAGCTGAAACGCTTACTCCCTCATGCGCAGAAATGTCTGATAAAGGTCTAACTCTCCGTACCCCCATTCTTTGGAGGGATAGGAGTAGGCGGGATTTCTCCTGGCGCCCCGGACCAGATAGGATTTTACAGGAGCAGAAGCGGTCATCTCAAGATGGCCGTTTTTTAGTCCCCAGGACATGATGGCGGCGACGGCTCCGGCGGTGATGGCGGCGGCAGCTGAGGTGCCGGTGCGGGCGGAGGGGGGAGTTTCACAGGGGATGGGAGAGCGTCCTGGGCCGGCCACATCCACGCCGGGAGCCACCAGCTCAGGCTTGATCTTTCCGCTGCGGGAGAAGCCGCGGCCGGAGTTTAGGTAGACGCCTCCCCCGGCGTGATCGTAGGCGCCCACAGTGATGGGAAGAGGCGAATTGGCCGGGTCAGTGACTGTGGTGTCCGGATCTGAGCGGAGGAATAAGGTGCCGTCGGAGATGAAGGTATCCGGGGGAAGCCACATGTGGTATTCTCCGGTGATAAAAAGGCTGCTGTAGACCCGGATCCGCCAGATGCCGGCGGTGGGAGCTTCAAAGCGCATGAAGATCAGCTGGCTGCCGGAGCCGGACTCGGCGTTGATGTAGTTTACGGTGATGACCGTCTGCTCCAGGAGAAAGCGGATCTGGTTATCCCCGGAGAAGGTGAGGGGGATTCGGGAGATCCGCTCGCCGGTGGGAGAGAGAAAACCTACGGTGTAAAGCTCTGGATCTCTGGCCCACAGTTCCAGCACGAAGCCTCGCTCCCCGTCCGCAACCCTCAGCTCCACATCCTCGTATTCCGCATCTTTGGCTACGGATCCCAGAAAATGCCGGCTTTTGGCCGCTTCATTACCGGCTGCCAGGACGGGGATGACGCCGGAATAGCCGGCCAGCTGCCCCAGCATTTTTCCCAGGGGCGAGGTGCCTTCGTGGCTGCCCTGGGAGGTTCCCAGCCCCATGACGATCACCAGAGGAATACTCTGGCTGGCGGCCAGCAGAAGAAGGTATTTTAACCCCATCATAATGTCGTTTTCCTGGTAGGCGGCAGCTTCGTCCGGGAGAAGGTAGAAATCCCGCAGGTATTTTTTGGCCGGCCGGCATTTGACGACGCCAATGCGGCAGAGCGGGGCGGCGCCGAAAAAAGAGCCGTCCTCCGTCTCGCTTCCCGCCGCGGTGCCGGCTAAGAAGGTGCCGTGTCCCAGCTCGTCGGTGGTGGGGACCAGATCCAGGGGAGAATCGGAGGCTAAGGCGGCATTGATCTCCTCCTCAGTGAACTGGCGGCCGTAGAGGAAGGCGGTGTCGGAAAAGCCGGAAAAGGGGGAGAGGTCAGAGAAAAAATTGGTGCTGTCCCCGGCCGGCAGCGTCTGATCCCAGATCCCCAGGATCCGCGTGCGGCCGCCCCGGTCCTGGAAGAGAGGACTGCAGTAGTTGATGCCTGTGTCCACAAATCCGATCATCACTCCTTCCCCGCCGGTGTCCAGGGCAGGCTGGGCGTAGGCAGTCAGGATCCCGGAGGCTTCCAGGGCGGAGGTGTCGAGGAGCGTGTATAGTTTTGGGATGGACGTATAAGAATACCTGGTGAGAGATATGGGAAGTGCCTCGTTTGCCGGAATATAGGCCACGGCATACTGCCGGCTGATGATGTCAATGCAGGAGGTGCCTGCCAGATCATAGAGAAGATCCCGGGAGTAATTGTTGTGTTCCACGATAAAGTCCACATATTCTTCTGATGCGGCAGAACGGGTGCATGGCTCCATAAAAACTCCGTTTTTCTTCATTATATGCAGAGATGGAGGAAATCAGCCGCAGCATTTTCCGCTGGACGGGGGACGGGAAGAATAGTACAATAAAGGAAGGAAAGACAGACAGGAGGCGGGGCAATGATATTTTTGGGACTGATCGGATTTCTCGTGCTGACGGATCTGGCGCTGAAGGCGGAGATCGAGAGCCGGGACGGGGCAGAATTTCCGAAAAAGCTGGATGAAAAGGGAAGGATCGTGCTTCACAAAAGCCACAACGCCGGGCTGCCGTTCGGTTTTCTGAAACGGTATCAGGAGGCGGTGCGGATGGTGCCGATCATCACCGCGTCCGCTGTGGGGGGCATTTTGTTCTGGCTGCTTCAGAGAAAGGGCCACAGAATGGAAAAACTGGGATTTTCCCTGACTCTTGCCGGCGCCCTCAGCAATATCTACGACCGGATCACCAGGCATTACGTGGTGGACTACTTTTCAGTTAACTGGGGGAAGTTTAAGAAAGTGATCTTTAATCTGGGGGATCTGTTCATTTTCCTGGGCGGAACGATTATCTTTCTTCATGAGGTCTGGGAGAGCTTAAGAGAGTACGGAAGAAGAAAAAGAAAATAAGAAGGAAAAGACAAAAGAGCATTCGCGGCAGGAGAGCCGCGGGTGCTCTTTTGTTTTGACAGGACTGGCAGGCGGCAGGCCCGGCCAGAATGCTTCTGCCCCAGCAGGCAGGTCAGAACGATTTTTCTTCCTCCCGTGGCGGGGCGCAGCTTTCCCGCTGTGAGAGGTAGAAGGGCAGAAAGATCTTCATGGGCAGGGTGTGGCCGCCGGTGATCCGATCGATGAGGATCTTGGCAGTCATCTGCCCCATTTCTTCAATGGGAACGTGTATGGTGGTGAGCATGGGGGACAGGTACTGGGCTGTGTCGATGTCGTCAATGCTGATTACAGAGATGTCTTTGGGGATTTTTAAGCCCTTGTCCCGGACGGCGCGCATGGCGCCGATGGCAGTGACGTCGTTGCTGCAGAAGAAAGCGGTGATGAGGGGCTGCTGCTCTAAAATTTTCAGGGCGCCCTTTAATCCGCCTCCGGAAGTCTGCTGCACGGAGGCTACATAGGAGGCATTGCAGGGAAGATGGTGTTTTTCCAGGGTATCCCGGTAGCCGTTGTAGCGGGTTTCATTGTTGGTTTCGCCGATGTAGGCAATGTGGCGGTGGCCCAGGCTGATCAGATGTTCCACAGCGGTGACGCTGGCCTGATAGCCGTCGCAGAGAATCTGGTCGTACTTTGCGTTGATCTCATTTAAACCGGTGTAGGCCACAAACCGGCAGTGCTGCTTTAAGAATTTCAGGCCGGCCTTGTCGATCCGGCCGAGAACGGCCACCCCGTTGATCGAAGGGTCCATAAACATGCGCGCGTTGGACGCGGTTTCCGTGAGGTCAAAGGCGGTGAAGGAAGATTTGACCAGGTAATTCTGCTGGTAGGCGGCAGTTTCCACACTTCTGGCCAGGGAGGAGAAAAAAGGATCGTTGGGAGAGTCAGGAGTACGGGCAAACAGGCAGGCAAGCGAGCGGGTGTTGATGGGAGCCTGGGCGCCCTTCTGCAGGCTTTTTGCGGAAATATTTGGGGTGTATCCCGTTTCCCGCACGATCTGCCAGATCCGGTCCTGCACTTCCTTGCTGGCGGCTTTTGAGTTCTGATTGTTGATCACTCTTGACACGGTGGAGATGGAAACACCGGCCATTTGTGCAATTTCCTTAAGTGTCATAGGCTTGCTCCTTCCTTTGTTTATCTTTTAACGACAAAAACTCCGCGAATATTGTCTTGATTATAGCACAAACGTCACAATAAGGCAAACGTTTGCGTAAAAAACATTTGATTTTTGCTTATTTATTTTTTATAATGAACCTATCTTGAGGGCAACAGGAAAACAGTAATTTGACCAAAAAGAAAAGACCGGAGAACATGTATTTATGTATTATTTTTTCAAGGAGGAGGATGTTTTATGAAATTGAAAGCTTTGACAGCGATGGGTCTGGCGGCTGCGATGTGCGCGGGGGCGCTTACAGGCTGCGGCGGCGGAACGGCAAGCGGAGGCGGAGATGGAGAAGCGAAATATGAGCTGACAGTGTCCGGAATTGGCGGCAGCTTAAACTGGCTTCCTATTTATGTGGCTCAGCAGGAAGGATATTTTGACGAGGCAGGCCTGAGCATCAGCGAGCAGCTCTTCACCAACGGACCGGTGCAGATGGAATCCCTTTCCGCTGACGGCTGGGATATCGGATGTACGGGAATCGGAGGCGTATTTGCCGGCGTTCTGGGATACGACGCGGTAGTGCTGGGAGCCAGCAACACTGACGACGGAACCCAGGTGGTATTTACGAGAAATGACTCCGACATTGTGGCGGCCGGAACCGGAAACAATACATACAGTGATGAAATTTATGGTACTGCGGACACCTGGAAAGGAAAATCCGTGCTGTGCAATACAGGCAGCGTGACTCAGTACGTGTTTGTAAAAACTCTTGAGGGTTTTGGCCTGACCCAGTCTGACGTGGAATTTATCGCCATGGACCCGGCTACGGCCTACAGCGCGTTTATCGCCGGAGAGGGCGATGCCTGCGTGCTGACGGGATCCGGCGGAACCTTCCGCATGATGACGGAGCCCGACAAGTACACCGCAGTTTCCAGCGGTCCTCTGGTAGACTCCGGTCTGATGTGCCATTTCGTGGCCAACAAGAACAGCTACGCAGATCCGGAAAAATATGAGGCTATGAAAGTGTTCATGAAGGAATACTACAGAGCCATGGACTGGATCAGAGAGAATCCGGAAGGCGCCGTGGAGTATTGCATGGCCATGAACGATGAGAACGGAAGCTCCATGGATGAGGAAACCACAAAGATGTATGTGGAGGCCGACACCTACTTTACTCTGGACGAGTCTGTTGCCATGATGGAGAACAAGGCAGAGGGCAGCGACGTATCCGAGATGGAGCAGAAGATGGCTGACGTTCTGGAATTCTTCATCCAATGCGGCAACTACGAGGAGGGAGACCTGGAGAAATTTGCCGGTCACGTAGACTCCAAGCTGCTCACAGAGGTTCAGGCAGAGGCAGAAACCTCCGCGGAGTGATCGATCTGCAAATGAAATATCCTGCGGCAGCAGCCGGCTGGGCATGGAGCCATGTCCGCCCGGCCGGCAGCCCGCGGAAATAAAAGAAACCGGCGTCAGCCGGACAAATATCCGGCCGCCGCTTCCGGGAGCGATGCCCTGAGAATACAGTGCGTCAGACGGAGGCGGCGGCCATGGCATTCAGAAACAAATCAAAAGGAGAGTAAATATGGCAGCAGACAAGAAAAATCTGGAAGCCAAATGGTCAGAGTATCTGGAGCAGCAGAAGAAGGCAAACGTGAAGTACATGCTGCTCAGCGCTGCCGGCATCCTGACGGTGCTGATCATTTGGCAGGGAGTGGTAATGCTGGGACTGGTGGATTCTCACCTTCTTCCTCCGCCGACGGAGGTGCTGGCCACTCTGGTGGATAAATTTACCAATACGGTTCCCGACGGAAACGTGCTGGGGACCAACATTCTGGCCAGCCTTCAGGTGGCTTTGTCAGGATTCTGCGTGGCGATCATCATCGGCGTTCCCCTGGGGCTTCTGATGGGATGGTGGACTTATGCGGACCGTTTTATCCGGCCGATCTTTGAGCTGGTGCGTCCCGTTCCGCCCATCGCCTGGATCCCTCTGGTAGTGGTGTGGATGGGCGTCGGCTTAAAGGCCAAAGCCCTGATCATTTTCTTTACGGCGTTTGTGCCCTGCGTGATCAACTCCTACACAGGCATCAAGCTGACCAGTCAGGTGCTCATCGACGTGTCCAGGACCTTCGGCGCGCCCAACTGGCTGATCTTCTGGAAGATCGGAATTCCTTCCTCTCTTCCCATGGTATTTGCGGGAATCCGCGTGGCTTTAGGCAATTCCTGGTCCACCCTGGTGGCGGCGGAAATGCTGGCGGCCAGCGCCGGACTGGGCTACATGATCCAGATCGGGCGGACGGTTGCAAGACCGGATATCGTGATCGTAGGCATGGTGGTGATCGGAGCCATCGGAGCAATCCTTTCGGCTATCCTGTCCCGCTGTGAGAGGTACTTCCTTCGCTGGAAGGTAAATCGTTAGGAGGGCGCATATGGATAGAATGAGCAGCAAACAGAAAATGATCAGAACTGCGCTGTACTGGGGGCTTCCCGTGCTGGCTGTTGTTTTGATCATCGTCGGCTGGATCGCGTTTTCCGCCGGCCATCCGGATCTGATGCCGGCTCCCTGGGACGTTTGGGAGCGGTTTATCCGGACATTTACCAGACCGATCGCAAAGACAACGCTGATCGGCCATGCCTGGGCCAGTCTCCGCCGGGTGCTGATCGCCCTGCTGATCTCCTGGGCATTCGGCATCGCCTTCGGTATTCTTATTGGATGGAGCCGGTGGGCGAGAGCGTTTTTCGGAAGTATTTTTGAGGTTATCCGTCCGATTCCGCCCATTGCCTGGATCCCGATCGTGATCATGTGGTTCGGACTGGGAGAGTTCCCGAAGGTACTTCTGGTATTTATCGGAACCTTCGTTCCCCTGGTAATCAATACCTCCGCCGGAATCGAGATGGTGGATAAGATCAATATCCATGTAGGACGGATCTTCGGCGGAAACAATAAGCAGATATTGAAGGAAATCGTTATCCCCACGGCGCTGCCGTCCATTTTCGCAGGCATCCGCACCTCCGTCAGCTCCGGCTGGACCACAGTGCTGGCCGCAGAGATGATGGGCGCTCAGCAGGGCCTGGGTTCTCTCGTGACCAGAGGATGGCAGGGCAGCGATCTGTCCCTGGTACTGGTATCCGTGATCACCATCGCCATTATCGGAGCAATCCTGGCAGTGATCTTACAAAAACTGGAAAAGGTGGTGTGTCCATGGAACAACAAGTAAAACGAATGGAAATCCGTCATCTGTCCAAAACCTTTTTCTCGAAAAAAGGATATTTTACGGCGATTGACGATGTGAGCTTTGACGTGTACGACGGAGAATTTCTGGTCATTCTGGGTCCCGGACGCTGCGGAAAAACGGTGATGTTAAACATTATCGCCGGAGTGGAGGACGCCACGGAAGGACAGATCATCTACAACGGAAAAGAGTGGAAGGGGTTAAACCCGGAGATCGGAATGGTATTTCAGAAGCTGGCCCTCATGTCCTTTAAGACAGTCATTGAGAATGTGGAGCTGGCGCTGAAGTTCAGAGGTATGAAGAAGGAAGAGCGCCGGGAGATCGCCAGACATTACATCAAGCTGGTGGGCCTGGAAGGCTTTGAAGATTATTATCCCAGACAGCTCTCCGGCGGCATGCAGCAGAGAGTGGGCATCGCCAGAGCCTACGCGGCAGACCCGAAGCTGCTGATTATGGACGAACCTTTCGGAAAGCTGGACGCCCAGACCCGGTACAAAATGCAGGAAGATCTGTTAAAAATGTGGGAGCAGGAGAAGAGGACCGTTATCTTCGTAACCAACAACATCGAGGAAGCCTGCTATCTGGGAGATCGGATCATTCTGCTCAGCGACTGCCCGGCCAGGGTGAAAGAGGTCTACCCCATTGACATCCCAAGACCGAGAGATATGGTCAGCAGAGAGTTCCTTGACCTGCGGACGGTGATCTCGGACAACACGGATCTGTCCATTTAATCTCAGGAGGAGAAGCGTATGCCTGAAAAAGATAACAGACCAGTAAAAGTGGAAGTGAAGAACCTGACAAAACGGTTCGGCGATCTGCTGGTGCTGGATGACATGTCATTTAATATTAGAAAAGGAGAGTTTGTGTGCGTGGTAGGACCGACCGGCTGCGGAAAGTCCACATTCTTAAACTGCCTGACCAGGATCCACCAGCCCAGTTCCGGAGATATCTATATTGACGGCGTGCCGGCAGATCCCAGAAAACACAATATTTCCTTTGTGTTCCAGGAGCCCAGCGCCCTGCCGTGGCAGACGGTGGAGCAGAACATCGCCTACGGACTGAAGATCAAAAAGGTTCCGAAGGATGAGATCGACCGCCGGGTGAATCAGATCCTGGATCTGATGGGACTGCAGGAGAGCCGGAAAGCATATCCCGGGGAGCTGTCCGTATCCGCGGAGCAGCGGATCATCATCGGCCGCTCCTTCGCCATGCAGCCGGACCTGCTTCTGATGGATGAGCCCTACGGCCAGATGGACGTAAAGATGAGATTCTATCTGGAGGACGAGGTGGTCCGCCTGTGGAAGGAGCTGGGAAGTACAGTCATATTTATCACTCACAATATTGAAGAAGCGGTGTACCTGGCAGAAAAGGTGCTGATCCTGACCAATAAGCCGGCCAAGATCAAGGAGGAGGTCTACATCGACCTGCCCAGGCCCAGAGACATCACCTCTCCCAAGTTCATTGAATACCGAAACTATATTACAGACAAGATCAAATGGTGGTAAGGAGAACAAGATGACAGGAAATCGTTTGGAAGGAAAAACAGCAGTGGTAACTGGAGCAGCGAGGGGGATCGGTTTTGGGATCGCGGAAAAATTTGCCGCCGAAGGAGCAAAGGTGATACTGGCGGATGTGCTGGACTGCGGAAAAGAATCTGCGGAAAAGATTGGACCGGCGGCGGAATTTTATAAGATTGATTTGAGAAGCCGGGATGATATTTTTGCCATGATGGATTATGTTCATAAAACTTATGGTCGCATTGACGTACTTGTAAACTGTGCAGGAATTGCCAGGCCATGTCCAAGTCTTAAGCTGTCGGAAGAGGTTCTGGATGAAGTAATTGACATTAACATGAAAGCTCCGTTTTTCTGCTGTCAGGCGGCAGGACGCTATATGAGGCAGGATGGAGGGGGAAGCATCGTCAACATTTCTTCCGGAAATACGAGAATGATCAATGTGGGACGCCTTCCTTACGGAATTACCAAAGGGGCTGTTAATCTGATGACGGAGCAGCTGGGAGCTGAATGGGCGATTTATGGCATTAAAGTAAATGCCATTGCTCCTGGATGGATTCGCACAGAGATGGTGGAAACGCCCCTGAAGAAGGGAATTTTGAATGCTGACGAAATCCTGTCCGTATCCCCCGTGGAACGGTTTGGAAAAGTAGAGGAGATTGCCAGTCTGGCATGTTTTCTTGCCTGTGAAGAATCTGATTACATAGTTGGTCAGGTGATTTTCGCGGACGGAGGCTGGAATCTGGGAATTATGCCCAATGCGCTGAATTATATCAAGGAGAATGACTAGGAGGAAGGAAAAATGAGAGTACTGTGTATTGAAAAACCTGGCAAACTGGAAATTAAAGAGTTCCCGAAGCCGCAGCTGCAGCCGGGACAGGCACTGATCAAGATGGAGATGTGCGGCATCTGCGGTTCTGACGTGACGGCCTACAGAGGCGTCAATCCTACGATGAAGTACCCCATCAACGGCCTGGGCCACGAGGGCGTAGGCGTGGTGGTGGAAGTGGGAGACAATCCCGAAGGCTTAAAAGTGGGAGACCGCGTGGCTCTCGAGCCCTACGTGCCCTGCTTAAAGTGCCATATGTGCGCCGAGGAGCGGTGGAACAACTGCGCTGACCTGCATGTGTGCGGCGTTCACAAAGACGGAATGATGGCAGAGTACTTCCTTCATCCCACCAGACAGTGCTTTAAGATTCCGGATGACATGACCTTTATCCATGCGGCGCTGGTGGAGCCCTTCACCATCGGACTTCATGGGGCTACCAGAGCCAGAGTGAAAGCGGGAGAGCATGTGGTGGTGTTCGGCGCCGGCGTGATCGGACTGATGGCGTCCTTTGCCTGCATCAATTACGGAGCAACCCCCATTCTGGTAGACATCATCCAGGAGAGACTGGACGAGGCAAAGGCCATGGGCGTTCCCTATATTTTCAATTCCAAGAACGGCGATGTGGAGGAGTATCTGAAGGAAGTGACAAACGGCAAGCTGCCGGAGGCCATGATCGACTGTACCGGAGCTCCCGCTATCCTGGGAAAAATGCACGACTACGTGTGCCACGGCGGCCGGATCGCTCTCATCGGCTGGCCTCATGACCCGGTGATGATCAACACCGTCCGTTTGATGCAGAAGGAGATCGACGTTCTGCCCAGCAGAAATTCCAATAAGAAATTCCCGGAGGCCATAAAACTGATCCACGAGGGCAAGCTGCCGGTGGACGCTCTGACCACCAGGACCTGCCGGCTGGAAGAGGTGGAGACGGTGATTCAGGATATGATCAAGAATCCCGCTGATTATCTTAAGGTAGTTGTGGAAATCTGACGTTTGGGGAGGTAGGACTGTGCTGACCACAAGTTTTGAAATGCTGCAGAAAGCGTATGAGGGACATTATGCAGTTCCCGCTATCAACACTCAGGGCGGAACCTACGACATTATCCGGGCCATCTGCATGGCAGCGGAGGAGTTGAAATCTCCCATTATCCTGGCCCACTATGTGAGCACGGGAGAATATTCCGGCCACGACTGGTTTTTTGAGACGGCAAAATGGATGGCCGGGAAAGTATCTGTTCCTGTGGCGGTCCATTTGGACCACGGGGACAGCTTTGAGCGGTGCATGGAGATGCTGAAGATCGGATTTACCTCCATCATGTATGACGGCTCCGCCTATCCGGTGGAGGAGAATGCCAGGCGGACGGAGGAAGTGGCAAAGGTGTGCCGGGCATTTAACGTGCCGCTGGAGGCGGAGATCGGCGAGCTGGCCAGACTGGACGACCAGGGGCGGGCCATGGGCTGCTCCAACATCGCGGACCCGGAAGTGGTGAAACAGTATCTGGATCTGTGCCGGCCGGATTCCCTGGCCATCGGCATCGGAAATGCCCATGGCTTTTATAAAGGGCCGGTGGACATCCGGGTGGAAGTGCTGGAGGAATGCCGGAAATTTACAGATATCCCCTTTGTCCTTCATGGCTGCACCGGCATGGACGAAAGTCTGATTCGCCGGGCGATCAACGCGGGAGTGGCAAAGATCAATTTTGGAACACAGATCCGCTGTCAGTATGTGGAATACCTGAAGGAAGGACTGGCGGAAGGAAAAGATGAGGGCCACGCGTGGAAGCTGTCCCGGTTTGCGGAGGAAAAACTCCGGGGAGACATCCGGGATATTATCCGGCTGGCCGGTTCTGAGGGAAAGGCTTAGGCCGGGAGGAAAAACGGCATGATCGTGAGACTGAAAAAGGGAGAGCTGACGGCGGCGGTGGACACCATGGGCGCCCAGCTGATCTCCCTGATGGACGGGGGAAAGACAGAATATATCTGGCAGAGGAATCCGGAAGTCTGGAAAAACTGTTCCCCCATCCTCTTCCCCATTGTGGGAAATTTGAGAAATGACAGAACCTGGATCGACGGGAAAGAGTATTCGATCGTAAAACACGGCCCCTGCAAATCCCTGGAGTTTAAGCTCCTCTATCAGACTGGCTGGGAGGCGGTGTTCGGCTTAAACCAGGACAGCTTTCCCGCCGGGACCTATCCCTGGAAATTTGAGCTGCGGGTGAGATACCGCCTGGAGGAAACAGGACTTACGGCTGTTCTGGAGGTGAATAACCGGGATGAGTCAGACATCTGGTACTGCCTGGGATTCCACACTGGCTTTAACTGTCCGTTAAAAGGCGGTGAGCGGTTTGAGGACTATTATCTGGAATTTCCCAGACGGCAGGAGAAAGGCTACCGCGGCTACGATACGGAGAGATTGGAGTTTGACAAAAGTACGGAGCACCCGTTCCCGGGAGCGGACGGAAAAGTAATCCCGCTCACCAGGGAGCTGTTTGCAGACGATGCCGTCTGGTTTGACCAGATCACGTCCAGGCAGGTGAGTTTAAAGAGCAGGACGGGAGAAAAGGGCGTGCAGGTGGATTTTCCGGACTTTGAGACGGTGGCCTTCTGGACCACTCCCCATGAGAAGGGCACATTTCTCTGCATCGAGCCCTGGAACGGCTCTGCAGTCTGCTCTGACGAGGATGATGAGTTCCTCCACAAAAATCACCTGCAGAAGCTGGGAAAAGGAATGTCGGCAGCTTATTCCATGACCATTACCCTGCTGTGACGGCGGCAGAGAGAAAAGAGGGAAGACAATGGCATTAGTATCATTAAAACCGATTATCGACGCGGCGCTGGATTACGGCTACGGCCAGGGCGCCTTCAACGTGAACGCAGTGGCCCAGGCCAAAGCTGTGATTGAGGTTCATGAAATGTTCCGCGCTCCGGCAGTGCTTCAGGGCGCTGACCTGGCCAACGGATTTATGGGCGGCTGCGTGGATTTTAAAAACGCTACTTTGGAGGATAAAAAGAGGGGAGCGAAGCTGATTGCGGACGCGGTGAAAAAATACGGGGAGAACGCCAGCATTCCGGTGGTGCTCCATCTGGATCACGGCCGGGACTTCGATTCCTGCAAGGCGGCTATCGACGGAGGCTATACTTCGGTCATGATCGACGGCTCCTCCCTGGAGTTTGACCAGAACGTAGAGCTGACCAGAGAAGTGGTAAAATACGCCCACGAGAGAGGCGTCAGCGTAGAGGGCGAGCTGGGAGTGCTGGCCGGCGTGGAAGATCATGTGTTTGCCAGCAATTCCACCTACACCAACCCCTTAAAAGCGGTGGAATTTTTCAAGAAGACGGGAGTGGACGCCCTGGCTATCTCCTACGGCACCATGCACGGGGCTTCCAAGGGAAAGGACGTAAAGCTGAGAAGACAGATTCCCATTGCTATCCGGGAGTGCTTAAACCATGAGGGGATCCGGGGCGGTTTGGTATCCCACGGCTCCTCCACCGTCCCCAGATACATTGTGGATGAGATCAACGCTCTGGGCGGCAATATCCAGAATGCCCACGGAATTTCTCTGGAAGAGCTGAAAGAGGCCATCAAGTGCGGAATCAATAAGATCAACGTGGACACGGACATCCGTCTGGCAGTCACCAGGAACATGAAAGAACTGTTCGCGGGAGCGCCAGAGCTTCAGGAAAGCCCGTCCATCGGCGGCGTTTACCGTCTGCTGGAGGAGAATAAGGATCAGTTTGATCCCAGAGTCTTCCTGCCGCCGGTGATGGATACGGTGATGTACGGAAATGTGCCGGATGAAGATGTGGCCCGCCTCATGGAGTGCGTGGAAAAGGGCGTGAAGGAGGCGGTGGGCACGCTGATCGTGCAGTTTAACGCCTACGGAAAAGCACCGCTTGTAAAACAGACCACTCTGGAAGAGATGAAAGAATTTTATAAGAACGCCGGACGCTGACGTTCTATGGAGGGAACATGACAGGAAATGTGCTGGTTGTCCACGGGGGAGGACCGACCCCCGTGATGAATGCCTCGCTCTACGGGGTGATCATGGAGAGCAGAAAACATCCGGAGATCGGATGCGTATACGGGGTCCTCGGCGGGATGGAAGGGATTTTTAAAGAGAGATTTGTCAATCTCACCCAGGTGGATGACTCGGTTCTTTCAAAACTCCTGGAAACTCCCGGAACGGCCATCGGCTCCTCCCGCTATCCGGTAACGGAAGAGGATTACGAAAAAACACCGGAGATCATGAAAAAATACAATATTCGATATATTCTGCCCAACGGCGGAAACGGGACCATGGACACCTGCGGGAAGATCTATCAGGCATGTGTGAAGGAAGGCTACAGCGATCTGCGGGTGGTGGGGATCCCCAAGACCATAGACAATGATCTGGCAGTGACCGATCACACGCCGGGCTACGGCAGCGCCGCCCGCTACATGGCCGCCTCCGTGCAGGAGGTGGGAGCGGATGTCCGTTCTCTCCCCATCCATGTGTGCGTGATGGAGGCTCTGGGACGGAACGCCGGCTGGATCACCGCCGCGTCCGCCCTGGCGAGAAAGAAGAAAGACGATGCTCCCCACCTGATCTATCTGCCGGAGCGTCCCTTTGACGAGGAGCAGTTTTTAAAAGATGTAAAAGAGCTCTATGACCGCTTAGGCGGCGTGGTCGTGGTGGTGAGCGAGGGGTTAAAGAAGGCGGACGGAACGCCCATTGTGGACCCGATCTTTAAGACGGAGCGGGCGGTCTACTACGGAGATGTGAGCGCCCACTTGGCAAACCTGGTGATCCGCCGGCTGGGAATCAAGGCCAGGAGCGAAAAGCCCGGGCTCTCCGGGCGGGCGTCCATCGCCTGGCAGTCTCCGGTGGACCGGGAAGAGGCAGTCCTGGCCGGCGCTGAGGCATTAAAGGCCGCTTTGGAAGGCCATACAGGCGTGATGGTGGGCTTTAAGCGGAGAGAAGGTAAAGAGTATGGGATCGATACGTTCCTGATTCCCATTGAGCAGGTAATGATGGTGGAAAAGACCATGCCGGATGAATTTATCAGCCCCGGGGGCAATGATGTGACGGAGGCATTTAAGAAATGGTGCCGGCCGCTTATCGGTCCGGAGCTCAGGGATTTTGTGGATTTTCAGGCTGGAAATGAGGGAAAAGAATGAAGCATATTTTTTTGAATCTGAAACGCTTTGACATTCCCAGAGAAATGGGAGGAGTCAACAGCATTGCAGAGCCGGCAGAGTGGGGCAGCTTTATTGTGAGCCGCATTCAGGACGGGGTGAAAAAGCTGCAGGAAACTGCCGATGGGGAGACGGAGTTTATCGTATATCTTCCGGAGGCTCATGTGATTCCGGCAGTGCAGGCAAAGAAAGAGGACAGCCCGGTGGTGATCGGCTGCCAGAGCGTGTTCCGCGACGACGCGGCAGAAGGACATAATTTCGGGGCGTTTACGGCAAACCGCACGGCAAAGGCCATGAAAGCCTTAGGCTGCGGCAGCGTTCTCATCGGCCACTGTGAGGAGAGAAATGACAAGGCAGGCGTCCTGGCGGAGGCCGGGGTGACGGACACGGCGGCGGTGAACCGGCTCTTAAATGAAGAGGTGCGCCGGGCAGCGGAAGCCGGCCTTTCCGTTCTCTACTGCATCGGAGAAAAAGCGGAGGAGCAGGACCGGTGGCAGGAGGTTCTGCGGGAGCAGATCGAGACGGGACTTGCCGGAGTGCCGGCGGACGCGCCCGTGGTCATTGCCTATGAGCCAGTGTGGGCCATCGGGCCGGGAAAGATTCCTCCCGACCGGGACTACATCACCAAAATCGCAGATTATGTCAAGGAAGTATCCGGCGGCCGGGATGTGGTTTACGGCGGCGGCTTAAAGCAGGACAACGCGAAAATGCTGTCTGAGATCCCGTCTATCGACGGCGGACTCATCGCTCTGACCCGTTTCTCCGGGGAGATCGGATTCTATCCGGAAGAATATCTGGAGATTGCGGGAATCTATCTGGGAGTGAACTAGACGCTGGAACAGCAAAAGTCAAATGTTCCGCGCGAAAGCGCCGGGACGGAAAAAGAATGAGGTATCGACAATGAAAAATTTACAGTTTGAATATGGCTACGGCCTGATGAACGCGTCTCTTCCGGACAGCACAGACGTATTTATTCCGGGAGTGACCGTACCGGACCCGCCCTGCATTCCTGAGGATCAGCTGGAGGAGGCTTATTTAAAGTCGATCCGCAACCCTATCGGAATGCCGCCTCTCTCAGAGCTGGCGCATAAGGGCAGCAAAGTGACTATCGTATTTCCGGATATCGTAAAGGGAGGGCTTCAGCCCACTTCCCACCGGAAAATGTCCATCCGGATTATTTTAAATGAACTCTATCACGCGGGAGTGGAGAAGAAAGACATTATGCTCATCTGCTCCAACGGCCTGCACCCGAAGAACAAGATTCCCCAGTTAAAAGCGATCCTGGGAGATGAGCTGTTCAACGAATTCTGGTACACCGGACAGATCATCAACCACGACAGCGAAGACCATGAGCACATGGTAAACTGCGGTTTCACAGACCGGGGAGATCCGGTGTACTTAAACAAATATGTCCATGACTGCGATCTTCCCATTCTCATCGGACACACTCAGGGAAATCCCTACGGCGGCTACTCCGGCGGCTACAAGCACTGCGCCACCGGATTAAATCACTGGACGTCCATCGCCTCCCACCATGTGCCTCAGGTCATGCACCGGGCGGACTTTACTCCGGTGAGCGGCCATTCTCTCATGAGAACAAAATTCGACGAGATCGGCATGAAGCAGGAAGAGCACATGGGCAAGAAATACTTCTGCTGCGATGCCGTTTTGGACACCCAGTCCAGACAGATCGAGATCAATTCCGGCTACGCGGCCGAAATGCAGCCGATCTCCTGGAAAATGGCGGACAAGAGGACGTATGTTCCCTTTGCGGAGGACAAGTATGACATCATGGTATTTGGAATGCCCCAGGATTTCCACTACGGAAACGGCATGGGAACCAACCCGATCATGATGATGCAGGCACTGTCCGCCCAGGTGATTCGTCACAAACGGGTGATGAAGGAGAACTGTGTGATCATCTGTTCCTCCATCTGCAACGGTTATTTCCATGACGAACTGTGGCCCTACCTGCGGGAGTGCTACGATATGTTCCAGCACGACTATATGAATGTGCTCACGGATATGAACCGGTACGGCGAGTATTTTGCCACCAATGAGGAATATATCCGCAAATACCGCTACTGCAATGCCTTCCATCCATTCCACGGCTTCTCCATGATGAGCTGCGGACAGATCGCGGAGATGAATACGGCGGCGATCTACATCGTGGGCGCTCAGGAGCCGGGCTACGCCAGAAGCATGGGATTAAAGACCAGAGCGACCTTTGAGGAGGCGCTGGCGGACGCCATGAAGAAATACACCGGGCCCAACCCGAGGATCCTGGCTCTGCCTCAGACCTACAAGCTGGCGGCAGTCCATCTGATGTTAAAAGACCAGGTATACGATGGGACCAACGGCTGCGCTCATCCGGATGAATATATCAAATAAGTAAGAAAACAGGTGCTCCGCCCCGGGAATGTTCCCGGCAGGCGGGGCGCTTTTTCTGCTCAGTGGATCCAAATAAGTCTGGAGTATCCGGCTCGCATGGGGTATAATGAGAATACCAAAACACAAGAAAACATGAAGAAAATGTGGATAAGGAGAACAGATCATGAAGCAGCTGTGGAAAAAATTTGATAAATTGAGCGACGATGCTTACATGAGCATAGCGAGGCGGGAAAATGGGATGGATGTCTGGAATCAGGGCTTTGAGACTCTGCTGGAGATCGTCCGCACGGGGCGGGAGCAGAATCCGCAGTTTGCCAGGGAGCTGGTCCAGCTGGATGACGACACAGATTTTGAGCATGGCGTGTGCGACTGGCTGACGGACTATCTGGATGAACTGGATGATCAGGAGCAGTATGAGAAACTGGAGAACGCCTGCCGGGAGATTCTGGAGCTGTTTGACTGGAAGGAGGACTCACCTTCTGACATCCGCTCTCTGCTCAGTCTGGCTCTGCGGGCCCAGGGGAGGAAGGAAGAGGCCCTGGAGTACTGCCGCGGCTGGTATGAGGAGGAGCCGGACAATACGGTGGCGGCTGCCGCTCTCATTTACTGCCTGATCGAGTGCGGAGAGCTGGACAGAGCGGAAGAGGCGGCGGATCGCTGGATCGGAGACGATACAGCCTGCGACGACAACAATGATGTGGTCTTTATGGCAACCATTGCCGTCTGCCGGAAAAAAGGAGACAGCGAGAAAGAGGAGAGCCTTACGAACCGGCTGAAGATCTATGAAAAAGAAGTGGAGAATCTGCTCACCGGTGCGGTTTCCTTTAATGACGAAGAGGACGATGAGTGGTTTTGACAGTTTCAGAAAGAAACTATAGCACTGGAAAGTGCCTGGTTTACAAAAAACTGCCTCCGGAAGTAGGATATAAGTACAGCGGCAGTCCGGCCTGATTTTTGGAAACTGCTTTTCCGGAAGACGGCGGAAACTGCCAAAGTGTCCGTATATGGCGGACAGACAGGAGGTATGAAATGACAGTATTTGCAGGAGAGGAGAAACTCTTAAAACATGCGGAGAGCTTTTCCAGAAGAGTAGAGAAGATTAACGAGCAGGTGTATTTTTTCGCAGGTTTCGGCGGTTCCAATATGATCGCTGTGATCGGTGAGGACAGCTGTGTGCTCATCGACACTCTGAACGGAAAGGAAGTAGCCCAGGCGGCTCTGGCGGAGCTTAGAAAGATCACCGACAAGCCGGTGAAGACCATTATCTACACCCACACTCATTTTGACCACACGGCGGGAGCCGGAGTGTTTGCGCAGGAAGATACGGAGATCATCGCCCACACCTACAAGACACAGGTGTACGGCAGCAGCCAGCTCATTGACCATATCAGCCAGAAGCGGGGAATGCGGCAGTTTGGCCCCACCCTCACCAGGGAGGAGAGCATCTGCATCGGAATCGGCATCTGGAATAATCCCTTCAGCACCAGAGCCATGCTCCCGCCGAATGAACTGATTGACGGGGAGAAGAATGTGATCTCCCGCGCCGGAGTGGAATTCCAGCTGATAGCGGCTCCCGGAGAGACGGATGATCAGATGTTTGTGTGGATGCCGGAGTTTGGCATTCTCTGCTGCGGGGACAATTATTATGAGTCCTGGCCCAATCTCTATGCCATCCGGGGCAGTCAGTACCGGGATATCAGCTCCTGGATCGACTCCCTGGGGAAAATGCTGGAGTACCCGGCGGAGATCCTGATTCCCGGCCACACGGCGGTGATCCGGGGCAGGGATCAGATCCGGGAAACTCTGACCAACTACCGGGACGCGATCGAGTATGTGCTGACGGAGACGCTGAAGGGGATGGACCGGGGAATGACGCCGGATGAGCTGGCGGAGACGGTGGTGCTGCCGGAGCGCTTTGCTTCTCTCCCCTATCTTCAGGAATACTACGGAACGGTCCGCTGGACGGTGCGGGCCATTTTCACCGGATATCTGGGCTGGTTTGACGGAAATCCCACCAATCTGGGAAGTCTCCCGCAGAAGGAAAAGGCGGACAATCAGATCCGCATGATGGGCGGAGCAGACAAGATTAAAGAGGAGATCACCGCCAGCCTGGCGGACGGACGCTTCCAGTGGGCGGCAGAGCTGTGTGATATTCTGCTGAACTCCGGTTCCCGCTGTCCGGACGTGAAGCGGATGAAGGCGGAGGCCCTGGTGGGGCTTGGCCGGATGCAGACCAGCGCCAACGGCAGGCATTACTATCTGGTGTGCGCAAAGGAGCTGGAGAAAGAGGCGGAGGAAGAAGAGAGATAGCAGCAGGCGGGAAAATATTTCCCCGGGTGGAGGTTTGGCTCCGCCCGGGGGGAGTGATTTGCAGCAGGAAAGAGGTGAGACCGCATGCCAGTTCAAATTTCAGATATTATACAGGATTTTGCGGAGCGTGTAAGAGAACTGCTGGGCAATTCTCTTGACAGTGTTATTGTATATGGTTCATATGCAAGAGGAGATTACTCGGAACTTTCAGATATTGATGTTATGCTTTTAGTTTCTTTGACAAAGGACCAGATAAAGGCAGTATCAAATCGGATCAGCGATCTTTCTTTTGATTATATGCTGAAGTATGGAGTGGACATTTCTCCTGTGATAACGAATACAGATCATTTTAATGACTGGGCAGATAATCTGCCTTATTACCGCAGTGTCAGAGATGAAGGAGTGAAAATCAGTGCATGATATAAACAAAGATTTAGAATTATCAAAGTATCGATTTTCTCTTGCGGAAGAAACCTACAAAAATGCGAAGATGTGCTTTGACAATGGTTTTTACAGGGATTGCATTAATCGATCTTATTATGCGGTGTTTTACGGAGCGCGCGCTGTTCTTGCATTAAGAAGCATAGATTTCAGACGTCATAAAGACGTAGTGGCTTTTTTCAATAAAGAGTATGTGGCAACAGGGAAATTTCCCGGAGAAATGGGCAGACGTCTGGCAAGGCTGAAAATGAAAAGGGAAGAAAGCGATTATAATGATTTTTTCATTGTATCTGCAGATGAGGCGAAAGCTCAGCTGGAATCAGTAGAATACATTTTGCCGTTGATAAAAGAATATTTGGAAAAGAATAATGTGAATTTTTAGTAAAATATTTCCCCGGGTGGAGGTTTGGCTCCGCCCGGGGGCTTTTTTATCTTATTTCTCATCCTTGCTGCAGATCTGAAGCCGGTGCTGGTATTTCTCTTTCGTTGCCATCCCGCCCCGGATGTGGCGTTCCGATTTGTTGATGTCCAGCACCACCCGGGCGCGGGCGGCTAAAGACGGATTGATATGTTCCAGGCGGTCGGTGACGTCTTTATGCACTGTACTCTTGCTGATCCCAAATTTCTTTGCCGTCTGCCGGACTGTGGCGTTGCAGTCTATAATGTAGTTGGCAATGGCAACCGCCCGCTCTTCGATATATTCTTTCACGGAAAACCCCCGGAAATCTTGTTTTTACATCCTATTCATTCCCGAAAGATTTTATACATCTGCCGGCGGGCAGCCCCCGCTCTTAACAGCAGGCAGTTCCGCCCCGCAACTTCCTGTTGACAATCTTCAAAATCCGGCCTAATATATTTAGGAAACGAAGTGTATACTTAGGAACCGAAACAATTAGGCGGAAGATCTGCGGGAAAGCAGATATTTCCGGAAAGAAAGGTGAAGAGATATGGAAACAGGAAAGATGATCAACCGGATCTCCAACCGTCTGCGCCGCCGGTCCAGGCAGATCCAGGAGGCGATCGGCATCAGCGGCGCCCAGGGTAATATTCTGGATTTCATCCTGGTGGAGAGCAGCCGGAGAAGCATTTATCAGAAAGAGATCGAGAAAGAATTCGGCCTGCGGCCGTCCACGGCCACGGAGGCGCTGAAGCAGCTGGAGGAAAAAGGGCTGATCTGCCGGATTCCGGAGGAGAAAGACGGCCGCTATAAACGGATCGTATTTACGGAAAAGGCGGAAGAGGTGAGAGAGGCCCTGCGGCGGGAGATCGAGGAGTCGGAGGCAATCCTTCTTCAGGGGATCACGCCGGAGGAGAAAAAATGTTTCTTGGAGACAGCCGGGAAAATGCTGAAAAATCTGGACGAAAGGGATGACAGACATGGAAAGACAGCAGGGATATGAGCATGAGCTGATGAGCTCGATGAATGTGCCGAGGGCGGTGGCCGTCATGGCCGTCCCCAGTGTGATCAGCAGTCTGGTGACAGTGCTCTACAATATGGCGGACACCTTTTTTGTGGGACAGACGGGAGATCCGCTGCAGGTGGCGGCGGTGAGTCTGACTAACCCTATTTTCATTCTGATGATGGCCTTTGCCAACATGTTCGGCATGGGCGGCAGCACCGTTTTGTCCATGGCCATGGGGGAGAAAAATGAGAAGCGGGTGCGGGCGGCCTCGTCCTTTGTGACTTACGCCTCCGTGCTGGTGGGCCTGGTCTTCGCGGCCCTGCTGATCCTGTTCATGGATCCCATTCTCGGGGTGTTCGGGGCGGACGCGGAGACGTATGAATTTGCCAGAGGATACACCATACACATCGCCTGGGGCGCCCCGTTCATCATCTGGTCGGCGGCCGCCAGCTTTATCGTCCGGGCGGAGGGAGCCAGCCGGGAGGCCATGGTGGGGAGCATGATCGGCACCATCGCCAATATTGTGCTGGATCCCATTTTCATCAGCGTGCTGGGACAGGGAACGGCGGGCGCGGCCATCGCCACCTCCCTGGGAAATATTATGGCCAGCGTCTATTATCTGTGGTATTTTCTGAGAAAGAGCCATATGCTCTCCATCTCCTGGAAGGATTTTACCTGGAAAAACGGGATCCTCACCAGAATCTGCTCCACCGGACTGCCTACGGCTATCTTCTCCGCGCTGATGAGCGTTTCCACCATTGTGCTCAACCAGATGCTGGTGGTCTACGGAAACGCTCCGGTGGCGGCTATCGGGATCGTGTTCAAGGCCAACATGTTCATCACTTTCCTGCAGATGGGACTTGCCAACGGCGTTCAGCCTCTGCTGGGGTATAATTACGGCTCCGGTGACGGAAAACGGTTCCGGGCGGTGGAGAGCTTTACCAAGAGGACTTGTCTGGCGGTGGGAATTCTGGCCACCCTGCTGTACTTTGTGTTGCGGGAGCCGATTATCCGCCTGTTTATCAACGACGACGAGGTGGTGGCCTACGGCGTGGAAATGCTTACGGCCTACATGCTTTCCGGCCCGGTGATCGGATTCCTCTTTGTCAATATGAACAGTCTTCAGTCCGTGGGCCATGCTTTGGAAGCCACGGTTCTCTCTGTACTGCGTCAGGGCGTGCTGCTCATCCCCCTGCTGTATCTGCTTCAGGCCATGTTCGGCCTGACGGGAGTGATATTCGGCCAGTCAGTCACAGACTACGCGGCCGTGATCCTGTCTGCAGTTTTGTGGAGTCGGGTGCGGGCAGGCCTGCCCGGGGGAAAGGACGCCGGCCGGGCTGCAGACAGCGCCGGATCCGGGACAGTTTCTGCCTGATAAGAAAAATAAAATTGACTGCTTTACCTTTTGAATCTTCGGCTGTATCATAGTTTCAGGGCCAATTCTATGGAAGAGACGGGAGGTAAGGGATGGAGAGAGACATCGACTACGTGATTGCGGTGGCAGAGTGCGGGAGCATTTCCCAGGCGGCGGAGGTGCTTTACATCAGCCAGCCGTCCCTGAGCCGCTATCTGTCCAGCCTGGAAAATGAGCTGGGGATGGCGCTGTTTATCCGGACGATCAACGGGACGGAGCTGACGGAGGCCGGAAAGATCTACGTGGAATATGCCAAAGAGATCCGGCGGCTGCGGAGCACTATGAAGGCAAAATTGAGGGACCTGCAGAAATCTGAGGCCAGGCGGATACGGATCGGAATGACGCTAAACGCCATCTCCCTTTCGGCTTTCAACGTGGCAAAAAAGGTGCGTTCCCGATATCCGGAGTGTGATGTGGAGCTGTTTAACCTGCTGTCAAAGGACATTCCCGACGCGCTGAAGGCAGGAAAATACGATTTCGCCATCGGACCGGATCTAAACTGGTCCAGAGAATTTGTATTTGAGAAATTTTATCAGGATCCGCTGATCCTGGTGGTTCCGGAGCGGTATGACATTGAACCTTTCGGGGAGCACCGGGACGGTCTGCCCCTTCCGTTAGTGGATCTGCGCCGGCTCCCGGAGATGGACTATATCCTGCAGGAGGAGACTACGGCGGTGCGTAAGGAATTTGATCAGATCTGCCGGGACTTAGGATGCAGGATTGAGCCGAAAATGCAGGTGACCAGCAGCACCATCGCCCTTCAGGCGGCGGAAAATCAGATGGGCTGTTGCGTGGCTGCTCTGGGCCATCTGGCATTTTTAAATAACCGGGAAAAACTGAAATTTTACCAGATCAGCGACAGGGATTATTCTGCGGCGGGAGTGATCCGCCTGAGAGGAAAAAAATTTATAGACGAAGAAAAATACTGCATTTCCTGCATCAAAAAGGCGATGAAGGAAGGGGAACAGGAGATCTTAAAGCGTCTCTGCGGGGTATAGCATTCTGCTATGCCCCCATTTTTTTCAGGTATTTTTCAAAGAGGCAGTTTTCCGCTATACTGAAGACAACAGATACATGGAGAGATGCCCGGCCGGACAGAAGAGCTTCAGATACGTATGAAGGAGGATTTATTTATGAGTATGACTCTGCTGTGGGCACTTGTCTGTCTGATTATTTTTATTGTGGTGCTGGCTCATCCCAAACTGCCCAACTGGATGACGTTTGTCTGCCTGGCGCCGGTAGCGCTGTTTTCAGGGATTATGGAAAGCGGAGATATTTACGGTGTGTTAAACAGTTCCAGCCTGCACCTGATGATCATCATCTGTATGTTTTCAGGAATGATAGCCGCCACGGGACTGGATGTGGTGATTGGAGATTTCGTGGATAAGATGACCAGTTCCCAGACGGGAGCCAAAAAAGAAATGATGATTTTTGCCATCGTTTACCTCACGTCAGGATTGGTTTCCACCGTCCTTCAGAACAGTTACGTGGCTCTTGCGTTCCTGCCGGTCCTGCGGAGCATTGCCAAGAAAAACAGGATCAGCCTTTCCAAACTGGTGCTGTTTGTGATCTTTTCCACCACTCTTGGCGGCGCTGTGACTCTGATCGGAACGCCCACCAACGTATACGCCAACACCGCGCTGGAGGAGGCGGGCCTGCCGTTATTCGGACTTCTGGATTTCGCGTGGGTGGCAGTTCCCATTTTTATCATCGGCGGGATCTATATGGTGGTCATGAACCGCTGGTGCGCTTCCTACGATGATTTCGGCGGGGAAATGGAAGAAAAGCAGCTGACAAAGGAGCAGAAAAACAAGCAGAAAGTGGTAGGCGCAGCGTTTCTGGTGTTTATCATCGCGCTGGTTCTGGGGTCTCTGGGCGTGATCTCCTTTGATCCCAACTTTGTGGGATATGCCATGATCGCAATTGCAGTGCTCTCCACCGTTGTGACGCCGAAGGAAGTGCTGACTTCTCTGGATGTGAACATGATTATTTTCTGCGCCGGCATCAACCTGATGATCGCCGTAATGAATCAGAGCGGCCTGGGAAATCTGTTCGGAGACATTATTGTAAGCCTGATCGGAGAGTCCAAGAACCTGTATGTGATCACCGCAGTGGTCTGCATCGGCGCCTCCGTTGCCACGCAGTTTATGAACAACATGGCCTGTGCCGGAATGCTGGCTCCGGTGGGAATCTCCATCGCCGAGTCTCTGGGGGCCAATCCCCAAGCTATCGTGCTGGCCATCGCCATCGGCGCCGGCTGTTCTTATCTGACGCCGATCGCATCCGGAACTAACCAGACCATGATGCTTTTTACCAAACTGAAATTCCAGGATTTTGCCAAATTTGGCTGGCCGCTGCTGATCATTTCCTGGATCTGCTGCGTGCTGATTCTGCCCCAGGTATTCCCGTTCTTCTGATTCAGCGGGAAGAAGGTCATATGAAACAGAGGAGACAAGTGATATGAAAAATGAACTGAAACGATCCGCTCCGGCCGCCCAGGGGGTGGCGGCGGAGTACATTATTGATTTTCTCAACGCCTGTGAGAAGGCGGATTCGGAGATTCACGGAATCATGATCGCGAGAAACGGTCAGGTGATTTTTGAGGCTTACAATGCCCCATACGCCGCGGACATTCCCCACATTATGCACTCTTTCACGAAAATTCTCACCAACACGGCGGTGGCTCTGGCCTACGCTGACGGACTGCTGGCGCTGGATGATCCGCTGTTAAAATTTTTCCCCGAGTATGAGGCATCGGCCAATGAGTATTTGAGAAAATGTACGATCCGCAGCCTGATTACCATGAGAAACGGTCAGGAGAGAGGGATCGGGGGAAATGAGTGGCGTCCCTTAAAGACCAGCTGGAAAGAGGCATATTTTAAGGTGCCCTTTGACAAGGAGCCGGGAAAGACATACATGTATTCCAGCGGCAACAGCTACATTCTCTCATACATTGTCCAGCAGGTGGAGAAAAAGACCTGCCGGGAGCTGGTCCAGGAGAGGGTGGGGAAAAAGATCGGGCTGACGGATTTTCCGTGGATGCTGAGCCCGGAAGGAGTCTGCTCCGGCGGAAACGGGGTGTCGCTGACGACGGAGGATATGCTCCGGATCGGCCTGCTCTATTTAAATAAAGGCAACTGGAACGGGGAGCAGCTGATTCCTGAAGAATGGGTGGAATACGCCATGGGATACCGGGATCCTCTGCCGCCGGTGGACGGGCTGCAGTACAATTTTCACTGGGACCACTGGGCGGATATCTGGGCAGCCAGAGGGATGTTCGGCCAGACCTGCGGGCTGGTGCCGTCCTTAAATATGGTGTTTGCCATCACAGCCGCTGATGACGGCTACAAGGCCATGCGGCTTTTCCAGCGGGAGATCGTAGACCGCGTCAAACAAGAGGCACCTGAAGGCGGGAAAATGGAAAAAGAAAAGGAGAACGCAGATCCCTTTGAGGAGATCCTTCGCCAGAAGGGGCTGCGGATGACACTGAAGGGGAAAAATGTTTCTGTAAAAGATCACCTGGAGCCGGAAAAAAAGGATCTGTTTTTTGCTCCGGAACAGAATGTGGACCGGGTGACAGCGGCGGAACTCCATTTTACGGACAACGGAGAAGTGGTCTACGTGATGGAGGATGACCGGGGAAGACATGAGGTGACAGCCGGGCTGGATTTCTGGGCGGACGGCTTCACCACCATGACGGGAGCCTACCTTCACCATCAGTATGAGCCGGAACGGTCCAGAATCTCTGCCATCGCCTACTGGAGCGGAAAAAATACTCTGATGATGGAGTGGAGATTTCCTGAAATGGCGTTTTTCGATCATGTGAGATTTGTCTGGGAGGAGGATGAAATAAAGGTGGACCGCTGGGTCAATATGAATTCCCAGGATCTGAGACGGCCCACCCTTCATCTGAAGATAAAAGAAAAATAAGAAATTACAGCGGCTCCGGTCCCTTGCGGCCGGGGCCTTTTTCGCGGAGCGGATCGGGGGTGCCTGTGGGGGCTGGAGGTTCCGCTGCTGGTTTGCCGTCCTTGGGGCCGGCTGCGGGTTTCGGAGGTTCCGCCGCGGGCTTGGCAGCTCCCGGCCCTTCCGCGGTTTTCGGTTTCTCTGCAGGCTTGGGAGGCTCGGGTTTGCCGGCCTTTGATCCCTCTGCAGGCTTTGGAGGTTCTGCTGCAGGTTTGCCGGCCTTGGGGCCTTCTGCGGCTTTCGGTCCTTCTGAAGGTTTCGGGGGCTCGGGCTTGTCGGCTTTCGGCCTCTCTGCAGGTTTTGGAGGTTCCGCCGCGAGCTTGCCGGCCTTGGGTTCTTCCGCAGCTTTCGGCCCTTCTCCAGACCCGGGAGGTTCCGGCTTGCCGGCCCCTGGTCCCTCTGCCGGTTTCGGAGGCTCGGGTTTGTCAGCTTTCGGCCCCTCCGCCGGTTTCGGGGGCTCGGGTTTGCCGGCCCCTGGCCCCTCCGCCGGTTTCGGAGGCTCAGGCGGTTCCGGTTTGTCCGCTTCCGGTCCTTCTGCCAGTTTCAGCAGTTTGGGTTCCTCCCCAGGCCCCGGCTCTTCCTGGCCGGCTTCCTGCTCTGCGGCCGCCGGTTTTGCCTCCGATCGAAAGGAGGCGGTCACCAGTGCCAGAGAGAGGATACCGGCGGCAGCCGCCGTCAGCAGAATACATTTGCGGGTGAGAAAACGGGAGAAAACAGATGGTATGCGCATCAATCATTCACCTTCTTTCCTTTATCATTTGTACTGGCTGCAGCCATGTCCCTGAGCATCAGAAACATGGCCTTTATAAGTCAATTATACTTGAAGAATGGCGGATAATCAATGAATTTCAGCCGGCGGGCCGGCAGAAAAGCCGGGAAATAGTAACAATTCAGACGGGCATCTTCCCGCCCGGCCAATAAGCCGGACAAGAAGCATCGGATGTCCATCCGATGTGTAAACAGAGGAGAAAACTTACTTACAAGCGAGCTTGACGTCAGTTTTCCCCTCTGTTTACCCGCCGTCCGAACTGTTACGGTAAATACCCGCCTAGCGGAACAGCAGAAGCCCCGTGGCCGCGCTCAAAAGAATCACCTTCGGGACGCTCATTTTCCATTTCAGAAGAAGGGCCAGATCGATGAGTCCGACAGCGATGGCCGGGTAGCTTACAGCCGAATTGATCACGTAGTTGGTCTGACAGAAAGAAGCAATCACGCCGGCAAGCAGACCGATGCAGACCGGACGGACGCCGGTGAGCAGCTGCTCCATCCGGTGGCTTTTCTGGAATTTCCGGAAAAATACAGCCACTAGGGCAGTGACGGTAAAGGTCGGCATGAGAACTCCCAGGTTGGCAGTGACGGCGCCGGGAATATCGGCGGCGTGGATGCCGGCAAATGTGGCGCAGTTTAAGCCCAGGGGGCCGGGAGTCATCTCCGCGATGGCCACGATGTCCGACACTTCACTTAAGTTCATCCAGCCGTGGGATACGACTTCGTTGGAGATCAGAGGGATCATGGAGAGGCCGCCGAAGCTGGTAAAACCGATTTTTACAAAGCTCCAGAACAGGTTAAGCAGTGTGAGAATCATGCTTGCCCGCCTCCTTTCTCTCATAAAATTCACAGATCAGAAATCCGCCGATGATCCCCATGACCACCAGCTCCACACAGCCGACATTGAAGAACAGGTACAGCACGAAGGCGGCGCCTGCCAGCACAAAGCAGGGAGGAAAGCGGAATGCTCCCTTCAGCATGTTGACGGCGGCGCTGGCGATGATGGGCACGATGGCGGCCCGGACGCCTGTCATGGCGCTGACTACCCATGTATTTTCTTTGAAAATGGTGTAGAAATAGGTGATCAGTGAGAGGGTGATCATAGGCGGCAGGATCATGGCAATGACGCAGATCACGCCGCAGGCAAAGCCGCCGGCCCGGCAGCCGTAGAGCATGGCCACGTTGCCGATCATGGTGCCCGGCAGGCTGCGGCCCACGCTTGTAATGTCCAAAAGTTCCTGGCTGGTGAGCGTTTTTTCTTTTTCCACATACAGCTTCTGCATCTGGGCAATGATGCTCCAGCCGCCGCCGAAAGTAAAGCAGCCGAACTGGAAGAACTGCCAGAAGAGCTTCAGCATTTTTTCACCCTTTTTCACAGATTTGTCCTCCCTGTTTTGATTTTTAGTCTCATATAAAATAAATTATAATCCCTACACCATATGTAAAGTCAAGACGGGGCGCCGGGGAGTATATGGCCTTGCGCAGCCGGGGAATCTGCGACCGGCAGCCAGATCTGGCGGAATCTCCGGTAATTTTCTTTCTTGTTCATGGAGAGAAAGGTGCGGCAGATCGGATCGCCGGTGACGGTGAGATGGTGCTCTCTCACATACCGTTCCAGATGAGCCATGTAGCGGACGCAGGAGGCATTCTCCCCGGAAAAATCCACCACGGTGCAGAGGCTTTCGGTGGGGGCGGAGAGGGTGCCGCAGGAGAGCGGGGAGGAGGGAAAACGTTCCGGGTCGAGAAGCCCCAGGATTTCAGCATCCTCCTTAAAAATGCCGAGGGCGGAGAAGCTCTCGTCACGGCCCTCCAGCAGAGCCTTCCAGCTGTTTCTCTGGGAGGGAAAGACGAAGGGAGCCAGGGAGACCCACTGGGGGAACCGGTCCATCTGATCCGGACGGAGGATCAGCTCGTCTCCTTTCATAAATTCCAGACGGAAAATGGCGGGGCTGGTTTCCCTGCGGATGGTCCAGAGTTCTGCAGGCAGCCGCTCCAGAATGTCAGAAACCTGATTTAAAAACCGCAGGATCTGCTGTTTTAAAAAGATCTCCTGCTCCAGCGCGTGGCTCCGCGACCGGTATTCTCCGAGGACAAAATCCAGGTCATCCGTGTTGATCAGGGATTCCGTCTCCTTGATGGAAAAGCCGTACTGATGGTAGGCCCTGGCGCGCATGAGAGCAGTGATGTCCAGGCGGCTGTAATAGCGGTAGCCGTTTTCCCCGTCTTTTCTCTCCGATGTGAGAATTCCGCTGCGCTCATACAGCCGGAGCGTCTCCGGGGAGACGCCTAAGAGCTTTGCCACTGTTCCGATCTTGTATTTCATTGTGTATTCCTCCTGTTGTCCGCCGCAGTATCCGTTCTGCAGAACCGCTTTCGTTCATTATATCAGAAAAATACTTCTCCGCGGAAAAATCCGTCATACACCGGCGGAAAAACTCATAAAATGGTAGCAGTCGAATAATGGGAGGTTCATATGGGACGGATATGGAAAGGAAAAACGGTCCTGATTGCGGCGCTTTTTCTGTGGGTGCTTGTGGTCCGCGGCCTGACAGGCTGTACGCAGAACACGGCTCCGGAGAAAGTGCGGGATCTGGAGTTTACGGTGGTGGGAGACGAAGAAGTGCCGGAGGAGCTTAAAAACATCATCGCAGAAAAGAAGACAGCTCCCTTTAAGCTGACTTACAGCAACGGGCAGGGCCTTTACATTGTGCAGGGATACGGGGAGCAGGAGACAGGAGGCTGCAGCATAGCCGTCCGCCAGCTCTATCTGACGGAAGATTCCATCGTGTTTGACGCGGAGCTGATAGGGCCGGAGGAGGGAGAAGACGGGGGAACGGAAAAATCATTTCCTTACATCGTGGTAAAAACAGAATTTCTGGAAAATCCGGTGATCTTTCAGTGAAATGAAAAATGGCGGGAGCCTGTGCCCCGCCATTTTTGAGTGGAGGAATATTCACATCAGCACCTCCTGCAGAAGTCCTTTTTTTCTTCGGCATAAGTCCGCCAGCACAGTTTCCTCCGCCTGGATCTGCCGGTCCAGGCAGCCGGCTGTCCGGGCAATCTGCTGCTGGATCGCTGGCGGCGGCACGGCGATCTGCAGGGAGAGAAGAGCCTGCGGGCGGACAGCCATCCGCTCGTAGACCGTTCCTTCCTGGTAGCGGAGGGCCCGGAGGAGAAAGGACGGCCTGGTGACAGACAGCTCCACAAAGGCCGGATCAAAGCCGGGGTTGACGGAGAAGGTCACATATATGGGGGAGAAGATTCCGTCCCCCAGCCGGTTGCGGCAGATCACCCCGAATTTCAGATTGGCCGGATTGTAGCAGATGTCGTCCAGGCGGGTGATTTTGTAGGCTTTTTCCTCCGTCTTCACGAGAAAATCCCGGTTGTACCTGGCGGTTTTGGGGATAACCCCCTCTTTTGTCAGGGAGACGTGTGGATAGGCGCCTCCCTTTTTTGCGTATTCTCGCCGCTCGGTGAGAACGGCGGATAGAGGCAGAAGACGCCAGGGGCGGCGGGCGGAAAGATCGGAGCAGGCAGGGGCTGCCGGAAGAAACAGCTGCTGAAGGATTCCCTCCCGCTGCCGTCTCAGGTCATCGATCACCAGCCGCCTGGCGTTTATCTCATCGTCGGCAGCGGAGAGAAAGCGGGAGAGATACTGCTGCTCTCTCAGAGGCGGGATGAAAAAGGCGGTTCCGGCGATGGTTTTCCAGTCCGCCCGCGGCATGCGGCTGCCGGTGGTTTCCATGGCAGCCCGGAAAAAACGGTCCGTCTGGATCAGCTGATAGAGGAAGCCGTTCTCTGCCAGCAGGCCGGAAAGCACCCAGATTTCCTGGGAGCAGACGCCGGAAAAATCCGGCCTTGCAAATTTTCTCAGGCCGGGCCGCAGCTTTCCGAAGAGCACGTCGCCTGCACAGAACCGGTTTTTTACAGTCATGGACGGCGCGGAGGCCACGGTTTTTAAGATTCTTCCCGTACCCTGTTCCAGATGTTCCAGCTCGATGCAGGGAAGAGGCTCAGACGCCTGTGCGGGGGAAAATTTGTCGGTTTTAAGGGCAGCCAGCTTTCCGAAAGGAAAAGGCTCCCACGGCCCGGAATCAGAAAATTCCGGAAAACGCAGAAGCGGTTTGTTCATGATCGTCTCCTAAAGTCCCAGACGGGACAGATATTCATTTACTTCTTGTTCCAGCTTTCGGCAGGCGGCCCGGTGCTTTTTTAAATCCTCCTGCACCTGTTTTAAGTCCACAGCAGGCTCTGTTTCCGACACGCGGATGTAGCGGGAGATGGTCAGGCTGCAGCCGGCGGCCCGGATCTCCTCTAAGGGGACGCTGCGGCAGAAATTTTCCTGATCTCTGCGGACCTCACAGGCGGCCGCGATGCGCTCCAGAGCCTCGTCGGAGATGGAATTCTGCTTTTTCCCAGGGATAAAATCGCCGGAAGCGTCCACAAAGAGGATGCTTCCGCTGTTTTTCCCGCGGTTTTGCTTGAAAACCAGGCAGCAGACCGGAATGGGAGTGGAGTGAAAACAGCCGGCGGGAAGGCCGATGACAGCGTCCAGGACGTTCAGGGTTTCGACGATGTAGGTGCGGATGACAGCCTCCGCCCCGCCGCGGAAGAGTACTCCGTGGGGCAGCAGCACGGCAGCCTGCCCCTGTTCATCCATGTGCCAGATCATATGCAGGAGAAAGGCGTAGTCCTCATAGGATCTGGGCGCCAGGCGGCCGGGGCCGGAGAAGCGGGGATCCTTCAGATATTCCGGGGATGAATCCCATTTCTGGGAATAGGGGGGATTGGCCACCTGCACCCGGAATTTCCGCGTTCCGAACTGGTCGGAGGCGATGGTGTCGTCATTGTAGAAGGAAAAGCTGCCGCAGGGGATCCCGTGGATGAGCATGTTCATCCGGGCCAGGTTGTAAGTGGTCCTGTTCTTCTCCTGCCCGTAAAAATGGCCGACCGGAATGGAACCGGCGGCCTTCGGGATCTCCAGGAGCATGGAAGCGGAGCCCATGGCCGGGTCGCAGGCCGATGGGATCTCAGAAAGCCCCTGGCAGGCCAGGCGGGCGCACAGCCTGGAAAACTGGACAGGGGTAAAAAATTCCCCGCCCTTTTTTCCGGCGTCCGATGCGAACAGGCCGATGAGAATCATGTAGGTGGTCCCTAAAACGTCCATGGCGGCGTCTCCCGCCCCAAAGGGAATGCCGTTAATCTTTAGCAGGACGCGCAGGATCAGCCGGGTGCGCTGGTCCTCATCCTTCCCCAGTTCCGGGGCGTTTAAGTCCAGGGAATCGAAGATGCCGTCAAAGGCAGCTTCTCCTTCCGGCGTCCCCGGGGAGGCAGTCACAGCCTCCACCGCCTCCCGCAGGAGAGAGACGGAGAATGTGCCTTCTTCGATCTGCTTGATGAGAGAGGAGAAGAGATGCCTGGGCTCGATCACAAAGCCCAGACCGCCCGCGGACCATTTCCGGAAGGCGGACGGATTTCCGGAAAAAACGGCTTCGTAGGAAAAGGATTCCCCGCCCGCGGAAGACTGCAGGGCGGCGGATAGGTCTTCGGAAGACTGCGGGGCGGAGTGCTGCTTTCCGGAAGACTGTGGGGCGGAGTGCCGCTTTCCGGAAGTCCGCAGACCGGCGGACAGCTCCTCAGGGAGCTCCCGCCTGTCCCAGGCTTCTCTAACCCAGCAGACGGCGCACTCCGAGAGATAGCGGTAGAAGATGATGCTGAGGATATAGTCCTTGAATTTAGAGGCGTCCATGCTCCCGCGCAGGTCGTTGGCAATGGACCAGAGGCGGGCGGAGAGCTCCGCCGCCTGACGGTTTTCCGTGTTGGGATTTTGCCGGTTAATTGGACTTCACTTCCTTCCACAGCTCGTTGTAAAGGTTGTCCGCGTCCTCGCCCAGATACTGGTATACTTCCGCATTTTCCAGAGAGTCCCAGTCGGGGAATACGGCTTTGTTTTCCTTCAGATCCTCATCCAGGAGCTCGAAAGCGCCCCGGTTGGGGGTGGCGTAGGTGATGTATTCAAAGTTCCTCTTCGCGATGTCGGGGCGGCAGAGGAAGTCGATCCATTTCTCCGCGTTCTCCTTATTCTTCGCGTTTTTGGGGATCACCCAGGAGTCGATCCACAGGTTGGTTCCCTCTTTGGGGATCACGTATTCCAGGTTAAAATCTTTTCCCTCCGCCAGTTCCTGAAGGTAGAGCATCTCGCCGGAGTAGATGACGCCCACGGCGGCCTCCTCCCCCAGCATTTTGTCGCGGACCTGGTCGATGACGTAAGCCTGTACCAGGGGTTTCTGGGCGATGAGCATGTCTTTTGCCTCCTCAAGCTCTTCCGGGTCGGTGGAATTTAAGGAGTAGCCCAGGGGCTTTAACGCGCACATGAAAGCGTCTCTCACGCTGTCCTGCATGAGGATTTCTCCCGCCAGCCGCTCATCCCACAGATCCAGCCAGCTGTCCGGCGGTTCCACGCCCAGCTCCTCCAGCTTTTTGTCGTTGTAGAGGATGCCAACCGTTCCCCAGGTGTAGGGGACGGAGTACTTATTTTCCGGGTCAAATGCCTTTGATCGTTCCATATATTCCGGATCGATCTGATCGATGTTGGGGATGTTGTCAAAGTCGATCTCCGCCAGCAGGTCATTTTCAATCATCTTCTGGATCATGTAGTCGGACGGGCAGACCACGTCGTAGGAGACGCCGCCGGCCTCGATCACCGGGTACATTTCCTCGTTTGTCTCAAACAGATCGTAGACCACATGGATGCCAGTCTCTTTTTCAAAGTCCTCAATCACGCTCTCGTCAATGTATTCGCCCCAGTTGTAGACGTAGAGTTCGTTGGAAACCGGAACGGCAAAATGGCGGTAGGTGGTGAAGGACACTGCCGCGATGACGAAGAAAGATGCCGCCACCAAAAGACCCTTCCGCACCGTTTCCACATGCCTGCGCTTTGCCTTCTCCGCCTCAGTCATGGGAAGCCCGTGCTTTCTGCCCTGTTTTTCCGGGGCGAAATTGGTGATGAGAAGGAGGGCCAGAACCGTCACGAAGATGACGGTGGACAGAGCGTACATGGACGGCTTGATTCCCCGGCGCACCTCGCTGTAGATCAGGGTGGACAGGGTGTTGATGCCGGCGCCCCTGGTAAAGTGGGTGATGATAAAATCGTCCAGGGACATGGTGAAGGCCAGAAGAAAGCCGGAGAGAACTCCCGGCATAATATCCGGCAGCACCACCTTAAAAAATGCCTCCGCCGGTCCGGCTCCCAGATCCATGGCAGCCTCATAGGTATAGCGGCTGGTCTGCTTTAACTTGGGCATGACGCTTAAGATCACGTAGGGCACGCAGAACGTGATGTGGGAGAGCAGGATGGTCTTGAATCCTAAGGAAACCCCGAAAGCCAGAAACGCCAGCATCAGGGAGATTCCTGTCACGATCTCCGAGTTGAGCATGGGGATGTTGTTGATCCCCATGACAATATTTTTCGGCGTTTTTTTCATGCTGTCTATGCCGACAGCCGCTGCGGTCCCCAGGATGGTGGCCGCGAGAGCGGAGATAAAGGCGATGAGCAGCGTGTTGTAGAGGGCGTCCATGATGGAGGCGCTCTCAAACATCTGGGCGTACCAGTCCAGAGTGAATCCGCCCCAGTCCGTTCTCGACTTGGAGGTGTTGAAGGACAGCACCATCATGGTGAGAATGGGGGCGTATAAAAATATGAGAACGAATATCAGGTAGAAATCCTGAAAAAATCGTTTCAGCCGTGAAGTTTTCATCAGAATGCAGCTCCTTCCCCTTCTTTGTCATATTTTGCCATGAAGGCCATGCTCACCAGGATAAAGACCATGAGCACTAAGGACAGGCCGGAGCCTAAATGCCAGTTGCTGCCCTTGGTAAACTCCTGCTCGATCACGTTTCCGATAAGCAGGATCTTGCTGCCGCCTAAAAGGTTGGAGATCACGAAGGTGGTCAGGGACGGAACAAACACCATGTTGATCCCGCTGATGATGCCGGGAAGGCTTAAGGGGATCAGGATCCTGGTGATGGTCTGCATGTTGTTCGCGCCCAGGTCCTTGGCGGCGTTGATCACGTCGTCGTCGATTTTGGCCAGCACGTTGTAAATAGGAAGGACCATAAAGGGCAGGAAGTTGTAGACCATGCCCAGAATAATGGCCCAGGGGGTGTTGATGATGGAGATGGATGGCAGATGAAGGAAATTCAAAATGCCGTTGATCACGCCGTTTCTCTCCAGCAGAGTCTGCCAGGCCATGGTGCGCAGCAGAAAATTCATCCACATGGGGAGGATGAAAATAAACACGATAAAGCTCCCCTTCCCCACATTCCGGTTCCGCAGGATCAAGGCCAGAGGATAGGCCATGACCAGGCAGATCACCGTGCTTGCAAAGGCCAGCACCAGCGCCAGGAGCAGGGCTTTTAAATGCTCCGGGGAGGAGATGGCGGCTACGTTCGCCAGGGTAAAATGTCCGTCCGCGTCAGTCAGCCCGTAAATGATGATTAAGATCAGGGGAATGACGGTAAAACCGGCCATCCACACGATGTAGGGACCGGCCAGTAATCTGGATGCTTTTCTACTCATTGACTCCCACGGCCTCCTCGTCCTCAGATGCAGGCTTGTTCATGATCTGGATATTGAACGGATCTACCCGGATGCCTACCTTTTTCCCCACCGGACACATGGTGGTGGAGTGGACCAGCCACTCAAAGCCGTCAGGGGTGGTCACTTCCATCTCGTAGTGGACGCCTTTGAAGATCAGGTGGGTGCAGACGCCGGCCAGAGTTCCCTCCTCCGGTTCCACTAACTCCACGTCCTCCGGCCGGATCACCACGTCCACCGGGCGGTTGACGCCGAAGCCTTTGTCCACGCAGGCAAATTTGGCGCCGAAGATCTCCACCAGCTCATCCCGGATCATGGTGCCGGGCACAATGTTGCTCTCCCCGATAAAATCAGCCACAAAAGCGTTTTCCGGCTCGTTGTAGATCTGCTCCGGAGTGCCCATCTGCTGGATGTATCCCTGGTTCATGACCACGATGGTGTCGGACATGGTCAGGGCCTCCTCCTGGTCGTGGGTCACGTAGATGAAGGTGATTCCCAGCTCATTTTTCAGGCGGATCAGCTCGTACTGCATGTCCTGACGCAGCTTTAAGTCCAGGGCTCCCAAAGGCTCGTCCAGCAAAAGCACCCGGGGCTCGTTTACAATAGCCCTGGCGATGGCGATTCTCTGCTGCTGGCCGCCGGAGAGGGAGGCCACGCTGCGGTTCTCAAAGCCGTCTAAGTTTACCAGCTTCAGAGCGTATTTGATCTTGTCGTCAATGTAGGCTTTCGGCTTGTTTTTGATCTTCAGGCCGAAAGCGATGTTCTCCGCGATGGTCATGTGGGTGAACAGGGCGTATTTCTGAAAGACGGTGTTTAACTGGCGCTTGTTGGGCGGCAGGCTGGTGATGTCCTGGCCGTCGAAGATCACCTTTCCCGTGTCGGGCTTTTCAAAGCCGCCGATGATCCGCAGTGTGGTGGTTTTTCCGCAGCCGGACGGCCCGAGAAGAGTGACGAAGGTATTTTCCTTCACCGCCAGGTTTAAATCGTCCAGCACCATCGTGTCGTCAAAGGTTTTGGAAATATTTACTAAATCAATGAGTGGATGTTCCATGGTCATTGTCCTCCTGTGTATGGTCTAAAAGCTGGGCGGGGAGCTGACCCAGATCAGTACGGCCCCCGTCCGGCTGGTGAGATAGTGGTTTTTGTCTGCGGTAAAATAAAAGGATTCCCCTTTTTTTGCCCGCTTAACCTGGTTTCCCAGATGGATGGTCACAGATCCCTGGAGCACGTAGCCGAACTCCTCTCCCTCGTGGGGATTGTCGGGGCAGGTGGAACCGCCGGCCTCCAGCGTGAGGAGAATGGGCTCCATCCGGTTTTTCTGAGCGTTGGGAATGATCCAGCGGATCTCATTTTTAAGCTCTGCGTCATATTTGACGAAATAGTCCTGCCGGCCGAACACGATCTGCTCCTCCGGCGTCTCGCTGAAGAACTCGCTCACGGAGGTCCCCAGGCACTGAAGAATGTCCATGAGAGTGGCAATGGAAGGGGAAGTCAGATTCCGTTCCACCTGAGAGATAAAACCCTTGGACAGCTCTGCCCGGTCGGCCAGCTCCTCCTGCGTGAGCCCTTTTAAAATGCGCAGCTCCTTTAATCTGCTGCCGATATCCATGTCACTCCTCCTATCTTAGCTGTGATGCCGGAGAAAAATCTCTGCGCCGGACATCATATTTGACTAATCAAAAAGTTTAGTAATAATAAACAACAGCACCATTCATTATACAGAAAAACAGAGCGGTGTCAATACGGTTCCTGCCGAATTTTGTAAAGATCCGGTAAAGAGCGGAAAAGCCGCGGGGGAAACGTGTTTTTTCCAGTCAGTAAACATTGACAACAGAATGAAAAATGTGGATAATGAAAGACAAAGAGGACTCGGTGTTTCCGAAGGAAAAATCAGGAGGATTGACATGATGAAAGGCAAATACATGGCTTATGTCGGTTCCTATTCCTATACAGGAAAGGCAAAAGGCATTACAGTTTTTGATGTGGATCTGGAGAAAGGACTGTTTATCCCCAGATGTGAGGAGGAAGTGAACAACGCTTCTTATCTGGTGGCATCCAGCAGCGGGAAAACCCTTTATTCCATAGCAGATGAGGGCGTCGTGTCGTTCCGCATTCTGGAAAACGGAAGTCTGGCACGGCTGAACACGGCCTCGATCAGGGGAATGAGAGGCTGCCATCTGTCCACAGACGCTCAGGACAAGTACATTTTTGTATCTGGTTTCCATGACGGAAAATCCACAGTTCTGCGCCTGAACAAGGACGGATCCGTGGGCGAGATCGTGGACGGCGTGTTCCACAAGGGACTGGGAACTGTGGCGGAGAGAACGTTCCGCCCCCACATCACCTGCACCAGAAGAACGCCGGACAATAAGTTCGTGATGATGGCCGACTCCGGCATCGACCAGGTGAAGATCTACCGCTTCAGCGAGCAGAACGAGACGCTCTCTTTGGTGGACGCCATCCGCTGCGATCTGGAGTCCGCACCCAAGTGCTTCCGCTTCAGCTCCGACGGAAAATTCATCTACCTGCTCTACGAGCAGAAAAACGTGATCGACGTGTTTACATATGAGACTGGGGACCGTGTGCCGAAGATCGAGCGGATCCAGACCATTCCTACTGTGGGCCCGAAGGGAAGCAGCCAGCTGACGGCAGCCTGCGCCATGCGTTTCTCCAACGATGAGAATCATCTGTTCTGCAGCAACGCCGGCGACAACTCCATCAGCGTGTACAAGAGGGACAAGGAGACGGGACTTCTGGACTTTATCTGCTGCCTGCCCATCAGCGGCGACTATCCGAAGGATATCGCGGTGTTCCCGGATGACGAGCACATTGCCTCCATCAACCACGGCGGAAATATTTCTTTCTTCCGGGTGGACTATGAGAAGGGCCTGTTAGTGATGTGCGGCCGTTCCATCCAGGTGGACGAGCCCAACAGCTGCGTGTTTGTCCGCGTAAAATAGAGACGAAGGTAAAAATGAGGCAGAGCGGCTGACGGCGGCCTGAGCAGATGCCGGCGGGGAACGAATACCGGCGGCAGAAGGCTGGCAGAAAACGAATACCGGCGGCAGAAGGCCGGCAGCCGAACAAATACCGGCGGCCGCAGCCGGACCGTGACGGGTGAGGAGGACACATGGCAGGTTCAGGATTTGGAACAATATTTCGGGTAACTACCTGGGGAGAATCCCACGGAAAAGCGATCGGGGCAGTCGTGGACGGCTGCCCCGCCGGTCTTTCTCTGTGCGAGGAGGATATTCAGGCGTATCTGGACCGGAGAAAGCCGGGACAGAGCCGCTACACCACCGCCAGAGCGGAGGGGGACCGGGTGGAGATCCTTTCCGGAGTGTTTGAGGGAAAAACCACGGGGACGCCCATTTCCATGATGATATGGAACAAGGATCAGAGATCGAAAGACTACGGCAATCTCATGGAGGTGTACCGGCCGGGACATGCGGACTACACCTTTGACTTAAAGTACGGATTCCGGGACTACCGGGGCGGCGGACGCTCTTCCGGCCGTGAGACAGCCGGCCGGGTGGCCGGCGGGGCAGTGGCGGCAAAGTTTCTGGAGAGCCTGGGGATCCGGGTTCGGGCCTACACCAGCGCCATCGGCGGCGTTTCCATCGACCGGAGCCGTTTTTCCTGGGAGGAAATGGAAAAGAACCGCCTCTACATGCCGGACAAAGAGGCAGCTGAGAAGGCGGAACAGCTGTTAAATAAACGGATGTCGGAGACGGATTCTGCCGGCGGCATTGTGGAGTGCGTGATCATGGGAATGCCTGTGGGCGTGGGCGAGCCGGTGTTTGAGAAGCTGGATGCCAGCCTGGCGAAGGCCATCATGTCCATCGGCGCGGTGAAGGGCGTGGAGATCGGAGATGGTTTCCTGGCGGCGGAGAGCCGCGGCTCTGTAAATAACGACAGATTTTATATGGATGGCGGCGCGGTGAAGAAGCGCACCAACCACAGCGGCGGCATTTTGGGCGGAATGAGCGACGGGAGCGAGATCCGCATCCGGGCGGCGTTTAAGCCCACCCCTTCCATTGCCAGCTCCCAGAGGACGGTGACCCGCTCCGGTGAGGACACGCAGATTGCCATCACCGGCCGCCACGATCCGGTGATCGTGCCGAGAGCGGTGGTGGTGGTGGAGTCCATGGCTGCTCTCACGGCGGCGGACCTGCTTCTTCAGTCCATGACTTCCAGACTGGACAGGATCCAGAAATTTTTTTCATTTTAAAAGGAGATCGGTTTTATGAAAATTGCAATCGGAAATGACCATACGGCGGTGGATTTAAAGAACACCATCAGCGATTACTTAAAGGAGCTGGGGTATGAGGTGATCAACCTGGGAACGGACAGCAGAGAGAGCTGCGACTACCCCATCTACGGCGAAAAAGTGGGCCGCGCCGTGGCCGACGGCCAGGCGGATCTGGGGATCGCCATCTGCGGCACAGGCGTGGGCATCTCTCTGGCAGCCAATAAGGTAAAGGGCATCCGTGCCTGCGTCTGCAGCGAGCCCTACACCGCAAAGCTCTCCAGAATGCACAACAACTCCAACGTCTTAGCCTTTGGCGCCAGAGTGGTCGGCGACGAGCTGGCCAAAATGATCGTCAAGGAGTGGCTGGACGCGAAATTTGAGGGCGGCCGCCACCAGAGACGGGTGGACATGATCATGGAGATTGAGAATAAGTGAGATTGAGATATAAATAAGGGATGATAGAAAAGCCAGCCTGCCGCGGGGACGCGGCGGGCTGGCTTTTTGTGGAGCTATTGAGGATTTAGTACGGCGTTTCGGATATAAATGGTGTCAGGACCATGGAGGGAAATACCGAAACCAGCGCCATAATCATCATGGGCTGTAAATGTAATTTTGTTGGTTCCAGGATGAATTTTCTGGATAATGTGTTGACTGCCATCTCCGAATGACACTTCAATGGTATCAGAACCGGATAAAGGTTCCGCTTGGAATTCAAAAGATAAGGTGTTTGACTTTGGTAACCCATCATAATTTTTAAAGTAGGTAAATATGGAAATGAGATTGCCGGAAATACATTCATTCCAGATGTCTCCAGAAGGAACCCGGCAGGAAGCATTTCTGGTTCCACCCATTAAACGCATATTTTGATAAATATTCACATTTTTACAGGAAGCTAGCTCAACGCCTACATAAACATGGCGATTGAGCACTTTTTCATTTTTTAATAAAGTTTCCAATTCTTTTAGGACTTCTTCGTCTAACGTGTTGTATCCGTTTGGATCTTCCAGAGCAGTAAATATTATTGAATATACGCAATCGTTTAAATAGAAGACATAGGTAGGATACTGAGATTCAAAACCAGCGGTAGTAAATGTTCCCTTTATGCCTGTCTGAGCAAGAATATCGCCGAAAGTAGTATCTTCGTTTAAACCTGTAAATACTCGAGAAATTCCTGCAGAAATATCAGTAACTCCCTCATCGCCTCTTGCTCCTGTGGTTCCTTCATAAATATAAGTCACTCCATCGGTTGCCGCTCCAGTAGAACGGACATAATTGATCCAAATGGAATTATCGTCATTAAGCATATAGGAAGTAGGATAGTTAAGAGACATATCATTCACAAAAGCAGTTTTTTCCAGATAACCATCATAAGTCTCTTCCGAAGATTTCAACAGGAACTTCCCAGCCAGCTCTTCATAGCTATTCTCAAAGTAATCTGCCAGTTCCGTACTCAGCTGGATAGGAGTCGCGTCGTCTCCATTTACTTCTTGATTAAAGAGGGACCATCGCCACTCTTTGCTTACGTCCAGACCTACGATGCTCAGTTTTGCCAGCAGTTGGGCTTTTGTATACAGGTCTAAAGCTGCGTGGCCATCTAACTGAGAGCTGATATCATCCGGTGAAATGACAATTTTTCCGTGACCTTCCATACTTGCATCAACGCCAACGCCAGCCTTGGCTGCGGCGGGAATCAGGCCAACCATCATCAATCCGACGCCAAGGTTGAGAGAGGCATCTATGTTGGCATCTCCGTCACCCTGAAGAGTCACAGTGTAGCTGGAAGGTCTGTTGTCTGTTTTGGAGCGCCAGTCTTTTGCGTAAACATTGAGCATGTAGTTTCCCATGTCCATATTGTATTCGCCGGTATTGTCTTCCACACTTCCTCCAGCGCCGATATACCCTTTCTTCTGATAATTTACGCCCAGTTCCCGATAAGAGTCCTTCTCGATATCAGCGGAGATCCTGGCGGTTATATTGCCGTCTACATCCAGCAGAAGCATGACAACGATGGTAGGAGAAAATGGAATCAGCAGAGATTCATACTGCAGGCTTTTCATGGATGTTTGAACAGAACCCGTTCCGATATTTAATCCGCCGGCCCATAAAACAGCGGAATTGCTGAAGTCAATTCCCTGAATTTTAAACAGCAGAAGGTCGTATTCATTTGCATGTGCCATGTTGGCGGCGTTGATGGACTTGACAATTTCCCGAAAATCAGAGATTTCTGGAGAATATTCCAGTCCCAGATTCATCTTGTCTTCGCAGGATAGTTTTGCCATAAGCTGATTAGGAGAGAAATCCAGAGTAAAATGTTCAAGGATTGGCCAGTCAATTTCTACCTGGGGGTAAATGTCACTGATTGTGTAGCTGCCGTTCAGTTTTATCTGATCATCGGTCGTTTTAGTATTTCCGTCTCCATCATAAATAACGCAGTCAGCGGAAATGTCTAATTTGAACAGGCCGGAATCTTTATCCTGATCCATATCCACATGGAAATTGTTCCCGGCGCGGGGAGCTGCAGTTTTGGGAGCAGAACGTCTCATAGTATGTATTGTATTAGTTTCACTGGGCGTAGCCCTGTGATTTTTCATCTCACTTTCAGTAGCCGTTTCATCTTCAATTTCACTGGGAGTTGCAGTATCGTATTCTTCCGGTATCATTTCACTGGCCGTGGCGATAGAGTAGGAAGCCGCAGAGGTCAGGCTTTCTTCCGTTCCGCTGTATTGAAAAGCCCATTCAAATGCAAGAGGATCATCTGGATTTACTCCTCCTGCAGAATATTCGATCCCATCAGAAATCAGAAGGGGCATAGTTGCCTCCTGCACATGCAAGACTTCTGTAGCGTCGGGATCAAAAACAGCATCTCCTGAAAAAGTGTCGTCGTGATACTGGTATACAAAGGATAAAGGCATCATACGGCTTTCAGTAGAAGGAAGATAGATAACATCTCCTTCTTTGATTCGGTCCTCTTTTATATACTGGTAAAATGGATTGTCGTTGGAGACGACAAGCTGAATTTCTCTGGGATCATCTGAAATGATGTCGTCTCCTGCGGCTTCCGGAAGTTCAGATATCCAAGAGTTAAGGGTGGTTTCTTCCAGCAGTTCCAGCTCATCGCGGCCCTCGGAAGTTGTATTGTCAAATGATTTTACATATTCTGTTGTGTTATAAACGTCCAGATTGGAATTCTCATAAACGTTATTTTTCTGCGGCGGATCTGGGGGGTCAGTATGGCTTCCGCCGGAGCTTCCGGACCCACCGCCGGAGCCGCCTCCCGATCCTCCTCCCGGCGTGAAGGAAGGAGATGTTTCATGAGTATGGAGCGATTTATATCCATATCCGTCAATATACTGAACAACGCCATCGGAAACCCATCGTCCTTCCTGATTTACCTGATATCCGTCAGGAGTTGTGCCGTTTGCGTACATCTTTCCATTTTCGTCAAAATAGTAGCAGTATCCATCGATCCATGCCCATCCGGTCTGCATGATACCGTCGGTATTGAGAAAATACCAGATATCCTGCCCCTCGGAGTACCATCCCGTATCTTTTCGGGTATCTGTGATATGATACCAGTTGGGTTGTTCATATTGCCAGAAACCATCGGCAAATGCGGGGACTGTACTATTTGCGGCTATGGCAGCGGCAAGAAGTACAGAAAGGGACCTTTTGACTCTTTTCATATACACTTCCTCCTTTTTTCTATTGATGTGTAGATATTATAAAGTATAAGTTTATATCTTTAAAAAAGCAATATATCTTTAATAATTTATTATTTTTTAAAGAGAAACAGATATAATAAACTGAAAAGGAGGATTTTGTGAACAATAAAGTTATAGGAATAAATATAAAGAAATATCGCAAGGCAGCAGGATTTACCCAGGAAAAGCTGGCAGAACTTCTGGATGTTTCTACTGTTCATATGTCCCATATTGAATGCGGTCATGTTTCTATGTCGCTCGAAGTGCTGCTCAGACTGTGTGACTGTCTGAGTGTAACGCCGAATGAGCTGTTGTATGGGATTTATCAGGAAACGGAAAATAAAGAGCTGTCTATTTTAAATGAAATGGATGAAGAGACGAAGCTGCTTGCCATGCAGATACTGGATCTTCTGAGAAAACATGAGGAACGAATAAAAAACAGGGGAAAGATATGATGAAGGATATATCTTTCCCTTGTTTTTTGTATAACAGGAAACTTGGAACCTGACAGGATGTATTGCAAACAGATGAAACTCTGCTGGTCAGGCTGGAGCCGGTGCCGGGTATCACGTCAGTCAGTTCTTTACATACCTTTGGTTTTCGCTGTGAGGTTTATCTGGAATCGTCATGGAGATAAGATTTATCTCGATGGCCGGGCGGAGATAAGTTCGACGGAATCCTTCTTTTGATCTTAAGCCCAGTTTTTCCATCAGAACTTTTCCTGTGTAAGGAACGTCGTATTCCATCACATCAAGCAGTTTTTTTTACATATTCAGAAAGCTGCTCAGGATTAGAAGGTGCAAGGGGTCCTTTGCTCTCTGCATCCAGCAGAAAAGGGCATCTATCAGCTGGGGAACCATCCGGGCGGGCGGTGCCATGAAAATACATTGATTGCCATTAAATACACCTGCTTCTCTGCGACGTATTTTGTCATGATCCTGTGAAATTTTTTCAGATCTCCAATCGCTGTGATGCGACCGATTTTTTCAGAGATGGATGATACATATGTTAATATTTTATTTGTAATGACAAATGACGGCTAATATTGTTCCATAAAAATCCCTCCTGCGTATTATCTTCCTCATATTATACTGCAGAATGATGGAAGAATACAGATAAGAAAAAAGCGGACAGCACAAACTGTGAGCTGTCCGCGGATTGGCAGCAGGCAGGAACTCTCTTTTCCTCCCCGCCGCTCATTTCATTTTATTCATCCAGCCAGGCGATCTTTGTGAACGGATAGTACCGGAACAGTACCTTCGCGATAATCTTATCCTTAGACACATAATGGTTCTGCCAGTATCTGGCGTCGGAAGAATAGTTTCGGTTGTCGCCCATCATGAAATAGCAGCCTTCCGGCACTTCAAAGTGCATGGGCTCTTCCGGATCCATAGGTTCCCGGATGTAGGGTTCGTCCAGCGGTTCCCCGTTGATGTAGACCTGGCTGTCTACGATGTCCACCGTCTCGCCGGGCAGGCCGATGATCCGTTTTACATACAGGGTTTCGCCGGTGGGGTCGTCGGGAAAGTGGAAGATGGCGATGTCGCCCCGCTCCGGGTCGTGGAATTTGTAAGAAAGCCTGGACCCGATGACCCGGTCCCCCGTCATGATCGTATTTTCCATGGAACCGCTGGGAACACGGCTGTTGGCAATGATAAAAGTATTTAAAAAGAAGGCAATGGCCGCCGCCACCACAATGATCCAGATCCAGCTGAGGATTTCTTTCTTCAGGGAAAACGGCTCCTTCTCCTGCGTCTCATTCTCTTTTTCCATATATATACACGTTCCTTTCCTGCACCATATATTTGCACCAACTAAGTTTATATGAGAAATTCTGGAAGTGCAAGGGGTTTTCGGAAATGGACATAAAATTTTCATACTTTTGCCAGAAATACCCATGGAAAGAGAAGGAAGAAATGGGGTATAATGCCCTTAATAAGCCAGAACGGCGCCCAGGAGTGAGAGAACCCCCGCGTCAAGCTCGCTTATAAGCGGAGGTTCTCTCACTCCTGGGCATCGGATGGCAATCCGATGCTTCTTGTCCGCGTCCAGCGGGCAAGAAGAGCGCCGAAAAGCGCCGTAAGAGAGATCCGCAGACGAAAAAAATCCGCGTCCAGCGGCGTCTGGCGCAAAGAGAAACGAGGTGACTTCATGGAGACAGAAACAGAGATCAGAGACAGAGAGACAGCATCTCCTTCCGGAGAGAAAAAGAGAGAAAGACAGCCAGAAACCGGCGGGAAGCGTTCCCTCCTGGCTGGAGTGATTCTGCTGGCGGTGTCTGCGGCTCTTTTGGCAGCGGCCAGAAAGCTGCCGGGATTTGCAGACTGGTATACGGTACATATTTACCCGATCTGGGTCGGGCTGCTGGGAAGGATTTTCGGGCTTGTGCCGTTTTCCGCGGCGGAGATCATCCTCTATCTGCTGGCGGCTTCTGCCCTGGCATATCTGATCCGGAACTGGCGGCGGCCCGTGCGGACGGCCAAAAAGGCAGTGCTCCTGGCGGGCATTCTGCTTTTGTCCTACAGTTTGAACTGCGGGATCAATTATTACTGCGTGCCGTTTTCTGCCGGACTTCCCTATGAGAGAAGCGGCCACACGCTGGATGAGCTGAAGGAACTCTGCAGCTATCTGACGGAAAAAGCCAACGAGTACAGGGACTGCGCCGGAGTGCGCCTGGACGCTAAGACTTATGGGGAGGCAGGAGTGAGAGCGATGACTGCCCTGGGGGAGGAGTATCCCCGTCTGTCCGGCTATTATCCCCGGCCGAAATATCTGACAGTGCCCTGGATTTTGTCGGTGCAGCAGCTGGCCGGAATCTATTCGCCCTTTACGGTGGAGGCGAATTACAACAATGCCATGGTCGCCTACAATATTCCCCATACTATCTGCCATGAGCTGTCCCATCTGAAGGGATTTATGCGGGAGGATGAGGCCAATTTTATTGGCTTTCTGGCCTGCCTGCAATCGGAAGAGAGGCAGTTTCTCTACAGTGCCTATGTGATGGGCTGGGTGTATGCGGGAAATGCTCTGGCGGCGTCGGACCCGGAGGCCTACGTTCAGATCCGCAGCCGGCTGGACGGGGAGATTCTGGCAGATCTGGAGGAAAACAACCGGTTCTGGAATCAGTATGAGGGAAAGGCGGCAGAAGTGGCGGAGGCCGTAAACGACACTTATCTGAAGGCCAACAGCCAGGAGCACGGAGTGGAAAGCTACGGGATGGTGGTGGATCTGATGCTTGACTGGTACAAGAATGAAGTCCGGTAAGATTCTGCTGCGGCAAGAAGGGCGTCCGGTGAAACTCGGCCGATGCAGGGACAAAGTACGGTGAAACGGCAGCGGGCCGCCGGCCGGCACAGCTGCCCATACCTGTATGAAAAAATGTGCGATTCCCGCCCAGCGTTTGTGATTAGCAGGGAACGAATTTCCTGTTAATCAAAAAACGGGACACCAGGGGTGTCCCGTTAAACTTCTGAATTTCTGTTTTATTCTTCCGCTTCTGTTTCTGCCTCCAGATCTTCTTCCGTTTCATTTACTGCGGGCTGGGTTTCCTGCCCGTGTTCTCCGGCAAGGATGGAAGTTTCCGTTCCTTCAATATTATTTAAAACTTCCTCCCCGTCGTCCAAATGGGTGGAGAATGTCACCTGGAGCTCATTGCCGGTGAAATCGCTGGCGTGAAGCGTCAGGCCCATGGAATCCATGTCAAATTTCACCTCGCCTGCGGAGCGGTCCTCGGTGATGGGAAATACCTGATCGCCCTCAGAATCCACCGCGTAGATGGTTTCAAAATCCACGCCGGACTGGGTGTCCTCCAGCGTGATGGTGATCACGTCCTCATCGTCCAGGGAATAATCCGTTACAGTGGGAGCCACGTCATCCAAAATGCTGATGTGGGCATATTCAGCGGCGGACATGCCGTTGAAATTCTGGATGGATACCTCCAGAACACCGTTGGAGCTGATGGGGACAGTGTAGGTCCGGCTGTCCGTCTGCTCATAAGCGATGTCTTCTCCGTCCTTGGCAATCACCAGATTCTTTGTGGGGAGAACAGACTGGATATGGACGGTGGCCGTCGTGGTCAGATAGTCCTCCGTATCTCCAACGGTGATCTCCAGATGGGGTTTTGCCGTAACTAAATAGAAGATTACCGCATTGATCACGATAAACGGCAGAATATAAAAAAGGATGACCGTCTTAAAATCACTGGATTCGGACTGTCTCCTTGCGCGTGTCCGGTTCTGCTTCATGTAGCGCCTCCTGATGGTTTATTTGAATTGACTCTCAATACTCTGACCTATAGCATAGCAGAAAATTTCTTCTCTTACAAGTTTTAACTTCTAAATTTCGCCGGTCTGTGCTATGATTAAGATATTGGAAAGAATTGTAAGAAAAAAGTGCATTTTGGCCGCCGGCCGGAAAGGCAGTTATGATAAAAGAAGCCGTGGAATTTGCTGTGGAAGCCCATAAAGGGGGCGTGAGAAAGGGAACCCAGATTCCCTATATTGTTCATCCGCTGGAGGCTGCGGTGATCGTCAGGAGCATGACAGGCGACGAAGAGCTCATTGCAGCTGCCGTTCTCCACGATGTGCTGGAGGACACCGATGCCAGCGAGGAGGAGGTCCGAAGGCAGTTTGGAAACCGGGTGGCGGACCTTGTGGTGAAGGAGACGGACAACAAGAGTCTTTCCTGGCTGGAGCGCAAGACAGAGAAGTTAAAGCGCGTGGAGGCAGGAAACCGGGATTTAAAGATCGTGGTGCTGGGGGACAAGCTGAGCAACATCCGTTCCATAGCCAGGGATTACCTGACGGAGGGGGAGAGCCTGTGGGGCCGGTTCAACGATAAGAGAAAGGACGCCCACGCCTGGTACTACTGGAACATGGCAGACCGGCTGAAGGAGCTGGCGGAGTGCGAGCCGTACAGAGAGTATGTGAGTCTCTGCCGGCAGGTATTCGGAGAAAAAAAGAGTGAGTGGAACATATAAAAGAGGCGGGAAAAGGTCTTGTGCTTTTTCCCGCTCTTTCGTATAATGAAGACAGCCTGTCTGAGGTTTCATCAGACCGTCCGTTCGGACGGGATTTTCCAAAAAGAAAAACAGAATAAGACCGGAGCGGCAGCCGCCTCTTTTTTAGAGGAGAGGGGAATGAAAATTGAAGCGATGGCTGTGGATATTCGGAATTTGCGCGGCCCTGACCGGGGCGGCCGATGCACAGGGAGCATGGCATCAGCCGGAAGGCCATGGGATTTCCGTGCCTGAAATCAGGCAGGAGAGAGAAGAGCCGGCAGAAAATGAAAAAACAGTGGTTTATCGGGATGTGGAAGGGATCACCCGGATCCCGGAAGTGCTGGACGAAGATGAGAACGGCGGACCGTATGAGCTGAAAGAACGGCAGAGGAGCCGGGAACGGTGGGAGGATGACTTCGCTTTTACCGTGATTTTTGAAGATTACGGGGCGGATTTTTACCTGCTGGAAGGGGAAAAACTGGCTGCCGGCGGAGAAACGCCGTTTTTTGAAGACCGGGGAGAACTGCTCCTTTCCGCCATCGGGGCGGACCCGTCAGACTACGTGGTGGAGCAGGTGGAGTGGAATGGAGAAAGCTACCGGAATGAGGCCGGAATTTTGTGCCGAAACGCCCTGGCGACGGGAAAACGCCGGCTCTGGGACGAGCAGGTGGTCTACCGGAGCGCCGGAGAGAATGGCGGGGATGAGAAAAGGGAAAAGAAGGGAACGGCCGTGGGAGAGGAAAACGGGGAGGAGACTGCCCGCCCGGGATCCGGCTTTGTGTCTCTTCTTTTCCGGGCGGCGGCAGTGATCCTGTCCCTGGGACTTCTGCTGCTGCTGATTGGGGCAGCATTGTATTGGCTGCGGGAGCGAAAAAAGAAGAAAAATGACTGAAAACGGCGGCTGCGCTCCGGTTTTCGTCTGATCAGGCGTCAGGCAGGCTGTCAGAGATCTGGCGTCCCTCGTGGTCAATGTGATAGTTGTCCCGGTAGATCAGCTGGGAGATGGGAACCAGCTCGTAGCCGGCGTCCTTAAGGCCAGTGATGACGGCGTCCAGGGCGGCCGGCGTGTATTTGGCGCCGTTGTGCATCAGGATGATGCTGCCGTTTCCCAGATGTTTGTGATTTAAGACCGTGTTTATGATGGATTCGGTGCCGTAGTCTTTCCAGTCCAGAGAATCCACATCCCACTGGATGGGATAGTAGCCCATGTCCCTGGAGACGGTGACAACCTGGTCGTCGTAATCCCCGTAGGGCGGCCGGAAAAGGGTCATGTCCTGGCCGGTGAGCGCTTTCACCTTGTCGTGGACCTTCTGAAGCTCAGAGCGGATCTCCTCGTCGGAGAGCTGGCTCATGTTTTTGTGGTTTTCGCTGTGATTTCCCAGGTCGTGTCCCTGGGAGGCGATCAGTTTTACATCCTCAGGAAAACTTTCCGCCCAGCCTCCCGTCATAAAAAATGTGACTTTGACGTTGTGCCTGGCCAGAATATCCATGATCTGGGCGGTGTCCTCATTTCCCCAGGCGGCGTCAAAGGACAGAGCTACCTGGGGCTTGTCGGTCTGGACGCAGTAGATGGGGAGCTGGCGCTTGCCGGCGAGATGGTTGGCAGTGCCGGAGGCACGGAAAATATCCATGGAGCCGGCGGTGAGGGCGAGAGAGCCCTGTTTGTAAAAGGTGACGGAAGCTCCGATGGCGAGAAAGACGATCGCCATCCAGAAGAGGGCGTTTTCGGAGAGACGGTGTTTCAGTTTCATAGACAGATCTCCACGGGACGGGTGTTTAATACCATTCTATGGGTGAAATAAGGGCGGTATGACGGGACGGCCTGTTTTTTCGCGGGTTGGCGGTTGACATTTTCCGGAAAATGGCGTAGAATCAACCTACAATAAGCCAAAGGCGAGGAAGAGGAATAGTAGGTTTTCATACATGACAGAGAGGCCGCGGGAGGTGGAAAGCGGCTATGTCCCTGAATTCCGAACCGGCCCCGGAGCCCCGTATGAGGAATGCGGCGTACACCGGCGTTAACGGTCATGAGGAGAGCGGAACCTGCAGCGAAAAAAGCTGTCCGGATCTGCTAAATTGGGTGGTACCGCCGAGCGTCTCGGTCCCTTTTTCAGAGGGGACGGGGCGCTTTTTGTATAACAGGAAACTTCGTTCCCTGTTATATAAAAACGCTCCGCGGAGATCGCACTGCGGCGGAAAGGAAAATGTCGCTTTCGCGGGCCGCCTGCGCCGGAGGAAAAGAAGAAACTTAAGAAGGAGAACAATCATGGCAAATGACAAGAAATTAGTAGAAGCCATCACATCCATGGACGTGGATTTCGCCCAGTGGTATACGGATGTGGTGAAAAAGGCAGAGCTGATCGATTATTCCAGCGTAAAGGGCTGCATGGTGATCAAGCCGGACGGCTACGCCATCTGGGAGAACATCCAGAAGGAGCTGGACAGACGTTTTAAGGAGACAGGCGTGCAGAATGTGTATATGCCCCTGTTTATCCCGGAGAGCCTTCTTGAGAAGGAGAAGGACCATGTGGAGGGATTTGCGCCGGAGGTTGCCTGGGTTACCCACGGCGGTCTGGAGCCTCTTCAGGAGCGTCTGTGCGTGCGCCCCACCTCTGAGACACTGTTCTGCGATTTTTATGCCAGAGACATTCATTCTTACCGGGATCTGCCGAAGCTCTACAATCAGTGGTGCTCTGTAGTCCGCTGGGAGAAGACCACCAGACCGTTCCTCCGCTCCAGAGAGTTTTTATGGCAGGAAGGACACACCGCTCACGCCACCGCGGAGGAGGCAGAGGAGAGAACGATCCAGATGCTGAATCTGTACGCGGATTTCTGCGAGGAAGTGCTGGCGATGCCGGTGATCCGGGGCCGGAAGACAGACAAGGAGAAATTTGCGGGAGCAGAGGCTACCTACACCATCGAGGCGCTGATGCACGACGGCAAGGCTCTTCAGTCCGGAACCAGCCACAACTTCGGCGATGGCTTCGCGAAGGCCTTCGGCATCCAGTATTCCGATAAGGACAACAAGTTAAAATATGTGCATCAGACGTCCTGGGGCATGACCACCCGTCTGATCGGAGCCATCATCATGGTTCACGGCGACAACAACGGTCTGGTTCTTCCGCCGGCCATCGCTCCTGTGCAGGTGGTGATCGTTCCCGTTCAGCAGCAGAAGCCGGGCGTTCTGGACAAGGCGTTTGAGTTAAAAGAGACTCTGTCCAATTTCCGCGTGAAAGTGGATGATTCTGACAAGAGCCCGGGCTGGAAGTTCAGCGAGTCCGAGATGAGAGGAATTCCGGTCCGCGTGGAGATCGGTCCGAGAGACATTGAAAACGGCCAGGCAGTGCTGGTGCGCAGAGACACCCACGAGAAGACCGTTGTGGCTCTTGACGAGATTGACGTGAAAGTAAAAGAGCTGCTGGACGAGATCCAGCACCATCTGTTTGAGAAGGCGAAGGCACATCGCGACGCCCACACCTACACGGCGACCACCTTTGAGGAGTTTGAGAAGACGATCAATGAGAAGCCGGGCTTTGTGAAGGCTATGTGGTGCGGCTGCCAGGAGTGCGAGGACAAGATCAAAGAGCTGACGGGAGCAACCTCCCGCTGCATGCCCTTTAAGCAGGAGCAGCTTTCCGACAAGTGCATCTGCTGCGGAAAGCCGGCAAAAAAGATGGTATACTGGGGCCGGGCGTATTAATAAACGCAGAAGTTTTTCAGATCTCTGTACAGATAAACAGAAGAAAGAGGAACCGCTTCATTCCTGCCGGATGAGGAGGTTCCTCTTTTGCATTGGTGCTGCGGGAGACGGAGCTGTTTATGAAAAAATGGCCGGAGATCAGCCTTTGGCAGCGGTTTTATTTGGCAAACAGCGGAAAAAATGGTATGATGGGCAGCAGAAAAACGTGAGGAGGAACACAGAATATGGAAATTCCCCAGGCAGTGGAAAAGATCATAGATACGCTGGAGGCAGGAGGATTTGAAGCCTACGCGGTGGGCGGCTGCGTGCGGGACACGCTCTTAGGCCGGGAGCCGGAGGACTGGGACATCACCACTTCCGCCCGCCCGGAGCAGGTCAAAAAGCTGTTCCGCAGGACCGTGGACACGGGGATTCAGCACGGAACGGTGACAGTGCTGGAAAACCACAGGGGCTACGAGGTGACGACGTACCGGATCGACGGGGAGTATGAGGATGGGCGCCACCCAAAGAACGTGGAGTTTACCGCCAGTCTGACGGAAGATCTGAAGCGGAGGGATTTCACCATCAACGCCATGGCTTACAGCAAAAAGACGGGGATCGTGGATGAATTCGGCGGAATGGAGGATTTAAAGCGGGGGGTGATCCGCTGCGTGGGGAAGGCCCAGGAGCGGTTTACGGAGGACGCTCTGAGAATTTTGAGGGCCATCCGCTTTTCCGCCCAGCTGGGGTTTGAGATCGAGGAACAGACGCTGGAGGCGGTGAGGCAGATCGCCCCCAATCTGGTTCATGTGAGCAAGGAGCGGATCCAGGTGGAGCTGACAAAGCTGTTAAAATCCCCCCATCCTGAGCGGATGAGCCTGGTGTTTGCCGCCGGCATCGCCCCCTTTGTCAGCGCCCATTTCGCAGACGCCGGGGATCCGGGGAGAGAACATGCGGCCAACTGGCTGTCAGCGGAATTTGCGCCGGAAAAATACGTCCGCTGGGCCGCATTTCTGCGGGATCTGGACGAAAAAGAAGGGGAGAGGATCTTAAAAGAACTCAAGGCAGACAACGATACCATTTCCAGGGTCCGCCTGCTGGCAGCGTACTGGAAATGTCCGCTCGAGGCGGACAAATACCAGCTGCGCTGTGCCATGAGCCGCATGAGCGGGGAAATGTTTGACTGTTTGCTGGGATTCCGCCTGGCGGCCGGGACAGACAGCCGAAAGAAGTGGGAAGAGCTTTCCGCTATGACGGAGGAGATCCGCCGGGACGGGGACTGCATTTCCTTAAAGACTCTGGCGGTGACGGGAAATGACCTGATCGCCGCCGGGATGAAGCCGGGACGGGAGATCGGGCTCCGCCTGGGAGAGATGTTTGAGGAGGTGCTCCGCCACCCGGAGCACAACACAAAAGAATATCTGCTGCGATTCTAAAAAAGAGGCGGACCACATACCCTAGAAGTAGCCGGACAGGAGAGTCCTGCCCGCACGAAACGAAAGGAATGTGGAGGGGCAGCCGTGAATGAGAAATATATAGAAATTCTGCAGCAGTACGATCTGGAGCTGTTGTCGGCCAGAAAAGGAAGAGGGGCCTGGATCTGTGAGACGGACCGGGGACTTAAGCTGGTAAAAGAATACCGGGGAACGGTCCGGCGGCTGGAGTTTGAGGACGAGGTCCTGGGGTTTGCCATGGAGACAGGCGGTCTGTCAGCGGACCGCTGCGTGCGCAACCGGGAGGACGGGCTTTTGTCCCTGGCGGACGACGGGACCCGATATATAGTGAAAAACTGGTTTTCCGACCGGGAGTGCAGCTTAAAGGACACCAGAGAAGTGCTCCAGGCGTCATCGAAGATCGCCTCCCTTCATCAGATCCTGCGCGGGCTCCCCTTTCGGGAGGAGTGGAGCATGGGCTCCATCCTGGGGGAATCTCTGGCCGGAGAGATGCGCCGCCACAACCAGGAGCTGCAGCGGGCCAGAAACTTTGTCCGTGGCAAGCGGAAAAAAACGGCGTTTGAGCTCCAGGTGATCGCCGGCTTTCAGAAATTTTACGAGCAGGCCCTGGAGGCGGCAGCCGGGATGGAACAGCTTTTTGCCGGCTGCGACGGCCAGGGCCTTTTTTTATGCCACGGCGATCTGGACCAGCATCACCTGCTCATGACCGGCCGGGACATGGCCGTCATAGAGTTCAACCGCATGCACTTTGGCGTCCAGGTCACAGATCTCTATCACTTCCTGCGGAAAGTTATGGAAAAACACGACTGGAACAGCGCTCTGGGCCTGTCCGTCCTGGACATCTACGAAAAGACCAGACGCCTTTCCGCCCAGGAGCGGGAATGCCTGTACTATCTCTTTTTATACCCGGAAAAATACTGGAAACAGATCAACTTTTACTACAACGCCAACAAAGCCTGGATTCCGGAGAGAAATGTCGAAAAGCTGAAAAAACTGGAAGAACAGGAAGAAAACAGATGGAAATTTTTACGGATGCTGCGCGGATGATACTTCCTTTTTTGTGCAGAATGTTGTATAATATCCACGTCAGCAATGAGCCGTGCGCCGGAAAGCGAAGACAGCCACGCGTTGTGCTCGCACAAAAGCGGGGCTGTCTTCGCTTTCCGGCATAGGGCGAAGCCCGTGAGCTCTGGGGAGCAAAGCTCCCCAGCGTGCCCAGCACGGCGCCCCTCTCGCCCAGGCTTTCGGCCGAAGGCGAGTCATCCAGCGCCCCGGGCCTTCACCCTTACCGCCCGCGCCCAGCACCGGCTCATCCCAGCTGATGTCAAATATGCCGCGAATCCCGCGGAATTCAGGAGGAGACAGCATCTATGAAAGATTACATGAAAATTTATGAAGAATGGCTGAGCAATCCGTATTTTGATGAGAAGACAAAAGAAGAGCTCCGTGCCATCGCCGGAAATGAAAATGAGATCAAGGAACGTTTCTATATGGATCTGGAATTCGGCACTGCCGGATTGAGAGGCATCATCGGAGCCGGAATCAACCGCATGAACATTTACGTTGTGCGCCGGGCAACCCAGGGACTTGCCAACTATATCATCAAACAGGGAGGAGCGGACAAGGGCGTAGCCATCGCTTTCGACTCCCGCCATATGTCTCCGGAATTCGCGGAGGAGGCAGCTCTTACGCTGGCTGCCAACGGCATCAAGGCTTATAAATTTGAATCTCTCCGTCCTACCCCGGAACTGTCCTTCGCAGTCAGGGAGCTGGGTTGTATCGCCGGCATCAACATCACGGCCAGCCACAACCCGCCGGAGTACAACGGATACAAAGTATACTGGGAGGACGGCGCTCAGTTTACGCCGCCTCATGACAAGGGCGTTACAGAAGAAGTTCTGGCGATCGAGGATCTGTCCACAGTGAAGACGACCACAGTGGAGGAGGCTGTAAAGGCCGGAAAATATCAGATCATCGGAGCTGACATTGATGACAAATACATCGCTCAGGTCAAAGCCCAGGTGGTGAACCAGGATGCAATCGACAAGATGCAGGACAGCATCAAGATCGTTTACACCCCCCTCCACGGCACAGGAAATATCCCGGTGAGAAGAGCGCTGAAGGAGATTGGATTTACCCATGTGACCGTAGTTCCGGAGCAGGAGCTTCCTGATGGAGACTTCCCCACCGTGAGCTACCCCAACCCCGAGTCCAAAGAAGCCTTTGAACTGGGCTTAAAACTGGCGAAGGAGCAGGATGCCGACCTGGTGCTGGCCACTGACCCGGATGCGGACCGTCTCGGCGTTTATGTAAAGGATACAAAGTCCGGCGAGTACATCCCGCTGACAGGAAATATGTCAGGCTCTCTGCTGTGCGAGTACGTGCTCAGCCAGAAGAAGGCCAGAAATCTGATCCCGGCCGACGGCCAGGTGGTAAAATCCATCGTTTCCACCAATCTGATCGACGAGGTGGCAAAAGCCTACGGCGTGGAGCTGGTGGAGGTGCTGACCGGATTTAAGTGGATCGGCCAGCAGATTCTGAAAAATGAGCGCACCGGAAAAGGAACCTACCTCTTCGGCATGGAAGAGAGCTACGGCTGCCTGATCGGAACCTACGCGAGAGACAAGGATGCGGTTTCCGCCACAGTTGCTCTCTGTGAGGCAGCGGCTTACTATAAGACAAAGAACATGACTCTGTGGGATGCCATGATAGAGATGTATGAGAAATACGGCTACTGCATCGATTCCGTGAAATCCATCGGACTTTCCGGCATCGAGGGTCTGGCAAAGATCCAGGCGATCATGGACTATCTGAGAAATAATACGCCGGAGGAGATCGGCGGCTACAAAGTGGTTTCTGCAAGAGACTACAAGCTGGATACCATCAAGGATATGGCTACCGGAGAGGTGAAGCCCACTGGACTTCCTTCCTCCAACGTGCTCTACTATGATATGGAAGGCGGCGCATGGGTATGCGTGAGACCGTCCGGCACGGAGCCGAAGATCAAGTTCTACTACGGCGTAAAGGGCACCTCCTTAGAGGACGGACAGAAGAAGTCCGGCGAGCTGGGAGATGCTGTGATGGCTATGGTAGACAAGCTGATGTGAGAAAAACAGGCAGGAAAACGATGAAAACCTGCCGATGACACGAAAGGGGCGCTGCGGCCGCGGGGAAGTTTCCCCGGCAGCGGCGCTTTCTTTTGCTTTGCAGGGATGCGGAAGATCCCTGCGGCCGGAGGACGACTGTCCGCGGCCGAATATGCTCCAGGAGAAGAGAATTAATGGGAAAAAGAGACAGCCGCATTGACAACGCAAAAGGAGTGCTGATCATTCTGGTGGTGATCGGCCATTTTCTGCTGCCGGTGGCAAGCACCCGCTTTACCACTAACAGCCTGTACCTGATTTACACTTTTCACATGCCGTGCTTTATTTTTATCTCCGGCTATCTGGCAAAGGGAGTCTACCGGGACGGAAAGTTCCGCTTTGACAAGCTGGCAAGGCTGATATGGCTCTACATTTTATTTGAAGTGGGAGTCCATATCACAGAAGGGCTTTTGGAGGGATCGATCGGCTGGAAGATCGATTTCTTCCATGAGAGCGGGGCCCCCTGGTATCTGCTGGCGCTGATCCTGTGGTATCTGCTGATCCCCGTATTTTTCCATCTGAAAAAATGGGTTTCTCTGGCGGCAGTCCTGGCCATAGGACTGGCGGGAGGCTATGCTGGGAACCTGGGAGATTTTCTGGCGGCGGACCGGGTGCTGGCGTTTGCGCCGTTTTTTTACCTGGGATATTTTTTTACGGCGGATAATCTGAATAACCTTTGCTCCGGCTGGCGGCGGTGGGCCGCGATGGGAGCGGGGGCTGTTTCAGGGGCTGTAGTCTTTCTGGGAACCTATGATTATCTGGAACCTTACCGCCTGGCAGTTTACGGCGCCATGTATGACCGGTTTGCTCCGGAGCTTTATCCGGTATGCTGGCTGATCCGCCTGATCTGCTACCTGATGGCGGGGGCGCTTTCCTTCGGGCTGATCGCGTTTCTGCCCCGGAAACGGCTGCCTGTTCTCACTGTTCTGGGACAGCGGACGCTGCCGGTGTATGTGCTCCACCGTCTGATCCGGGATCTCTGTCAGTATTTTGACCTGTACCGTTTTTTCAATGTCCACTCCAAGGTCCAGGTGCTTTTGCTGATGGGCGGCTGCGGGCTGCTGGCGGTGATTCTGGCATCGCGGCCGGTGTACAAGGCATTTCAGGCTTTGGCGGAGCTGCCGTTTCGCCTGGCCGCTGCCGCAAAGAACGCCGGGAGCCGGAAATAGGCACTGACAGAAATTTGTAAGAATAAGAGAGTTGCAAAAAGTGGTCTACTGTGATAGACTTGCTGTAACGGCAGGTCTAGCGCAGTAGACCTTTTGCTTTTTTGCGGGAACAGGAGGAGCGGTATGGATGAGCTGAAGCTGTATGAGAGTGAATATCGTTTTATGGAATTGGTGTGGGAGGCGCAGCCGGTGCGCTCCACGGATCTTGCCAGACTGGCGGCCTATGAGCTGGGATGGAAGAAATCCACCAGCTACACTGTGCTCAAGAAGCTGGCGGGACGGGGATTTGTGAAAAATCAGGACGCGGTGGTGACGGCGGTGGTGCAGCGGGAAGAGGTGCAGAGATTTGAGAGTGAGGCTCTGGTGGACAAAAGCTTCGGCGGTTCTCTTCCGGCTTTTCTCAACGCGTTTTTAAAGGACCGGAAACTGACCCGCAGGGAGGCGGATGAGATCCGGAAAATGATCGAGGAGGCGGTGGAGGATGACTGAGCTTT
>DWWL01000013.1 GCA_019119775.1 Candidatus Lachnoclostridium pullistercoris | reverse complement strand
ATAATTGTATTCCTCCTAAGAATAAATAATATGATTGTTAAATAACCATCAGTCACCAATCATTGTATCCAATTTAAAACAAAATGTAAAGTAGTTTTTTGAAATTTCTACAGCTCGTCCTTCACATAGCCGGCCAGATTGTAGGCGTGGTCGGAAACCCGCTCCAGATTTGTCAGGATATCCAGAAACACAATTCCCGCGGAAGTGCTGCATTCTCCGGCGGAAAGGCGCTCAATATGGCGCTCCCTCAGCTCCTCCTCCAGGCTGTCGGCCTCGTCCTCCAGCTGGCTGACTCTGCGCACCGCGTCCATGCTGCCGCTTCTCCTGGCCTCCACCGCGCTGCGGAAGGAGTTCAGCACCACCGTGCTCATGTTTTTCAGCTCCTCCAGCGCCTCGCCGGTGAAGGAAATCTCCTTCGCCTTCATATCTTCAGCAAGCTCCGCCAGGTTTTCGCAGTGGTCTCCCACCCGCTCAATATCGCTGACGCTGTAGAAAAGATTGGCCACCACCAGCTTCTGGTGCTCGTTTAAGGAGAGGTTGTCCACCTTGATCAGATACTCCGTCAGCATTTTTTCCATGTGGTCGATGGTCTTTTCCGTCTCCATGATCACCTCAATGTCCCTAGTGTCCCTGTCCTTTAACACCTGTATGGCCCTCTCCAGATTGTTCAGAGTCACTTCTCCCATGTGGACGACCTCGGAGGACGCCGTCTCCAGGGCGAAAGCCGGAGACTCGAAGATTCTCTCATCCAGATGGCGCAGGGTCTTTGTCTCCTCATCCTCCTCACCGCTCTCCTCCGCCTTCTCAGGCACCATGCGGCCGGACAACTTCACTAACTGCTCCGCAAAGGGGAAGAGGATCACGGTATTTGTCAGGTTGAACACCGTGTGGAACATGGAGATCTCCACGGCGTTTATGGGGCTTGCGGCAAAATCCGGGAAAATGGTGAAGATCACCAGTCCCGCCGCTCCGAAGAGCAGGGACCCGATCACATTGAAGCTCAAGTGGATGCAGGCCGCCCGCTTTGCCGTTCTGCTGCCTCCGATGCTGGAGATCAGGGCGGTGACGCAGGAGCCGATGTTCTGTCCCAGGGTGATGTAGATCGCCGCGTTGGTGGTGACGATCCCGTTTAAGGCCAAAGTCTGCAGGATTCCCACCGAAGCTGACGAGCTCTGAAGCAGAGCCGTCACCACCAGGCCGATGATCATGCCGAGAATCGGGTTTCCGCCCAGAAGGGCAAATGCTCTGGCAAAAATCGGGGAGTCTGTGTAGGGGGCAATGGACGAGGACATAAAGTCCAGGCCCACAAACAGCAGGCCTAAGCCCACCAGGATCTCTCCCGCCTGCTTTCTGCCCGGTCTCTTGGCAAACACGATGAGAAGGGCTCCTATGCCGATGAGAAGGGGAGCGTAAAACTCCGGCTTCATGGCCTCAAACGCCTCTCCCAGCTGGCTCATGGACACAATCCATGCCGTGATGGTGGTTCCGATGTTGGCGCCCATGATCACGCCTACCGCCTGGGAAAGACTCATGATTCCGGCGCTCACAAAGCCCACCACCATCACGGTGGTGGCGCCGCTGCTCTGGATGATGGCGGTGATCAGGGCCCCCAGGATCACTCCCATCACCCGGTTGTTGGTGAGCATCCCCAAAAACTGCTTCATCTTTCCTCCGGCCGTCTTCTGCATTCCGTCCGCCATGATGTTCATGCCGTAAAGGAACATGCCAAGGCCGCCGGCAAAGGTAAATAGACTGGAAACATCGCTGATAGACATAAGGTCCTCCTTCGATCTCATGATCTCATTGTGTACTTTTACAGCCGGAAACCACATACTGCCCGGCAACGGCCGTATTTTTTACATTTTTTTAACATTATTTTTATCATATCACAGGGAGGCGCTTTATTTCAATCTCTTTCGCTGCCGGAGGAACGTTTCTCCTCTTTACACGTTTCCGGAAAATCTCCCCCGGACGGCGCACCGGCATTTTCCCGGGGAAATGAAAAACCTTTCGTCAAATTTCGTCAAAATCGCACCGTTTCATTGCCTTCTCCTTCCATTTCCATTATAATACAGTCAGCGAAAACCAACGAATTTCTGAAATACTGCAAAGGAGTGCCTGCTTATGGTCGATCTGTCCCGGGAAGAACGAAATTATCAGAAGCGCCGGAGAGCCCGGCGCCGGCGGCTGAAAAGAAGAAGGGCCATGCTCATATCCGTCATGGTCCTCCTGCTGCTTCTTTTCATATGGGGAATTGTAAGTCTGGTCCGGGCTGTCTTTTTCAGGGAGCCGGTGGATCCGGCTTCCATTGTCATGCCGGACTGGGTGGACGTCCAGCTTCTGGACATCAATCCCTACTCCCGCCCCGGCACGCCCTTAGAAACCATCAACGGCATCGTGGTGCACTACACCGCCAACCCGGGGACCACCGCCCAGCAGAACCGGAATTATTTCAACAGTCTGGCAGAACAGAACGGGGAGTCCGCCACCTCTGTCAGCAGCCATTTCATCATCGGACTGGAGGGAGAAATCATCCAGTGCATCCCCCTGTCGGAGATCTCCTACGCCTCCAACGACCGGAACGGGGACACGGTGAGCATTGAGTGCTGTCATCCTGATTCCAGCGGAAAATTCACCGACGCCACCTACTCATCCCTGGTGCGGCTGTGCGCCTGGCTGGAGAACCAGCTGGATTTAAATGAGCGCTCTCTTCTGCGCCACTACGACGTGACCGGAAAACTGTGCCCCCTCTATTTTGTGGAGCATGAGAGCGAGTGGAACGCGTTTAAGGAAGATGTGGCGGAAAAGAGAAAGGACGTTTCCTGACTCCGGCTCCTGCCGGCTGCGGAAACGTCCCGTTCGTCATTTCTCCTTATTCTCCGGAGAGGCCGTCAGCCAGCTTCTGCAGGATCCTGCAGAGCGTGACGGCCTCTTCTTCTGTAATGCTTCCCATCAGCCGGCTGTCATAGCCGGCAAAGATCTCCTGCACCCGGCGGGCCTTCTCCTCCCCCAGGGGTGTCAGCCGGATCAGGTAGGAGCGGCGGCAGTCCGGGTTGTCGTCCCGGGCCACAAATCCCGCCGCCTCCATTCGGTCCAGCGTCCTGGACATGGTGGTGACATCCATGTGGCAGCGGTCTGAGAGCTTTTTCTGAGTCTGGGGACCGTGCCGCAGAAGGTTGGCCAGTATGCTGGGCTGCCCCTGGCCCACCGTCAGCCCCAGCTCCAGAAACTGAGGCCGCAGGATCTTCTTTCTCGCCATCTCCAGATCCCTTAAAAGACCGCGGATTTTTTCACTTTCCATATCTGATCACTCCAATTCAAACTGGCCGGTGTAGAGCTGATAGTACCGCCCTTTCTGCTCCAGCAGCTCTTCGTGGCTGCCTCTCTCGATGATCTCGCCTTTTTCCAGAACCATGATCGCCTTGGAATTGCGCACGGTGGAAAGGCGGTGGGCGATGACGAACACCGTTCTGTTTTCCATGATGGCGTCCATTCCCTTTTCAATGAGCCGCTCCGTCCTGGTATCGATGGAGCTGGTAGCCTCGTCCAGAATCAGTACCGGCGGCCTGGTGACTGCGGCTCTGGCAATGGCAAGCAGCTGCCTCTGTCCCTGGGACAGGTTGCTGCCGTCCCCGTACAGCATGGTGTCGTAGCCGTCGGGCAGCCTCCGGATAAAGGAGTCCGCGTTGGCGATTCTGGCAGCCTCCCGAACCTCCTCGTCCGTCGCGTTCAGCCTGCCGTAGCGGATGTTGTCGGCGATGGTGCCGGTAAACAGGTGGGTGTCCTGGATCACCATGGACAGCGACCGCCTCAGATCATCCTTCCTGATGTCCTTCACGTCGATGCCGTCATAGGTGATGGAGCCGGACTGGATCTCGTAAAAGCGGTTGATCAGGTTGACAATGGTCGTCTTTCCCGCTCCCGTGGATCCCACAAAGGCGATCTTCTGCCCCGGCTTCGCGTACAGGGAAATGCCGTTTAACACCGTCTTGCCCGGCACATAGCCGAAGACCACGTCGTGGAAGCGCACGTCTCCTAAAAGGGGCACCAGCTTCTCCCCGTCTTTTTCCGGAACTTTCCAGGCGTAGGAGCCAGTTTCTTTTTCCGTCTCCTGCCACTGGCCGTCTTTTTCCTCCGCGTTGCACAGAGTCACCGTTCCCTCGTCGATCTCCGGCTCTTCCTCCATCATCTCAAAGATCCGCTCCGCTCCGGAGAGAGCCGCCAGGAGGAAATTCACCTGCTGGGTGAACTGGTTTAAAGGCATGGCGCTCTGGCGCACATAGACTAAGTAGGCCGACAGGCTTCCGATATCCAGCAGGCCGGACAGGGTGAACAGGCCGCCGGCGCAGGCGGACACAGCGTAGTTGACAAAGGAAAGGCTGACGTTGGTGGGAACCATCATGCCAGAGAACGTGAGGGCGTTGGTCCCCTCTTTCCGCAGCTTCTCACTCAGCTCGCAGAACTTTTCATAGTCTTTGTGCTCGTGGTTGAACACTTTTTCCACCTTCTGTCCAGCCATCATCTCCTCCACAAAACCGTTGATCTTTCCGATCTCCTGCTGCTGACGGATAAAATATTTCCGGCTGTGGCTGCCGTTGACCTTGATGCAGATGAACATGATCACCAGAAAGATCACCACGATCATGGAAAGGCGGATGCTCAGCACCATCATCATGACTATCGTTCCGAACAGCATCATAAAGCTCTGAATGATCATGGCGAAACTGCTGTTCATGGCCTCCTGCACGGTGTCCACGTCATTGGTGAAACGGCTCATCAGCTCGCCGTGGGTGTGGGCGTCAAAGTATTTTAAGGGCAGCGTCTGCACATGCTCGAACAGGTCCTGGCGGATCTCCTGAATCACCTGCTGGGAGGTGTGCACCATCACCTGGTTGTAGCCCAGGGTGGCCATGGCTCCGCAGAAGTACATGACTCCCATGGCGGCGATGGCCGTAAAAAGCCCGTTCAGATCTCCCGGCACAATATAGCGGTTGATCAGAGGCTTTAACAGATAAGTTCCCATCAGGTTGGCCCCGGTGCTGATAAACACCAGAAGCGCCACCAGGGCGAACATCCATTTGTGCCGCCCCAGGTATCGGAGCAGATGAAGTATTGTCTTTTTCGTGTTTTTCGGGCGTTTATACCCCACATATCTCGGCCCTGCCATTATAAATCCGCTCCTTCCTTCTGAGATTCATAGATTTCCTGATAAATACGGCTGCGGCCCAAAAGCTCCTCGTGGGTGCCGATGTCGCTCACCCGGCCGTCGTCCAACAGGATGATGCGGTCCGCGTGGCGGACGGAAGAAATCCTCTGGGCGATGATAATTTTTGTCATATCCGGCAGCTTTTCCTTCAGTCCCTGACGGATCTTTCCCTCTGTGGCCGTGTCCACCGCGCTGGTGGAATCGTCCAGGATCAGCACCTTCGGTTTTTTTAGAATCGCCCTGGCAATGCAGAGCCTCTGCTTCTGGCCGCCGGAGACATTGACGCCTCCCTGGCCCATCTCTGTCTGATAGCCGTCCGCCAGACGGTCGATGAACTCATCCACGCAGGCGATGCGGCAGGCTTCCTCCACCTCTTCCATGGTGGCGTCCTCCTTGCCCCACTTCAGATTGTCCAGGAGCGTTCCGGAAAACAGGGTGTTCTTCTGAAGCACCACGGCGATGGCGTCCCGCAGATGGGCCATGGGATACTCCCGCACGGGAATCCCGTCCACCCTCACCTCTCCCTTTGTCACGTCGTAAAGCCTGGGGATCAGCTGAATCAGAGTGGATTTGGCGGAGCCGGTCTGGCCGATGATGCCCACCGTCTCGCCGGCGGCGATGTCAAAGCTCACGTCGGAGAGGACGTACTCCTTCGCGTCCGCCTTGTATTTGAACCAGACGTGGTCGAAGGTGACGGAGCCGTGCTCCACCTGAATGTCTCTGGCATCCTCGTCCGTGATGTCCACTTTTTCGTCGATCACCTCCAGGATTCTGGACGCCGACGCCATGGAACGGGTCATCATGAGGAACACGTTGGAGATCATCATCAGGGAGTTTAAGATCTGCATGACGTAGCTTAAAAATCCGGTGAGCTCTCCCACCTGCATCCGTCCGCTGCGGATCAGGTTGCCGCCGAACCACAGAAGCCCCAGGATGGTGCTGTAGAGCACAAACTGCATGGCGGGCATATTGAGGGCTGCCAGACGGAAAGAAGTCTCTGCCTGGCGGCGCAGAGCGGCGTTGCCCTCGCCGAACTTTTCCACCTCATAGTCTCCCCGCACATAGGCCTTCACCACCCGGATCGCCGTCAGGTTTTCCTGGATGATCCGGTTCACCGTGTCGATGGCTGCCTGCATTCTCGTATACAGAGGCCGCACATGGCTGATGATGAGAAACAGCAGCACCGCCAGCACCGGCAGGGAAACCAGAAAGATCATGGCCAGCTCCCCGTTTAAGGTAAAGGCCACGCCGGTGGCGGTAAACAGCATCACCGGGCCCCTGCAGAAGGGGCGGAGTCCTGTGGAGACGGAGTTCTGGATGTTTGTCACGTCGCTGGTCAGCCTTGTGACCAGGGAAGACACCCGGAAGTGGTCAATGTTGGAAAAAGAATAGTGCTGCAGTTTTTCATACTGCGCCTCTCTTAGACCGGCTCCCAGTCCCTGTCCGGCCAGGGCGGAAAATCGGGCGCTCCCCACGCCCAGGACCAGGGCTCCCAGGGCGCAGAGCACCATCTGCATTCCCTTGACGTAAATGTAGGCCCGGTCGCCGTTTGCCACTCCCACGTCCACCAGATCGGCCATGAGCAGGGGCACCAGCAGCTCGAACACGGATTCTGCGGTGACGCAGAGGATCGCCAGGAATGCGAACTTTTTGTATTTTCCCATGTAGGAAAAGATCCGTAGCAGCATTTGTTGCACCTCCAATTATTGTATGTGCAACTATTGTATTGCCAATTCCGTCCATTTGTCAAGATAAACCGGGGCGGAGATTTTTTACATTTTGGATATTGACATTTTCTCCAAATGGGAGTAAAGTGAGGAACATAAAAAATTGAACCGGCAAACATTGCGAAAAGGAGTAGTAGGATTTCGGACGGCGCACAGAGAGCTGCTGGGCGGTGGAAAGCAGCGGTCTGATGGGATCTGAACTGGCCTTGGAGTGGATCCGCTGAACCGGACAGGTAGGCGGATACGGAAGTCATCCGTTACAGTGACAGGATATAAGGGCGGACGCCCCGTATCCGGTGAGGTGCATTTTCATTTTGAAAATGAATAAGAGTGGTATCGCGAAAGATGTTTTGGTCTTCCGTCTCTTTGGGAAATCCCAGGAGGCGGAGGGCCGTTTTTAGTTCCAGGATCATCCTGCATAAAAGACATCGCTCTCCTCTTTAAGGAGAAACCGGCCGCAAAGAGCCGGGCTCCGCCAGTTTGTTCAGGTTCTCAGTTTCTATTAAAGCCAGATCCACCGCAGCAGAATAAAGGGGATCCGGCACCCACGGCAGCCGCCGGATGATTCTGCAGCTATGTCTGCCCGTCCCGCTGCCCGCAGGAGATCAAAGTCAGGAGGAATGAAAACATGTCATCATTTAAAACCAACTACTCATTATTTCTTCCCAGCTACAGCGTAGGCGCTGACTGCTATAAGGAAATCGAGAACGTCGTAAAACCCTACGGCCGCAAAGCGGTGGTGATCGGCGGAAAGACTGCCATGGAGAAGGCCAGACAGGCTCTCCTCGACGGCGTGGCGGGCACTTCCATCGAGATCACTGATTTTGTGTGGTACGGCGGAAACGCCACCTATGAGAACCTTGAGCGCATCCGTGCCGAGAAATCGGTCCAGGAGGCAGACATGGTCTTTGCCGTGGGCGGAGGCCGGGCGGTGGACACCTGCAAAGTCTACTGCGACCAGGAGAATAAACCTCTGTTTACCTTCCCCACCATCGCCTCCAACTGCGCCGGAATCACCTCCCTGTCCGTCATGTACCGGGAAGACGACTCCCTCATCGGCTACTACTACCTCCGCCAGCCGCCCCTTCACTGCTTTATCAACACCCAGATCATCGCGGAGGCTCCCGAGGAACTGCTCTGGGCCGGAATCGGAGACGCCCTCTCCAAAGGATATGAAGTCCAGCTGGCCACCCGGGACGCCAGCCTGTTCCACACTCCGGCCATGGGCGCGGCCCTCAGCCACTGCTGCACGGAGCCTCTGGTTCAGTACGGAGCCCAGGCCATGGAGGACTGCCGCGCCGGCCGGGCATCCTACGAGCTGCAGGAGATCGCCCTGGACATTATCATCAGCACCGGGCTTGTGTCCAACATGACCACCGGAACCGGCGGCGAATACTACTACAACAGCAGCATTGCCCACTGCATCTACAATGGCTCCACTGTGATCCCCGCTGTGGTTCAGAACCACCGCCACGGAGCCATCGTCTCCTTCGGCGTTCTCTGCCTGCTGACCTACGACGGGCAGATCGAGGAGAGAGACCGCATCATGCGGTTCAACAAGAGCATCGGCCTTCCCATTACAATGGAAGAGATCGGCCTCCGCCGGGAGGACCTTCCCGCTCTGGCCGAGAAAGGGAGCACCGTCACCGAGTGGAAGTGCACGCCCTACGCCATGGACAAGGAAAAACTCATCCAGACAATCCTGGACTGCAGCGCCGCCGGACATGCCATGGAGAATGCCGCCGGCTGATCCTCTGATTCTCTTTTGCTGCCGGCCTGCCCCAGGGCAGGCCGGAAAACCGGTTTCAAAATTTTTTTAAATTTTTTTCAAAAAACACTTGATTAATTGAAAAACCTGTAGTATTATAATTGTGCTAATTGATAAAGCAATTGGCACAATTCAATAGATGCAGAAGTGGCGGAATTGGCAGACGCGCACGGTTCAGGTCCGTGTGGTAGCAATACCGTGAGAGTTCAAGTCTCTTCTTCTGCACGAAGTGCGGGAGTGCTGGAATTGGCAGACAGGCAAGACTAAGGATCTTGTGGGTGTATGCTCGTGTGGGTTCAAGTCCCATCTCCCGCAGTAAAAAAGGAAAAGCAGATGCTTTTCCTTTTTTTGTTAAGCGGATCCCCTTTGCGGGGACCGCACTGCGGCGGAAGGGAACGTGCCGTTGGAACGTACTGTTTCTGTCCCGCATCTCACCGGCCCTGCTCCCTCTCTTCTCTCATGCGGGCCCACTCCTCCGATGCCTTCTGCCCGGACTGCGATTCCGCCATCTTTCCGATCACTCCGATCACCATATCCTCCCCGTACTTTCTGTTTTCCTGGAACGCGTAGTAGCCACCGTAAATGCGGTAGGCGAGAACGGTCAGAAAAACCGGGTCCTCCCGCCGGTCCGGATATTTCTCCAGCACCATCTCCCTGATTCCCGCCGCGATCTTTTCCACAAAGATGCCGCTTCTGCTGCCGGAAAACAGAATATTGATCAGCGGCTCATAGGACATTCTGGCCTGGAACATCTCCCGGACAAACCCGGCCACGTCGGTGATCACGTAATCCGGGTGGGGAATGTCCAGATAATCCCTCACCACCTCGTCCTCCAGCTGCTCCGCCAGATCAAAAATGTCACGGTAGTGGGCGTAAAAAGTGGATTTGTTGATCTGAGCCTTCTCGCACAGCTCTTTCACCCGTATCTTTTCCAGTGGCTTTCCGGCCCGCAGCTCCAAAAACGCGTTTACAATGCTTCTCTTCGTCTTTTCAATTCTGATGTCCATCCTTTCCTCCCGACAGTTTTTTCATTTCGTCGTTTTTCCGACCACCGGCCGAAACTGTTGGTGGTCAAATTTTTCCTCCTGTTTATAATCAATTATAGTTGGAAAACCAACGGATGTCTATTTTAACTGGAGGGATTTTCATGGATTTTTACGGATTCTACACAGGACAGGAATTTGAGGCTTACCGCTTTCTCGGGGCCCACCCCGCCGAGTCCGCCAGGACGGTGTTCCGTACCTTCGCCCCCAACGCCGCCTCTGTGGGCGTGATCGGCGATTTCAACGCCTGGCAGGAACAGCCGATGAGCAAAATATACGACGGCAATTTCTGGGAGCTTATGATCCCGGAGGCAAAGGAGGGAATGCGCTACAAATACCGGATCCATCCGGCAGACGGCCCGGTGCGGGACCACTGCGACCCCTACGGCTTTTCCTCTGAACTTCGCCCCAACACAGCCTCCGTCATCTGCCGCCCGTTCTCCCACTGTTTCCAGGACGCAAAGTGGATGCGGAGCCGGAGCGCCGGTTTTGACCGGCCGTTAAACATCTACGAGCTTCATTTCGGCTCCTGGAAGAAAAAAGGGGAAAAAGAGACGGACTGGTATTCCTACGCCGAGCTGGCTCCTCTCCTGCTCCCCTATCTGAAGGAAAGCGGCTACAATTTCGTGGAACTCATGCCTTTGGCCGAGTATCCTTCCGACGCCTCCTGGGGCTACCAGGAAACCGGCTATTTTGCTCCCACCTCCCGCTACGGGACGCCGGAGGAGCTGCAGGAATTTGTGGACCTCTGCCATCAGGCGGGGATCGGCGTGCTCTTAGACTTCGTCCCCGTTCATTTCGCCCCCGACGACTACGCCCTCTGGCGCTATGACGGAACGGCCCTGTACGAATATCCCAGCTCAGACGTGGGCTTCAGTCAGTGGGGCAGCTGCAATTTCATGCACTCCCGCGGAGAGGTGCGCAGTTTTCTCCAGTCCTCCGCCTATTACTGGCTGACGGAGTACCATTTTGACGGCCTGCGGATGGACGCCATCAGCAACCTGATCTACTGGCAGGGACAGCCGGAGCGGGGAACCTGCCAGCCCGGCATCCAGTTTCTTCAGAATATGAACGCCGGCTTGAAAAAGCGGCTGCCGGGCATCATCCTGGCGGCGGAGGACTCCACTGCCTTTCCCGGAATCACCGCTCCCGTTTCCCGCGGCGGCCTGGGCTTTGACTACAAGTGGGACATGGGCTGGATGAACGATACCTTAAATTACTTCCGCACCGATCCGGCTCTCCGGCCGGAACACAGGGGATTTCTCACCTTTTCCATGGACTATTTTTTCCAGGAACGCTATCTTCTTCCCCTCTCCCACGACGAGTCGGTCCACGGAAAGGCTACGGTTCTTCAGAAAATGTACGGGGATTACGAGGACAAATTTCCTCAGGGACGTGCGTTTTATCTCTACATGATGGGACATCCGGGAAAAAAACTGAACTTTATGGGAAATGAATTCGGTCAGCTCCGGGAATGGGATGAGAAGCGGGAACAGGACTGGAACCTGCTCTCCTACCCGAAGCACAGCTCCTTCCTCCGCTTTATGAAGGATCTGAACCAGCTCTATCTCAGCCACCCGGCCCTGTATCTGGAAGACTTTTCCAGAAATGGATTCCGCTGGCTGGACTGCCGCCAGGAAAATGGCTGCGTCTTCGCCTTTGAGCGCCTCTGCGCCAAAGAATCTCTGCTGTTTCTGTTTAATTTTTCCTCCCGTCCGGAATCCGTGCAGCTTACCGGGCTTGACGGGGCAAAATCTCTGGAGACGCTTCTGGACACAGATCAGAATATTTATGGGGGCGGCGGATCTTCCGACAGCCGGAAGATTCCTGTCACTTCCGGACAGGCAGTCTTTTATCTGGCACCGTTTTCCGGGCGCTGCTGCCGGGTTGTCCCTCTGCCCCCCGTCCGTTCTTAAAAATTGAAACTGGAATCAGCCCGGAACTTTCCGGGCTGATTCTGCATTTCCTTTCCGCTTTTCCGTCTGTACGCTTTGCTGTCAACAGGAGGCGCTGTCTCCTGTCATTTTCCTTCGGCCTTCTTTACCCGTCTGAGAATTTCCTGGAAATCCTCCTCTGCCTTTTCCGGCCCCCAGCCTTCCTCTTTGTTGTAGCGCTCTGTCAGGTCCGGATAGCTCTCCATCACCTTTGTAATGGAAGAAATGGCGCTGATCTCCCCCAGCTCATCCATACATCTGCAAAACAGCTCGTATGTCATGGGAACCTGTCCGTCGATGGCATTCAGCACATCCTCGCTGCAGTGAGCAGATACTGCCGCAAACTCCACCATGTTCTCTTTTTGCTGCTCTGTCAAATCATCAAACTTATTATTCATCATCTTTTCATCCTCCTATTGTCATTATATGGCATTGTGGTTCTGACCACAATATCGAAAGCAGAAATTTCTGTCAATATCTCAGTCATCCGAAAGCAGAAAGAAGAACGACTATACTTAAGATTATACTCTAATATGTTCTTTTTGTGGAAGAAATCGACATATCTGCGGCAGGAAATCAAAAAAATTCTGTCATCCCCGGACATTATCCGAATTCAGAGTTGTGGCAATGCCCACAATATTGAATCGGGCCGATTCTGTCTATACTGAAATCAGCAGTGCAAGGAGATGGGAGGCAGGTGAGCAGAATTATCATTGATTACTCTCCTCTGTGGAATACCATGGAGCAGAGGGGAATTTCTCAGTACCGTCTGTTGAAGGACGGCGTCATCGACAATAAAACTCTGGACAGTCTGAAAAAGGGAAATAATATCACGGTTCTGACTCTGGGAAAACTGTGCCTGTATCTGAAGTGCACTCCCGATCAGGTCGTATCATTCCGGCTGGAACCCTGACGGGTTTTTGGGGCCTGCCCCGCAGGCCGGCCCGCTGTCCGCGGAGCGTTTTTTATAACGGGAATGAAGTTTCCTGTTATGTAAAAAAGACCGATGTCCTGCAGATGGAGCGTCATCCCCAGGCACCGGTCATTTTTTGTTCTGTTTTTTACCTTTTATTCTATTTCCTTATATTAAAAAGAAAATGAACGGCAGAAAGGCCGCCCGCTGACAGCTGGGCGGCCCAGAAATTCTGTATTTTTAATTTAAAAACGTACCAGCCTTGTAAGGCGTCCGGTAATTGGCGTTGGCGATGCAGATTCCTGTTTTTGAGCTGCCGGCATGAATGATCTGGCCTCCGCCTATGTAGATCGCCACATGGTTGATGGTGTCTCCGCTGGCGTAAAACAGCAGATCTCCCGGCTGCACGTCGGAGACGGCAATCTCCCTCACCTTGGCCGCCTGATCCCTGGAGCTTCGCCCTGTGGAAATGCCGAAATGCTCAAACACTCTCATGACAAAGCCGGAGCAGTCCGCTCCATCTGTCAGGCTTGTCCCGCCGTAGACATAGGGATTGCCCAAAAACTGTCTGGCATAAGCGACGATCGCATCCCTCGTGGCGTTCATGACCGCCTCTTCTCCCTCCGGAGTGTAGTATCCCGGGCCATTCTCCCCTGAGGAAAGCCCGCCGTTTTCTGTTTCTCCGGACTGGCTGTCCGTCACCGGCGGAGCATCCGTGCTGTGGGAAGTTCCATCCCCGGCCGGATTTGCCGGAATGATGTTCTCCTCCTTCGTCTGTTCCAGTTTCTGGAGCGCAGCCTGCGCCTCCGCGATCTGCTGCTCCTTCTCCTGTTTTCTGGCCGCCTCTTCCTCCAGGCTGACTGCCTGTTCAAACTCCACCCGCGTAGTGATATAGTCTGTGGAGACGTAGCCCTGAAGGGTATCGTCAATGAGCAGATGGGCAAAGCCGTTCTGCTCGTCTATCACCTCATAGCTGGTGCCGGAATCCAGGGTCGTCAAAATGGCCGTCTCCAAAGAAGGTCCTTCCCGCAGGCGAAGCCCTGAATCGCTGGTCACAGTGGCGTAAGTGGTTCCCACCTCGGCCGCCACCGCTTCTGCCTCGGCGCCGGTAATAAAATACTGGGCCTTCACATATCCTTCCACTGTGCCGGAGCGGATCTGATACCAGTTTCCGCCCTCTCCCTCCACAGTGGCCAGGATCGTGGCTGCGCAGTCGTCATAGATCTTTCCCACCACAGCGCTGGAGGTATTGGCCTCCGCGCGTACATTTACGTAATTGGAAACACGGCAGATCGCTATGCTGTCGTAGGATTCTCCGCTGGTGGCTGTCACCGTCTGCACCGGATTGGTGCTGCCGGTGAGGGCCGGCGCCGTGTCGGCCAGCGCACAAAAGCTGGACGCAAACGTCATTCCGCCGGCGATCAGCACAGCGCGGATCACCTGTATCTCTCGTCTGTTTTTCATCCGTGTCTTTCCTCCTACAGCTCCGTGAGATAACGCTCCACGCTGGTAATGGCGTTGGCTCCGTCCGCCACTGCCGTCACGATCTGGCGCAGTCCCTTCGTTCTCACATCCCCCGCGGCAAAAATGCCGGGGCAGGAGGTGGCGCAGTCTTCTCCGGCTTTGATGTAGCCGTTCTCCATTTCAACCGTTCCCTCAAAGGCCGAGCTGTTGGGACTGATGCCTACAGCGATAAACACGCCCTGAAGCTCGATCGTCCGCTTCTCACCCGTCTTTACGCCTGACACTACCAGACGTTCCACCTTGTTCTCTCCCTCGATCCGCTCTGCCACGCTGTTCCAGACCATCTCCACATTGTCTAAGGAAAACAGCTTCTTCTGCAGGCTTTTCGCTCCTCTAAGCTCATCCCGGCGGTGCACCACATAAACTTTTTTGCAGAGACGGGCCAGAAAGATCGCATCCTCGATGGCCACATCGCCGCCGCCGATCACAGCCGTGGTCTTTCCGCGGAAAAAGGCTCCGTCGCAGGTGGCGCAGTAGGAAACTCCCATTCCGGCCAGTTCCTCTTCTCCCGGCACGCCCAGCTTGCGGTGGCTGGCGCCTGTGGCGATGATCACCGTCTTCGCCTCGTAGGTATCTGCGGCGCAGACCACCCGTTTTACAGTTCCTTCCGTCTCAATGCGGATCACCTCGTCCTCCACAAACTCCGCACCCAGACTGTCCGCGTGCTCGCGGAACTTCATGCCCAGGTCATAGCCGCCAATCCCCCGCACTCCGGGGTAATTGTCCACCTCGTAGGTGGTCAGCACCTGGCCGCCGCTGACTACATTCTTTTCTATCACAATGGCATTTAACTCTGCCCTCTCTGCATAGATCGCCGCCGCCAGTCCCGCCGGACCGGAGCCGATGATGATCACGTCATAAATTTCGCCCATGGGAATCCCTCCTGTCTGTGAAATCCTGGTGGACGCCTGCATTTTTTCGCCGGGCGCCCGACTTATGGTCTAAAAAACAGTATAGCACGGGCGGGCATGAAAAAACAATCCCGGATCTGGTACGTAAGAAAGTTTTAAGAAGTTGGAGGCAGGATTTTTACAGACAGAACTACTTTTCTGCCGCAGCGGGAAGTGATATAATCGGAGGCGAGAGGTGATATTTATGGCAAAAAGAACGGTACTGGTGACTGGCGCTTCCAGAGGAATCGGAAAAGCCATCGCCGTAAAATTTGCATCAAAAGGATATAATGTGGCTATCAGCTGCCTGCACAACGAGGACCGTCTGATGGAGGCCAAACGGGATATTGAGGCGTTCCAGGCCCCCTGCATGGCATTTCTCGGCGACATGGGCGACTGGGAAACCTGCCGCTCCATGTTTCAGAATGTGAAAGAACAGTTCGGCTCCGTGGACGTGCTGGTAAACAACGCAGGCATCTCCTACGTGGGCCTTCTCCAGGACATGAAGCCGGAGGAATGGGATCGGATCATCCGCACTAACCTGACCTCTGTGTTCAACTGCTGCCGCCTGGCTGTCCCGGATATGGTTTCCGCCAAAAAAGGAAAAATCATCAACATTTCTTCTGTCTGGGGCGTGGCCGGCGCCTCCTGCGAGGTCGCCTATTCTGCCACAAAGGGCGGGATCAACGCCTTCACAAAGGCTCTGGCGAAGGAGCTGGGACCCAGCAACATTCAGGTAAACGCTGTGGCCTGCGGAGCGATCGACACGGAAATGAACAAATGGATGAGCGAAGATGATCTGATCAGTCTGGTGGATGAGATCCCCGCCGGGCGGCTGGGAAAGGCGGAAGAAGTGGCCGACTTAGTCTACCACCTGGCCTACAAGAGCAGCTATCTCACAGGCCAGGTGATCGGTCTGGACGGCGGATGGATTTAAAGGCCGAACAGACCTTTTACCAGAAACCACGCCACCGGCACCAGCAGGCACGGCAGCATATTCATGGTCTTAAACTGCTTGATATTTAAGATGGACAGTCCGGAGCTGGCGATGAGGAACCCTCCGATAATGGAGATCTCCGTCAAAAGCTCCTGGGACAGAAAGGGCGCCAGGAAACCGGCCCCCAGATAGATGGCTCCCTGCCAGCAGAACAGCACTCCTGCCGCGGCGCACATGCCGATTCCGTAGGTGGACGCCAGCACCGTGGAGGAGATCAGATCCAGAGTGGCGTTGGTGAAGAGGTAGGTGTTGTCCCCGTAGAGGGCGCTCTGGATGGGCCCCAGAATGGACAGCGTTCCCACGCAGAAGAGGAGGATTCCCGTGGACAGCCCCTGGGCCAGGCTGTTTCCGCCGGAAAATTTATTGGTCAGGCGCTTGAAATGGCCGTCAATGTCGATGATCTCGCCGATCAGGCTGCCGATGGCCAGACTGGCAATAAAGAGCACCGGGTAAGCGCTGTTCGGCATGTTCTGGACAACGGAATTGACCCCCAGGCCGAAAGCCGCAAGGCCCATGGCGTTAAACATCACTTCCTGGTGCTCTGCTTTTATGCCTTTGTTGATCCGGCTGCCCACAATGCTGCCGGTGAGAATGGTGGCTGTGTTCACAATGGTTCCTATCATGTCTTTTCTCCCCCTGTCAGTAAAAATGAATACGGCCCCGGCAGTAAAACTAAATACGGCTCCGGGCCGGAAATCTTATTGAAAAAGAATAAACCCTCCAGTTAATGGAGGGTCAAGCTCTTTTCACAGGAATCTGAAGTTCTGTAATGTATTTCTCCGTGTCATTGGTAAATCCGGAATCGATGAGTGTGATCTCCACCGAGTCCCCGCAGCACTCCAGTCCATTTTTTTCCATATAATCCAGAAGCTGCTCATAGTAGGGGCCAGCGTCCTTGTGGGTGCCGGAATAGCGGATCAGAATAAAATCATTTTCTTCCAGAAATTCTTCCCTTCCCTCGTAGCCGTCTTCCTGCTCCAGCAGCACAAAAATCTCCGAAAACCCATCAAACTGCCGCCGCAGAAGCTGCTCCCTCGAGACGGAAACTCCCACTTTTCCCAGAAACATCACCGCATTTAAGTCATTTCTCCGCTCCAGCTCCCGCAGCGGATATTCCAGGTCCTCCTCCAGGGGGATATCCCTGCGCAGAAACGCGATCTGGCGTCTCTGCAGGTGCGCTCTGCGGATCTCGCCCAGTCTGGACCCCAGCGCGTCATCAAGCTGTTCGATCCGTCTCTCCAGCTTTCTTGCGATCTGGTCCAGACGCTCTCTGTGCAGGCGGATCTCCTCCTGCTGTTCTTTTAAAAGCTCCATCAGCGTGTCCGTATCTTTATTTTCAAAAAAACGGATGATCCGCTCGATGGGCATGTCCAGAGCCCGCAGATACTTAATCGTGTTCAGACGCTCAAACTGTTTGGTGGAATAATATCGGTAGCCGGTGACCGGATCTGTTTTTTCCGGCTTAAGAAGCCCCGCGGCGTCATAGTAGCGCAGGGTGCGGATGTTGATGTGAAAGAGCTTTCCAATCTCGCCGATGGTGAAAAGCTCCTTCCGCTCCGATTTTTTCTTCCGGTCAAACGTTTCCAAGCTCACCCTTTTCCTCCAGACGGGCCAAAAGCGCCTCACAGCCTTCCACAATGTCGTCGTAAGTCACGTCGAAATTGCCGGTGTACCAGGGATCGGCGATATCCCTGGGCCGGTCTGAGAAATCCAGCAGCCGGTACACCTTGTGATCCGGGTCCGCCCCGATAATGCGCATGATATTGGAAATATTCCATTTTTCCATTCCCAGCAGGTAGTCGTATTTTTCATAATCCGACTTTTTCAGCTGAACGGCGCATTTTCCCGCCGTGCTGATGCCGTGCTCCTTTAACTTTTCTCTCGTCCCCCGATGCACCGGGTTCCCGATCTCCTCCCTGCTGGTGGCGGCCGACGCGATATAAAACTGATCCGCCAGCCCTCTGCGGGCCACCATATCCTTTAACACAAATTCTGCCATGGGGGAGCGGCAGATGTTGCCGTGGCAGATGAATAGTATTTTTATCATATCTCTTATATCCTTTCGTAAGCCTTCAAACCTTGATACAATCGAACATTAGCAGTTCGATTGTCATGTATTACGGGCTTTCCGGCGCTTTTTTCGATTTTTTGATTTTGCCTAAAATTCACGCAATTCTATGTAAATCTACGCAGATTCACGGGCAAATGGTGTAGTAAGTGGTGTAGTAACTTGGTGCGTTTTCAACCTGATTTTCTCTGCTGTTTCTCTGCGTCAATACCCTTAAAATCAATGATTTTCGCCATCTGCTCCGCCGCCCGGTCATAACTGGCGTGGGTGTAGACATTCAGCGTCACTCCCACATCGGAGTGTCCCATCACATACTGCAAGGTCTTTATATCCATACCGGCATTTGCCATATTGGTACAGAAAGTATGGCGGAACACATGAGGCTCATCATAATACTTAGTGCAGGTTTTGTCCTCCCCGATACCCCCCTCCAAATCTCCTGCTGCTCTTTCGTCATGGCAATCCGCTTCTGTGAGTCATTGGGAACCACGTCCACTAATTTTGAAGTCAAAGGGATTTCGGCGGATAATATCCTCGTTGTATGCCATCTGAAAAGCAGGTTTCACAACGCTCCTGACGCTGGTAATGGTGCTGTACCCTTTCCCGTCACTGTGGAGCTTCATAACCCACTGTTGAGCATCCGACACTTTAATATCCCTTATCTGCCGGTAGCCAAAATCTTCTTTCTTAATCAGGTTCAAAACAAAATTGTAACCGAGTTTGGTATTGTAGCGTACGCCCTGTTTCAAGCTGATATAGCGTTCCACAAGGGCAATCACGGTTGCCTTTCCAGCAGCATAATCAATCCCTTCATCAAGCTGCTTCTGGATTTCTTTTTCCTTTTCCCGCAGTTCCTTCAAATCAGAGGAATAGATGGTCTGCCGTTTGCCTCGAATATCTGTATAGCGGTACTGATAAATCAGGTCTTTTCTCTGGCTCTCTCCTGTCCGCAGGATTCTTCCTTTATGGTCTTTGCGTTTACCTAAAGGTACGCTTCGTGTCTCGGCCATTGTCAAACTCCTTTCCGTGATGGAAAGAGCCTTGGTATGACACAATCATTGTATCATATCAAGGCCGCCTTTTACATCACAAATTTCAAATGGAATACTCCCCTAAAATGAAAAAGTAAATTCTGCATTTCTAACGGTTATCTATGCGCCGTTCATCTTGATCGCCTGCTGGCTCAGCTGGCTTTACTATTTTTTCTTTTTATAAACTTGTAACGACAGGATTATCCTTAAATCCATACACACGCTTGACTTCACTTGGCTTTCTTGTGTCAAGCATTTGCGGGTGGTGCAGGTCGAGAGTTGAAATCAGCTCCATTTCTTCGTCTGTCAATTCAAAGTCCCAAATGTCAAAATTTTGCTCCATTCTGTTTTTATGGATTGATTTTGGTATCACCATAACGCCGCGCTGAATATCCCAGCGCAGGATAACTTGTGCAACCGATTTCCCATGTGCTTCGGCAATTTTTGTGAGGACAGGGTTTGTAAACATTCCGTTCATTCCCTCTGCAAAAGGTGCCCATGCCTGCGGCTGTATGCCATATTCTTTCAAAATCTCCAATTCATCGTCTCTTTGGAAGAACGGGTGAATTTCAAGCTGATTAACAGCAGGAATGATTTTTACATTGTAGCAAAAGTCAATAATACGGTCGCTTGGGAAATTGCTAACACCGATTGCGCGGATACGCCCCTCCTGATAGAGTTCCTCCATCGCGCGCCATGCGCCGTAATAGTCAGCAAAGGGCTGGTGAATCAAATACAAATCCAAATACTCCAACCCCAAATTGTACAAGGTTCGTTCAAAGGCTTCTTTCGTTTTTTCATATCCCATTTCCGGCATATAGGCTTTTGAAGTCACAAAAAATTCTTCTCTGGGAATACCGCTGTTGCGGATGGCCGCGCCCACGGCGCTTTCATTTTCATAGACACTGGCAGTATCAAACAGACGATACCCCACTGATATTGCGTCTGAAACAGCCTGTTGACAGACTTTCAAATCGGTCACCTGGAACACACCAAATCCTACCATTGGCATATTGACACCATTATTTAGCTTTATCGTCTCCATAACAATCCTCCTATCGCTTACAGTCCCGTTGACAAAATCGGGCTTTGTATCATAATCTTATTGTAGAACCTAAAGCGAGGTTTAGGTCAAGACTTTTTTTGAGGTGAATTTATGAATTATTCGATTGGCGAAGTATCAGATATGACAGGCATTCCGATTTCAACTTTACGCTATTATGACAAAGAGGGAATGTTTCCCAACATTTTACGGAGCAGCGGTGGTATCCGGATTTTTACCGAAGATGAAATTAACATTATTGGTGTAATTGAGTGCTTAAAAGCTACAGGTATGCACATCAAAGAAATTAAAGAGTTCCTTTTCTGGTGTCAAGAAGGCGATGTCTCTTTACATAAGCGGTGTAAGCTGTTTTACAATCGGCTTGAGGAAGTGGAAAAGCAGCTGCGAAAGCTGGACCAAGTCTATCATTCTCTAAAGTTCAAGTGCTGGTACTATGATAAGGCAGTCGCAGCGGGGACTGAAAATGCTGTAAAAAATCTGCCGGATAGCGAAATTCCGGCAGATTTGAGAAAATACAAGATATAAAGTTTATCAGCGGAATAGTGGTTTCCCGGTTGTATCAATGATCATCTGTCACGCAAAAACCGAGGTCAAAAACGGCTGCCTTGCCCACCGTTTTCCCTCGGTTTTTCCCTGAAATTTCCTCAAAAATGTCTCCCGCGGATTGCTTTTATCTCCCGCAGATTACTACTCTGCGTCTGCCTCTTCGCCGCCGCAGCGGGTCAAAAGCGCCACCACTTCGCAGTTTGTTGAGGCTGTGATTCGGATTCCCGGAAGGCAGACTTCAGCCTTGGTGGGAATCAAATAACTCAGTAACTTTCCATTGATTATATATCTTTAAATCTCTTTGAAAGCAATTTTTTATGTTCACTTGCAATATTATCATCCCAAGTCATAAGTTTACCACTTCTATTCGACATGATTTCTTGTCCTTCATTAAAATCCCAGAATGAATGGTTTGCTTGTTTATGTAGTAATACCTTACTTCCACAAAACCTTATTTTTTGTGGGTGGCTGTTGAAAATGGTATAATTAACTCCGTCCAAAGCCAAGAAACTTCTATATGCTATCCCATCTATCCCTGTTTTCCTTAAATAGTCAGAAATTATCTGTGTCGCTTTATATGCATTTTCATCTCTCACTGGTTCCGTATATCGCAGCATAAGCTGTGAAAAGAAAACACCTAATCCAACTCCGTGAAATTCTGTTTCACTCCTTGTAAATTGTTTATCCGAGGCAAAATCAATAATATGCAAAGGTTCTCTGGAATTTACCTCATTATATCCCTGAAATTTTCCTTCCGTAGTTTTCCCAATCCCTTTGCTTAAATCTCCATCATCTTCTGCATTGATAATTCGAGCACGATAGTACCTACTGTTTTTTGTCAATTCTACTACAAACTGTTCTTTTTCTTTTCCCAAAACAATATCATCGATTATATTGAATATCTTCTGTACTTCATCAGTGACACCGTTTTCTTTTTCAATAGCCTTGATAAATTTATTAAATGCAATCCTGGCATTAACTGCAAATCCCCATGAATTCATAGATTTTATTAACCTGTCGACTTCGTTCATACACTCCCTCACCCATATATTTACATATAGTCCTATTCATAAAAGGGCCGCCATGTCCGGCAGCCCCAGTGAAATCATACATTTTTTTTACGTATCAATCAGATTTATGCGTTTTTCTGAGAAGCAAGCATGCGTACTTCCTCTATACTCAATTTGGATATCTCGGCTATTTTATCCAATGCCATGCCGCCCATTTTAAGAAGTCTGCATGCCACGTCTTTTCTCTCATCCAAACGAGCTTCTAATGCAGCCTCATTTCTCATATCTTCCATCGCTTTACACATAGCAGCCACTCCTTCCTCATCTTCTTTGAAATATCTTACCCGTTCTGCAAGCACTTCATATGTAATATCGTCCGGATCCGTACAGGAAAAGTCGTGCATGAGGATTCCCAACGGGGATTGATCCCGACAGGCTCCGTTCACATATATAATATGCGCCTCGTCCCGGAATTTCTTTCCTGTCTCCTCAACCACTCTGTTGATATGGTAAATCGGAAGTCCGTCTCCCATCACATCCCGCTCCGTGATGAAGATCACATACGTCTCGGCGAGATTTTCAAGTTTATCTCCCGGTTCCGTCACATTGGCGTCGATCAGGCTGCTGTGATACCTTGCTCTTTTGGCACCAGCACCCCGGTCCGCCCTCTGTATCTCAATATTATACTTTTTTCCCATATGGTCGGTAGCATAAATATCAAGAATGATTGATCTGCCCTGAAGGTTCTTTATAAGGTGCTGGGTTTCAACCTTTTCTACCTTAAGGTCGTCCCTTCCGAGCACGATATACAGAACCAGTTCCGTGCATTCAATATTATTTTCAAAACACTTTGACATAAAGTCGTCATCCATCAGGCGCAATCCGCGAAGTCGCTGCAGATCCTGCTGATCAAATTTTTCATTCCATTCTTTGTCCATATCTGCACTCCCTTTGGCCTGATTATGATAGGAGTGTATAAGACCCCTATTGTAATTAAATTTTACCACAGGCCAGCTTTCGTTTCAAGGTACATATCAAATTTGGTTACACTTAGATTCTTAAATAACTCTTTCTTCAGTAGTAGTAAAATCGTAGTACCCCACCAGTCCTATTACCCCGATTTTCCGCATTTCAGCCGCCAAAGGCCGCCAAGCAACTCATAGTCTGACTCCTGCCGTGGCAGATAAAAAGTATTCCAATCATCTATTCAAATCTCCTTGAAAATACTGTATTTCCCTGATTTATCGGTACTTTCCCTGCTTCTTTATTTCCTCCTGTCTGTGGCATATCGCAGCATAAATTCGCACATCTTTTCCCGGTTGTATCAATGATCATCTGTCACGCAAAAACCGAGGTTAAAAACGGCTGCCTTGCCCACCGTTTTCCCTCGGTTTTTCCCTGAAATTTCCTCAAAAAAATGTCTCCCGCGGATTGCTTTTATCTCCCGCAGATTACTACTCCGCGTCTGCCTCTTCGCCGCCGCAGCGGGTCAAAAGCGCCACCACTTCGACAGTTGTTTCAGTTTCCAAGGGAAGTTCTTTCACTTCCTCGCCATCAACAGGCACAGGGAAATTGAATACGATCTTCTTTATCCAGCTTCCGTCTTTCCTTTTCTCCGGGAACATTTCAATTCGCTC
>DWWL01000012.1 GCA_019119775.1 Candidatus Lachnoclostridium pullistercoris | reverse complement strand
CGTCGTCTTCGTACTCCGCTGCCGGCTTTAAGCTGTCCAGCCGCTGGAAAAATGCCTTTTCGTCCTGGATCATCTTCACATGAGGGTCCAGCCGGTGGGACAGAAACATGTCGTTGAAAAACTTTTCTGCCTTTTTTGCATCCACCTTTCTGGATGTGCAGTACAGGTAGACGCCGGTGGGATGGACCGCCGCGGCGTCCACCGGCATCACAGCCTCCCTGGATGTGAGGATCAGATCATAGAGAATGGGGAATTTTTCCTCATAAGGCCGGACCCGGTCAAGAAACGCCCGGGGAGGAGTCCTGTATTTCCACGCCGCCAGCAGGGGGGACGCCACGTTGGCGGTGGGCAGCACGGACAGGATGGCCATGACGGTCAGCACATTTTTCACTGCCTGACTGTCAGTAAACTGCCTGGCGCCCAGCTGAACGAGGATCATCACCGCCCCGAACAGCACTTCTCCCAGCTGAATCTTTCTGTGATATTCCCGGTATCCGTATTCTCCTTTTTTTCGTCTGTGTCTCATATCTGTCTCCTTACAGCTGTTCCATGACCGCCAGGAGAAGACCGTGGGGAAGGATCTTGGAAAGCAGTTCAAAAGCCTTCATCAGAAGTCCGTACACTGACACGGTCTTTCCCATCATACTGTCCCTCAGCGCCAGGGCCGCCACTTTTTCCGGCTTTGCCATGACCAGGCGCTTGTAGAGGGGGATCGTTCCGGTGGTCTCCGCAATGTCAAAAAATTCTGTCCTGACCGGCCCCGGACATACGGCTGTCACGCAGATGTCCCGCTGCTTCAGCTCGCTGTTTAAAGCGCGGCTGTAACTGAGCACAAAGGCTTTGGTGGCCGCGTAGACGGCAAAGCCCGGCTGGGGCAGAAACGCCGCCGCGGAGGCAAACTGCAGGATCCGTCCGTGCCTGGCCATGTAGGGAAGGACCAGGCGGGTGACGGCGCAGAGAGCCTGGCAGTTTAAGGCCACCATGCCCGTCTCATCCTCTAAGCTGAGGCGTTCTACCGGGCCGATCTTTCCGTAGCCGGAGGCGTTTACCAGAAACACCACCTGCGGCTTCTGCTCCCGCAGAGCCTGCTCCAAAGTTTTTAAGGCCGATTCCTGGGTCAGATCCAGGGGAAAGATGCGCACCGGGACTGTCATTTCCCGGGCCAGCTCCTGAAGCCGTTCTTCTCTTCTGGCGATGACCCACACTTCTCTTACCGCCGCAAAGCGGTCCCCGATCTGTCTGGCCATCTCCCGGCCCATGCCGGAAGAGGCTCCCGTCACTACAGCAATTTTCATAGTTTCAAACGCTCCTTTATTTCCGCGGGCAGCGGGGCAGGCGGCCAGGCAGGAATACCCATCCGGCAGCTGCCGCGCCCCCCTTTTATTTTACCTTCTTGTGTACATTCCGGATCGTCTTCTTCTTTTTTGCAGCAGCCGGCGCCGCCTGGGCTCTGGCGGATGATTTGCCGGCGAAGGAAGCCGGCGCTTTCCGGCCTGAGGACTTCTGGCCGGAAGCTGTCCCGGCTTCTCTCCGGCCTGGGGACTTCTGGCCGGAAGCTGTCCCGGTTCCTCTCTGCCCCGAGAATCCACGGGGATTTTCCCGGCCGCCGCCTTCTCCCGGCTTTCTCGGGCGGATCAGGCATTTGCGGTCATAGCCGATCAGGTCCGTCCGCCCCGCCCGGTACAGAGCCTCCCGCACCAGATCGTAATTTTTCGGATTCCGGTACTGGATCAAAGCCCGCTGCATGGCCTTCTCATGGGGGTTGGTGGGAACATAAACCTCTTCCATGGTCCTCGGATCCAGTCCTGTGTAATACATGCAGGTGGAGATGGTGGAGGGCGTGGGGTAGAAATCCTGCACCTGCTCCGGCATATACCCCAGATCCCGCAGATACTCTGCCAGCTCGATAGCCTCTTTCAGGGTGGATCCCGGGTGGGAGGACATCAGATAGGGCACCAGATACTGCTTTAAGCCCAGCTTTTCATTCATCCGGTTGTACTCGTCCACAAACTGGCGGTACACCCGGTTCTCCGGTTTTCCCATCTTTGAGAGCACCGCGTCCGCCACGTGCTCCGGCGCCACCTTCAGCTGTCCGCTCACATGGTACTGGCACAGCTCCCGCAGGAACTGACGGCTCTTGTCCGCTAAAAGGTAGTCAAAGCGGATGCCGGAGCGGATGAACACCTTCTTCACCTTCGGCAGCTCCCGGAGCTTTTTTAACAGGAGCACATAGTCCGAATGGTCGGCGTTGAGGTTTTTGCAGGGCCTGGGATAGAGGCACTGTTTGTGGGGGCAGGCGCCTTTGGTCAGCTGTTTTTCACAGGCCGGAAAGCGGAAATTGGCCGTAGGACCGCCTACATCGTGGATATAGCCCTTAAAATCCGCTTCTTCCGTCAGAAGTTTGGCCTCCTCGATCAGGGATTCGTGGCTTCTGGCCTGAATGATCCGCCCCTGATGGAACGTGAGGGCGCAGAAGCTGCAGGCCCCGAAACAGCCGCGGTTGCTGATCAGGCTGAACTTGACCTCCCGGATGGCCGGGATTCCTCCCGCCTCTTCATAGGAAGGATGATAATTTCTCATGTAGGGCAGGGCGTAGACCTCATCCATCTCCTCTGTGGTCAGAGGCTTGGACGGGGGATTCTGCACCACATATCCCCTCTCATAGGGCTCCACCAGCCGCTTTCCGGAAAAGGGATCTGTATTGGAGTACTGGATGTAGAAGCTCTCCGCATACCGCCGTTTGTCCCGGCGGATCTCCTCAAAGGGCGGGAGCAGTTCATAGTCATAGACGCTGTCCAGTGTTTTCGTCTTAAATACGGTGCCGTCGACAAAGGTGATGTCCTTCACCGCGATTCCGGCGTTCAGCGCGTCGGCAATCTCCACAATGGAGTGTTCTCCCATGCCGTAGGAGATCAGGTCCGCCTGGGAATCCAGCAGGATGGAGCGCTTCACCTTGTTGGACCAGTAATCGTAGTGGCCCAGACGGCGGAGGCTGGCCTCAATCCCCCCGATGATCACCGGCACGTCCGGATAGGTTCTCCGGATCAGATTTCCATAGACCACCGTGGCGTAGTCCGGCCGCCTGCCCATGACCCCGCCGGGAGTGTAGGCGTCCTGGCTCCTCCGCTTTTTTGACACAGAGTAGTGGTTGACCATAGAGTCCATATTGCCGCCGGAAACCAGAAAGCCCAGGCGGGGGCGTCCCAGAACTGCGATGCTCTCCGGATCCTTCCAGTCCGGCTGGGCGATGATCCCCACCCGGTAGCCCCTCGACTCCAGAAGACGGCTGATGATAGCCGCTCCGAAGGAGGGATGGTCCACATAGGCGTCTCCGCTTACATAGACAAAATCACACTGGTCCCAGCCTCTTTTTTCCATATCCTCCCGGCAGACCGGCAGATAATCGTGTATCATGAGCATACTCCTCTTCTCTCAAATTCTTCTTCCTGGCGCACCAGGTCCGCAAAACTGTGGATGTGGCTGTCCGCCAGCCTGCGCTTTTCCTCTTCCATGTGGGCGGAAGCCGGGTCGTCCACCGCCACCACAAACATTCCGGCCGCCTTTCCGGCCTGGATCCCCGCAGGCACATCCTCAAACACGGCACAGTCTCCAGGGACCACGCCCAGATCAGAGGCCACTTTCAGGTAAATATCCGGGGCCGGCTTTCCGGCCGCCACCTCGCAGGCGGTTGTCACCTGGTCAAAGTAGGAACTGATGGAAAGCGCATCCAGCACCGCGTCCACCATGGCTCTTCCATTGCTGGTGGCGATTCCCATGCGCACGCCTCTGGCGCGGGCCCAGTCTAAAAACTGTCTGGCTCCCTCTTTTAAAGGCACTTCTTTTTTGTATTTTTCCAGGGACATGTCCACCCAGTCCGCCTTGATGGCGTCCACCGAGCGGTCAAGCCCGAAGCGCTCCTTAAAATAGACAGCCGTCTCCGTAAAACTCATGCCCTCCACAGTCTTCTGCAGGTCATCCGGGCAGGGAATATTAAACCGGCCCAGGTACTCAATGTCGATGGCCTTCCACATCCACATGGAATCCACCAGAGTGCCGTCTAAATCAAACAGGAAGGCTTTTTTATCCTTCAGCGTCTCCATCGTATTCATATCTGTCTCAGTTCCTCCAGTTCCTCTGCAGTCAGCTGCCGGTACTGTCCCGGCTTCAGGTTTTTATCCAGCACAAGGCTTCCCATGGAAACCCGTTTCAAGTAAGTGACGCGGCATCCCACCGCCTCCATCATCCGCTTGACCTGATGGAATTTTCCCTCCCGTATGGTCAATCTGGCCGCTCCGCCCTGACCGTCGAAATCAAGCGGTTCCAGCACGGCCGGCATGGTCTTTGTCCCGTCCTCCAAAACGATCCCTTCCGCAAACCGTTCTTTTGCGTCTGCCGGAAGGCTGCCGGAGTAAGTCAGTTCATAGACCTTGTCCACATGGCGTCTGGGAGAGAGCAGGCGGTGAGCCAGATCCCCGTCGTTTGTGATGAGCAGGAGCCCTTCGGTGTCTAAGTCCAGGCGGCCGACGGGAAAAAGATCGCTCCGCTTTTTTTCCAGGATCAGGCTGGTGACGGTGGGATACCGGCCGTCCTCCGTGGCCGACACTACTCCCGCCGGCTTATTGAGCATAAAATATTCCGCTGCCAGGTAGACGATCTCCTCTCCGTCCACGGTCACTTTCTGAACGCCCGGGAGGATCTTCCCGTCCGTCTTTCTGGTGATCACCCCGTCCACGGCGATCCTTCCTTTTTTGGCCGCCTCTTTGGCCTGGGTTCTGGTGAAGCCGGTCATCTCCGTCAGGAACCGGTCCAGCCGCATGGGCTTTTCTGCCATATGTGTTTCCTCTCTTTCCTCACTGCCAGCGCCAGCCGGGATAATATTTGTTCTTCAGGGTCCGCCCGTTTCCTCTGGCCCACCCCAGGGGAAAGCCGTCGGCGCAGACCAGGACCCAGCCCTTTTTGCTCTCCTCTCCCTCCGCCAGAGAAAGGGTTTCCCCCTTTAAATAGCGCAGAGTCCGGTCGTCCGTCCGCTCCAGGCGGAACAGGGAAAAGGCTTTGCCGGCCGCCTGCTCTGCGGGACCGGAGACGAGGGCCATGGCCAGAGGCTGCCCCGGCTCCAGCCGTCCTTTTTTCACCGTTCCCATGAGAAGGCCCGTCCGCAGAAACCGAAGGCCCTTTCCCTCCGGAAACTCTTCCGGCAGCAGATAGAGAGAGTCCCCTTTCAAAAAAAGCCTTTCTTTTAACCCTTTTCCCGTGAGGGGAGGCAGGGGATCCGTCTCTGTCAGGGAGAGGGAGTTAATGGAGGCGGCAAGGGCCTCCAGCAGGCCGTTTAAAAGGGCCTCTGAATCCGGTTCCAGCGAAAGGGAAGGGGAAGTCCCCCGTCCTCTGCTCTCCTGCCGCCATCCTTCTTTTCCGGATTCCCCTTTTTTGCGGAGCACTGCCGCGAAATGACCCTCCCCCCGCACCCGGTGGGGGAACAGCCGCAGACACCCGGGCAGGCCGAATCCGTCTGCGGCCTGCGCAGGTCCGGAGACCGGCAGAAGTTCCATGTCCGGCCTCTCCCTTAAAAGCCACTCCACCGTCCCCTCGTCCTCCAGACGGGAAAAGGTGCAGGTAGAATAGACCATCACGCCGCCGGGACGTAACATATCCGCCGCCGCCAGGACAATGGAGCGCTGAATGAGGCTGTAGTAAGCCGGCCCTTTTTTCTTCCAGTCCTCCGCCATCTCCGGCTCCCGGCGGAACATTCCCTCGCCGGAGCAGGGGGCATCCACCAGAATTTTGTCGAAAAATTCCGGGAACCGCTCCGCCAGCTTTTCCGGGTCCTCCGCCAGAACGCAGGAGTTGGTGATTCCGAATAACTCCAGGTTTTTCACAAGAGCCTTGGCCCGGGAGCTGCTGATGTCATTGGCAAACAGCAGGCCGCGCCCCTTTAACTTTGCTCCCAGCTCCGTGCTCTTTCCGCCGGGGGCGGCGCACACATCCAGCACCCGGTCCCCGGGGACCACCGGCAGAAGGGCGGCCGGCAGCATGGCGCTGGGTTCCTGGATGTAGTAAAGGCCGGCAAAATAGTAGGGATCCCTGGCCGGGCGGAGATCGCCGGCCACATAGCGCCCGTTCTCTGCCCAGGGCACCGGCTCAGAGGGAAAGGGCGACCGCTCATCCCACTCTCCTGCCGTCAGCTTGGCGGAATTAATGCGGATGCCGGCCAGCCCCGGCTCATCCAGGCTCTTTTCATAGGCGGGATATTCGTCTTTCAGCAGCTGCTTCATCTCCTCCAGGAATTCGGAGGGCAGTCCTTTCTTCGTCATGGCATTCTCCTTCTGTTTCCATTTTAACCTATTCTAGCATATTTTTTCCGGTGTGGATACCCGGTATTTTAAAGAGGGGCTTACGAGTACACCGCCTTCAGCCGGTGTTTTTCCAGATAGCGGAGCACCCAGTAGGGATTGACGCTCAGTTCATCATAGTGCTCCGTCTTTAAATAGATCCCCACATGAAGGTGAACGGGAAAATTCCCCACCGTTCCCTCCTCTTTTCCGTAGCCGCTGTCCCCCATAAATCCCAGAAGTTCTCCAGGACTGACCGTGTCCCCTTCCTTCCAGTCCCGGCTGTAGCTCTCCAGATGGGCATAATAGAGATAGGCGCCTGACCGGGAGCGGATCCCGATCCTCCAGCCGCCCTGCTCCAGCCAGCCCACTTTTTCCACTGTGCCGCCGCTCATGCTCACCACGGGATAAAAGCCCCGCGGCATCTGATCCCCCATCACATCACAGCCCTCATGCCTTCGGTCCCCGCCGTAAGTCCGGCCGTCTCCCCAGCTGTCCCCGTAGGAAATGTCCGGCGCCTCAGAATTTAAGTTCTGGGGGATGGGGAAATACTCCAGATCCCCGAAAATCGTCTCATAAGCCCCTTTCAGGCGCTCAAACTCCGCCGGCCTGGCGGCGGAGACAGCCTGCAGATGGTGATCCATGCTGTCGATCCCGGTCAGGTCAAAGCTGTGTTCTGCCATCAGCGCTGTGAGGACGTTTAAATCCAGCGTCTCCTGCCCGCAGACGAGCTCTCCCAGCTCCATGGCCCGAAACGGCTCCGATTCCCAGGCGTCAGCGCTCAGCTGATACCAGGTGGGATTGTTATAGAGATAGTCCACCATGGACGTCTGAAACAAAACCAGCAGAAGCAGGAAAATGAGGATCATAGACCACTGTCTCCTTCATATAATTTACCAATAAACTCTATTCCGGTAGCCATGAAAAAATCCGTCTTTCCTGCAGCCGTTCTCCTGCTTTTCCTCTGGAAGCCGGCGGTCTCTCTCGCCGGGGCAAAGGACGGCTTAAACTTATGGGCCTGCGTGGTCCTCCCCACTCTGCTGCCTTTTATGCTGTGTTCCGGCGCGGTGGCCGCCTCCGGCGGGATCTCTCTTCTCACCGCTCCCGTCCGCCCCTTCCTCCGCCGGATCTTCGGTTTCTCACCGGCCGGCTGCTACGTGCTCCTTACCGGCCTTCTCTGCGGCTATCCCATGGGTGCAAAGACCTGCGCGGACTTTCTGTCCCGGGGCATGATCTCCAGACAGGAGGCGTCGGTTCTTTTAGCTGTCAGCAACCACCCCAGCCCCATGTTCCTCATGGGCTACGTCATGGCCGGGATGGAGGCTGTCTGCCCGCCGGCCCTCTTTCTTGCCGCCGTCTACCTGCCTGTTTTTCCCGCCGCTTTTCTGGCCAGGAAACTCTATGAAAAAGACGGAACCGAAAAAAAGAAGAAAGAAGAATCTCTTTCCGGTGAACCCCTTCCCGGGCCTTCCGAAGACGGATTTTCCTTTGACCGTGATTTTATGAGCTGCCTGGAGACAATGATCCGCATCGGAGGCTATATCCTGGCTTTTTCCATCCTGGCCGCCTACATCCGGGAACTTTCCCCTCTTCCGCCTCAGTGGAACGCCTGCCTTCTGGGGCTGACGGAGATCACCACAGGCATCCACGCGTTAAAGTCCGCCCTCTCCAGGCCTGCCCTGGCGGGAGCTCTCGCCTTTGTCTCATCCTTCGGGGGACTGTCGGGAATCTTTCAGACAAAGAGCGTTCTGGAGATGCCTGAGCGGGCAGGGCAGCCGCCCGCCGGGCTTACCGCGCAAAAAAATGCCGGACTCTCCATCCGGCATTATGTACTGTGGAAACTGTTTCATGCAGGGCTTTCCTGCCTGATCCTTACTGTTCTTCTTTGGTTTCTGTCTCCTGGGGCTCTTCTTCCTCCCCGCTGACAATGCTGCCCGCCAGCTCATTCCGGTTGGACGAGATCACGTCGTAATTGGACTGCATGGACTGCAGAAAAGAGTCGAACCGGCTCTGAGCGCTCTCCATGGTGTGGGTCATAATGTTCTGCAGATTCCCCAGCATATCGTCCGTGTACTGGATCGCTCCCCGGCGGACTTCATCCGCCTCCTCCACAGCGCGGTCCACGATCTCCTGAGCCTGGGCCTGAGCCTGCTCCACCACCTCGTTGGCCTGGGCATAGGCTCTCTGCATGATCTCATGCTCGTTGACCAGCTCGTCGGTCTGAGCCGTGGCCTGGGCTAAGATCTCCTGGGCCTGGGCGTGGGCATCAGAGATGATGGCGTCCTGGTTGCTGATGATCTTCTGGTAGCGCTTTACCTCGTCCGGGATGCGCAGTCTCAGCTCTCCCAGCAGATCCTGGATCTCGTCCTTATTTACAATGATCTCCGTGTTGGAAAAAGCCTTGAACTTGCACTCCTCAATATATTCGTCAATTTCATTGATTAACTGTTCAATCCTGCTGCTCATGATTCTTTCTCCTACCCTTTCTTATCTAAACTTTTCACTTTCTCCCGCATCAGTCTGGCAATCTCCGGCGGGAGGAAAGCGGAAATGTCTCCTCCGTAAGCGGCAATCTCTTTTACCATGCTGGAGCTCAAATATGAATATTTCAAGCTGGTTGTCAGAAACAGCGTGTCGATCTCCGGGGCGATGACCCGGTTGGTCTGGGACAGCTGCAGCTCATATTCAAAATCCGTGATCGCCCGCAGCCCGCGGACAATGACCTTTGCCCCGTTTTCCCTGGCAAAATCAATGGTCAGCCCGTCAAAGGACTTCACCTCCACGTTCGGGAGATGGGCGGTAACACTTTTTAACATATTAACACGTTCTTCCACAGAAAACAACGGCGTTTTTTTCCGATTGTTCAAAACTCCCACGATCACCCGGTCCATGACCTGAGCAGTCCGCTCAATAATGTCCAGATGGCCCAGAGTCACCGGGTCAAAGCTGCCGGGGTAGATGGCCCTCGTCATGCTGATCTCTCCTTTTGCAAAAAAATGTGCTGGTTGGTCTTGTAGGTCTTTACCCGGCAGACCGTATATCCCAGACGGCTCATGGCATCCGTGCCCGTCTCCAGGGACGCCTCCACAATGATCAGGGTATCCGGGGTAATGAGTCTGGATGTGCTCAGATACGAGAGAACGTCCAGCTCCAGATCCCTGCCGTAGGGCGGGTCCATAAATACCAGATCAAAAGGTTCCTGTCTCTCTTCCATGCGGTGAAGGGACGTCACTGCGTCGCAGACCATCACCGTTCCCTCCGCCTCCAGGCGGGTGGTCCTTAAATTCTCCCGGATACAGTCGGCAGCTCTGCGGTTCTGCTCCACAAAGACGGCCGCCTTGGCGCCCCGGCTCAGCGCCTCGATCCCGATCCCGCCGCTTCCGGCGAACAGATCCAGAAAACGGCTGCCCGGAACTTCATTCTGAAGAATATTAAACAGCGTCTCCTTGATCCGGTCGGTGGTGGGCCTGGTGTCCAGTCCCTCTATAGTTTTTAGGGGAAGCCTTCTGGCTTTCCCGGCGATCACTCTCATAAAAATTCCTCGTTTCTTTTTCTGTCCAGCCTATTATAGTATGAAAATTCCCGGGACACAAGGCTATTTTTAAGGAAGTGACAGCTTTTTCCATATTACGCAGAACCTTCTAGTGTATTATCACCGCCGGCGCACATACTAGCATCGTAACACAAAACAAGCCGCGCACTGCTGAACAAACGCACGGCAAATACAATTCAAGGAGGCGTGTTATTATGGCAAACAACAGTTCTTCCAACAAGACCAACGTACCGGAGGCAAAAGAAGCGATGAACCGCATGAAGATGGAGGTTGCAAATGAGCTGGGCGTTCCCTTATCCAACGGATACAACGGCAACTTAACCTCCGCTCAGAACGGTTCTGTGGGCGGATATATGGTCAAGAAGATGATCGAAGCCCAGGAGAAGCAGATGGCCGGAAAATAACATCCGTCCTGATCCGCTGACAGGCTAAACACAGACTGAATGCGGATGACAGCAAAAATCCCCCTGGTCGGACATGCAGACGCCGGTCAGAGGGATTTTTTAAGTTTACATAAATATTTTATGTAAATCACATGTCAATCTTCACTCCTGCTCTCCCCACTTCTGGAAGGCGATCCGCTCGGATCCGTCCTCCACAAAGATAATCCCGCAGCGGACAAAGCCGTTTTTCTCCAGCATCTTCTGCATGGGGAGATTGTCTCTGTGGGTGTCGATGCGCAGATTTTTGCACTGGTCAAAGCACCAGTTCAGACAGAAGCTGGCCAGGCCCCGTCCGCGGCTGGCGGAGGCCACCCGGTGGACCACGCCGTAGGGCCGGTCATTGAGCCAGGCTCCGTCCGTGATCACGCGGTACGTGGGCTCTTCTTCCACGGAAAAGAAAAAGGTGGCGGCCACCTCGCCGTTTTCCAGGCAGACATAGCTGCATCCCCGCTCCATGTCGGCCCGCAGATCTGCCTCTCCCGGGTATCCGCCCGTCCACTGGCCGGGATTTCCCGCCTCCGCCATAAATTTTTTCGCGTCCTCATAGATGGACAGCACCCGGGAAATGTCCTTCTCTTCCGTCCTGCGGATGTCCAGAAAGCGCTCCCGGCCGCAGGCTTCCTCCATGGTCCGGATAGGGCGGCAGGGGTTTCCCACAGCCACCACGCCGGAGGGAATATCCTTTGCCACCACGCTGCCGGCTCCGATCACCACGTTGTCGCCGATGGTGACTCCCGGCAGAACCACCACGTTTCCCCCAATCCACACATCATTTCCCACGGTGATGGGATGGCCGAACTCCAGGCCCTGATTGCGCACCAGGCGGTTTATGGGATGGCCGGCGGTGTAAAAGCCGCAGTTTGGGGCGATGAAAACGTTGTCCCCGAAGGTGATGGGGGCCACGTCCAGCATCACGCAGTTGTGGTTCACATAGAAATTGTCCCCCACAGAGATGTGGGAGCCGTAATCGCACCAGAACACCGGCTGCACGCAGATATTTTTCCCCGCCTTTCCCAGGATCTGCCGGATCAGCCGGTCTTTCTCCTCTCTGTCCTCGAAGGAGAGCTGATTGTAGCGGCGGCACAGCTCCTTTGCCCGGGTCTGCTCACCCTGCAGCTCCTCGTCCCGGTCAGCGCAGTAGAGCATTCCCGCCAGCATCTTTTCCTTTTCTGTCATGATCGTTCTCCTCTGTTATAAATTCAGTTTGTCATAGCTTTTTTCCAGGTACTGGTCCAGGCGGCGCTTCAGCTCCCGGTGGGACTCAAGCGTCAGCTCCGGGTCCTCCGCCAGAAGGCGGTTCACCTCCCCGGAGACCGTCTGCAGCACCTTTGCGTCCGTAAAAATATCCGCCAGCTTAAATTCCAGATCTCCGCTCTGACGGACGCCGAAAATATCCCCCGGTCCCCGCAGCTTCAGGTCCTCGGAAGCGATGTAAAAGCCGTCGTTGGAGCGGTTTAAAATGTCCAGCCTCTCCCCGGCTCCCTCCTCCCCGCAGTTGATCATAATGCAGTAGGACTGGCTCTTTCCCCGCCCCACACGGCCCCGCAGCTGGTGCAGCTGGGCCAGGCCGAACCGCTCCGCATTCTCGATCATCATTACCGTGGCGTTGGGAACGTTCACCCCCACCTCCACCACGGTGGTGGAGACTAAGACCTGGATCCGGCCGGCGGCAAATTCTTCCATGATCTGATTTTTTTCTTTTCCCTTCATCTTCCCGTGGAGAGCCTCGATCCGGATGGACGGCGGGAGCTGGTTTCTCAGCTTTTCCGTATAGTCCGTCACATTTTCCGCCTCCAGCATCTCGCTCTCCTCCACCATGGGGCAGATCACGTATGCCTGATGGCCGGCGGCCACCTCTTTTTCGATAAACCGGTAGGCGTTCGGCCGCCAGTCCGGCGTAACCACGCAGTTTTTGATGGGAAGGCGGTCCGCCGGCATCTCGTCGATCACGGAGATGTCCAGATCCCCGTAGAGGATGATGGCCAGAGTCCTGGGAATGGGGGTGGCGCTCATCACCAGCACGTGGGGGCGGTCGCCCTTGTCCCCGAGAGCCTCTCGCTGGCTTACGCCGAACCGGTGCTGCTCGTCTGTGATCACCAGGGCCAGGCGGTCATAGATGACTTTGTCCTGGATGATGGCGTGGGTGCCGACGATAATGTCCGCCTCGTGGGAGGCGATCTTTTCGTAAGCCAGCCGCTTTTCCTTTGCCGTCATGGAGCCGGTCACAAGAACAGGGACCTTTTGGATGCCGTGGGCGGCAAACAGCTCTGTCATGGATTCATAGTGCTGTCTGGCCAGCACCTCCGTGGGAGCCATGAGGGCGCCCTGACAGCCGTTGAAAGCCGCCTGGAGAAGGGCCAGGACGGCGATGATCGTTTTCCCCGAGCCCACATCTCCCTGGATCAGGCGGTTCATGGGCATTCCCCCCTCCATATCGGAGAACACATCCTCCAGCACCCGATTCTGGGCGCCGGTGAGGGCGTAGGGCAGGGAATTTTTAAGCGCGTCCACCTCAGGGCGGCGCCTGAGCACGTAGCGGCTCTTCTGGTCCTGCCGCTTCTCCTTCAGCCTGCGCACCGCCAGGATGAACAGGAAAAATTCGTCAAACACCAGGCGTTTTCTGGCAAACAAAAGCTCCTGACGGCTGGTGGGGAAATGGATGTGCTCCAGAGCGAAATTGTACTCTGCCAGCTCATTGCGGACGCGGATGTCCTCCGGCAGATATTCTCTCTCCATCCCGCGGCCGGACAGGGCCTGGGCCACCGCCTTGGATATGGTCTTGTTGCCCAGGCCCTTTGTCTGTCCGTAGATGGGCTGCATGGAGCCGGCGATCCGCTCATAGGCGGCCAGAGAATAAAGCTCCGGCTGTTCCATGACCATGCGGCCGTTTTTTTTCACTACCTTTCCCCGGAACACGAACCGGCTGCCGGCCTTTAACACTGTGCGCAGAAACGGCATATTATACCATGTAAGCTGGAGAGAACCTGTCTCGTCCGAGAGAGAGGCCACTGTGACAGCCACCCGGGAAAAACGCCGGACGTCCCCGTCCTTTTTTAACATTCCCTCCACGGCGGCCATGGAATCGGCCTTCAGCTCTCCGATGGGGACCGGAGCCTCAAAGGCGTCGTAGCCTCTGGGATAATATTCCAGAAGCTCCCTCACTGTGGAAACTCCCAGCTTCTCAAACAATTTGCCGGTCTTTTCTCCGATCCCCTTCAAAGACGTGACCGGCTGCTCACTCATAGCCACCTGATACCTCCTTAACTCTCACAGGGAAGGCTCCCGTCCTCCGGACGGAAACCTTCCCTGTTCCTCTCTGTATTCTGCGGCGGAATTCCTATTCCACCGATATGAGATAATAATAGATGGGCTGGCCGCCCCGCTGGAGCTCCACCTCGCAGCCGGGATAAGCCTCCGCCGCCTTGTCTTTCAGAGCCTTGCCCTCTTCCTCGCTGATCTCGGCGCCGTAATAGATCGTCACCAGCTCCGATTCTTCATCCACCATGGCCTTCAGGGCTTCCAGGGCTGTGGATTCCACCGATTTTCCCACGGCCAGCATGCCCTTGTCTCCGATGGCCATAATATCGCCCTCGCTGATCTCCATGCCGTCGATGGTAGTCGTTCTCACCGCGTAAGTCACCTGGGCCGTCTTCACCCGGTTCATCTCCCGGATCATATTCTCCTCATTCTCCTCCACGGAGAGATCTGGAGCAAAATTGATCAGGGCGGTGATTCCCTGGGGAACTGTCTTAGATGGGATCACCACCAGGCGCTTTCCCTCCGCCAGACCGGCCGCCTGCTCCGCAGCCAGGATAATGTTCTTGTTGTTGGGAAGGATGAAGATCACATCGGCGTTGACCTGATCCACCGCGTTTAGCACGTCCTCCGTGCTGGGGTTCATAGTCTGGCCGCCCTCGATCAGGCAGTCTGCCCCGATTCCGCGGAAAATCTCCCCCAGTCCGTCTCCCATGGACACGGCGATGAAGCCGTAGGGCTTTCTGGGCTGAGCCTTCTCCTCTTTCTTCTTCTGCTCTGCGGCCAGTTTCTCCGCGTTCTGGATCAGTCTCTCGTGGTGCTCCTCCCGCATGTTGTCCACCTTCATTCTGGAGAGGGAGCCGTAGGTCAGCGCCTTCTCAAAGGCCAGGCCGGGATGGTTGGTGTGGACGTGCACCTTTACCAGGTCCTCATCGGCCACCACCACGATGGAATCGCCGATGGACTCCAGATAGGCTTTGAATTCGCCTTCCGTCTTCTCATCCATGGGATGCTCCAGATTGATGATAAACTCCGTGCAGTACCCGAAGCGGATGTCAGCCTCAGGCGCGAGCGCCTCACTTCTGGCCCCGGCCACAGTCATGATCCGGTCCCCGTCCTCAGAAAACTCCACTTCTTTGCCAAGAAGTCCGTCCCGGACTCCCTTTAAGACCTCCATCAGGCCCTGGCCGCCGGAATCCACCACGCCGGCCTCCTTCAGCACGGGCAGCATCTCCGGCGTCTGGCTGAGCACGTAATCTCCCTGCTCAATGACCCCGTTCACAAATTCAATGATGTCGTCGGTCTCTGCCGCCAGCTCCGCCGCCTTGTCCGCCATGCCTTTGGCCACAGTCAGGATGGTGCCCTCCTTCGGCTTCATCACCGCTTTGTAGGCAGTTTCCGTGGCCCGCGCAAAGGCGCTGGCCAAAACGGCGGTGGTGATCACGTCCACGCCCTTTAATTCTTTGGTAAATCCGCGGAACAGCTGGGAAAGGATCACGCCGGAGTTTCCTCTGGCGCCTCTCAAGGAGCCGGTGGAGATGGCCTTGGACAGCTGGTCGATGGTGGGCGGATCAACGGCAGCCACCTCTTTTGCCGCCGCCATGATCGTCAGTGTCATATTGGTACCCGTGTCCCCGTCAGGGACCGGAAATACATTCAGCTCATTGATCCAGTCTTTTTTCGCCTCCAGGGCCTTGGCGCCCGCCAGGAACGCCTTCTGCATCAGACCGGCATCGATCTCTTTCATATCCACAGGTTGTCTCCTCCTTAATCTATCACTCTGACGCCTTCCACGAAAATGTTGATCTTGTCCACTTCCATGCCGGTGAAAGCCTCCACCTTGTATTTCACGCTCTCCATGAGATTTTCAGAGACAGCGGAAATATTGACTCCGTAGGAGACGATCACATGAAAATCAATGCGGATGCGGTTGTCGGTGATCTCCACATCCACTCCCCTTGTCAGACTGTCCTTTTTTAACAGCTTGACCAGCCCGTCCTTCATGTTGACGGCGGCCATGCCTACGATCCCGAAGCACTCTACGGCGGCGTTGCCGGCGCACTGGGCGATCACGTCCGGGTGGATCTGAATCTCACCCAGCTTGTTGTTTAAACGTCCTCTCATATTAATGCCTCCATTCTGCCTCCTGTCGGGGGCTTTCCGTCAATAGCTCTTCTATTGTTCCTATTATACATGATATTGAAAAAAAAAGAAACAAAATTTTATTTTACCGCTTGCAAAAACCATTTTTTTCTGCTATTATACAATATGTTGTGGATTCTAAGTAAGGAGTCCAAGTAGCTTTTAAGGAGGTGCAAATCATGGCGAAATGTGCAATTTGTGAAAAAGCTGCTCAC
>DWWL01000011.1 GCA_019119775.1 Candidatus Lachnoclostridium pullistercoris | reverse complement strand
GAGAAACCGGTATTCTTTCTGCCGGAAATCGGAGGCGGAGCCCAGCAGAAAGTCGATTTTGCCGTCCAGCAGCATCTGAATGAGGGTTTTCATGTAGCCTTCCCGGGATGACAGGCGGACGTTGGGGTAGAGCAGGGTGAATTTCTGGTACAGAGAAGAATAGATCTCCGCTCCCCGGTGGGGCGTAGTGCCCAGGATCAGCCGTGCTTCCTCCTGGTTGGACAGACGGCGGATGTTGTGGTAGGTCTGGGCTTTGATCCGTATGATTTCATCTGCCGCCTGAATGTAGACCCATCCCACCGCGGTGGGGGTCAGTCCCCGGCTGCTGCGGGAAAAAAGAGGATGGCCGATCTGAAATTCCGCCGATGTGAGAAAATGACTCAGCGCGGGCTGGGACAGCCCCAGCCTGGCGGCAGCCTTTAAGAGACTCCCTTCTTCGGCGATGGCCTTTATATATTCATAGAATTTAATGTTCAAAAACCATTCCTCCCCTTTTCATATCTGATATAAATTTTAGTTAAATCTTATATAACTTTAATGTCCTTGTCAATCCCTGCTCGATTCATTAAAATTTATTTAAAATCTCCAATAAATGAGGGGAAAAATGAACTGAGCTGTCTAAAATAGACATGTAATTAGACAGAAAGAACAGGGACGCATAGAAATAATATGAAAAAATTTTAATTAACAGGAGGCGAAAACGGAAAACAGTCCCTGAGATCCTATTGGAAATGGTTGAAAGAGGAAAAAGGAGGAAAATGTTATGAATCCTACAGTAGTAGCGATTATCATGGTGGCCATTATCATAGCGTCTGCGTTCTTTAAACGGCTGCCGAACCAGTTTGTACTTTGTATTGTTCCCATTTTCTGCGGGCTGGCTCTCGGGTTTAATATCAATGAGCTGGCGGATATGATCATCGGCCAGGTCAACACGGCCATGAAGTCCGCAGGCTATATGGTGCTGTTTGCCATGATCTACTTTACCATGCTGACGGAGACAGGCATGTTTGATGACCTGATTCGGAGACTTCTGAAGCTGTCCCACGGCCGGCTTCACATCTACGCGGTGATGATCATCACTTCTCTCATCGCCGCAGTGGGAATGCTGACGGCTACGGTGGTGACCGCTTATCTGATCGTATTCCCCATTATGCTTCCTATTTATAAGAAAATGAAGTTTGACCACAACGCGGCCATGGTGATCGCCCAGACGGCTATTGCGGCCATGTGCTTTGTGCCCTGGGGCATTGCGGTGGTGAACTCCTCCGTGTTCGCGGGAGTGGATCCCCTGGAGCTGTCCAGCCGCCTGATGCCGGTGTCTCTCTGCTTCATCCCCGCCATCATTCTGCAGTGGATCTATTTTGCCTATGAGCACAAGAAATCCGGCGGCCTGATGGTGATCGACTGGTCAGAAGGGGAGGCAGGTTCCGAGGAAAAGAAAGAGAACGACCTGTCCAGACCTCGTCTGTTCTGGTTTAACTTCCTTTTATTTGTAATTGTGGTGGCTATGCTGGCAACTTCCGTGATGCCTTCCTATATTACCTTTATTTTCGCATCCGCCATTACCATCCTGGTCAATTATCCGTCCGGAAAGGATCATCAGAAACTGATCTCCAAGGCGGGAGGCCGGTTCTTCGGAACCATCCAGATGCTGATCGGTATCTCCTTCTTTATCGGAATTTTCCAGGGAACGGGAATGACAGAGGCGCTGGCAACCACCATCGTGACCCATGTACCGGAATTCCTCACCAGATACATCCACATTATCCTGGCAATGTCCATGGTGCTGGTGATCCGGTTTATCCCCAACAAGATTTACAACTCCATGTACCCAGTACTGATCTCTGTGGGATCCAGATTCGGCCTTGCCGGAACGGACGTGATCGCTCCCTTCGTGTGCAACATGTCCCTGGCCACCGGATCCTCTCCCTTTACCGCTACCACCCACGTGGGAACGAGCCTGCTGGGGCTGGATGTAAACTCTTACTGCAATAAATCAATGAAAGTGCAGTTTGTCACCAACATTGTCATCATCCTCACAGCCATCCTGGTGGGAGTTGTGAGATAGGAGAAAAGTGTATATGAATGAAAAAATAAAAGCAAAGGCTCTGCCGGACGCGGCGACCCTCACCATTGACCCGAAGCACTATTACCGGCAGGATGTGGTCGGCTACTATGAGTTCCCCTGTCCCCTGGAGGACGGAACCATGCGCAGCGCAAAGCTGTATCTGGCGGAAAACAGCATCTACACCCAGCCCACCGTATTCCTTCTGCCGCCGTCCGGAACGGATGCCTGGGAGTTTCTGGAGGAGAGCGGGTGGAAGAATCTGGCGGAGAAAGAAAATCTCTATCTGGTGGTTCTGGAACCGGAAAACGGAGCCTGGAAGACAGATGAGACCGAATACATAGGGTCCATGGTGAAATACATCAACACCCGTCCGTTTTTTGCCGCTTTCGCGTCCAAGTTCTACGGCGTGGCCTATGGGGACGGAGCGGACTGCCTGGGACGTTACAGCCGCAGGTACGCGAAATCTTTCGCCGGAGTGGCTCTCCTCGGCACAACGGGAATGAGTCAGGAGGAAAAAATCTTTCTGGAGACCACGGATTCCCCGGTGAAGGGCGTCCGCCTGTCCCAGATCCAGATGTCGGTGTGGGCGGTGGCAGCAGAGGAGACCGCCGCGGTCAGCCGGATGCTGGAGTATTACAGAAAAGCGGACCACAGCCAGGAGAAGGCGGAGAAGACCGCGTGGGCGGACCAGGTATACCGCCCGGATCCGGCGGGAAGCGGAAGCCTGGACGAAGACTGGTGCGCGGATGTGATCTTTTCTGTGGGAAGCTGGAAGGACTGCGTTTCAGAGGAATTCAGCGAGACACTGTACCGCCATCTGTTTAAGGGAACAGGACGCTATACGGGCAATGCCAACGGTGCCCTGCGCCATGACGGAGATATGGAGGAGAGAGGGTTCCGTTTCTTCTCGGAAATGGTTCCCGGAGGCTTCCGGGAG
>DWWL01000010.1 GCA_019119775.1 Candidatus Lachnoclostridium pullistercoris | reverse complement strand
ATCTTTCTGTAAGAGTTTATTTAGTCGCATAAATAAATTTTACACCAAGAGCCAGGCCTTGCACAGACCTGGCTCTTATTCTCTGCAAAAAAGTGCTGCCGCACTAATTATTTAGTGCGACAGCTCCTTTTTTCTGAAAGTCCGGCGATCCGCCGCGTCCGCACGGCTGGCTGTCCGCCGGGCAGGACTTACTTCTGCTCCGGGTTCCACTCCAGCACCTGAACGGGATTTTCGCTCTCCGACGGGATGAAGGAGACGAAATCACCGGGCTTTAAGAAGGGAAGCCCTGCATCCAGGGTGATCTGCACCGAATACACCGTGTCTGATCCGGAAAGAGTGAAGTAATAGCAGGTGTTTCCGGAGACGACTGCGCTCTCAATGGCGTCGATGACGCCGGAAACAGGCTCTGCGCCGGAGGAGGCGCTCAGTTCCACGTCCTCCAGATTTAACGCCTGGCGGTAATTTTCCTTCGCCTCATCCACCGTCTGGCCCGTGCCCACGATCTGGTACTGCTCCACGTCCACGAAGGCGTACATTTTCACAAGTCCGGCCCCGTCCTTTAAGGAGATAAAGTAGGTGGGCGGTTGGAGATGTTTAACAGCAGGGGGAAGGTGGCCTTGTAGTTTAAATGCTGCACCTGCCCTTCGGCGGAGGCCATGGCGGACTGCTCGGTAGCTCCCGGAACGGTGTAGAACTTCGTCTCTTTCGTCCTCAGATTGACCAGCACGAAGCCGATATTGGACTGGTCGGCGGTGACGGAGGACATGCCGGTGTAAAGATACACGTCGTCGTTTAATGCCAGGTAGTTGTAGCCGTAGGTGGTGCGGCGCACATTTCTCTGGCCGAAAAGGGAGTTCCAGTAGCCGTTCTGATATTTTCCGTTGTCATCCAGCTGGGTGATGATCAGATCCGAGGCGTAGAGCTGGTCGATCCACTGGGGAACGTCTTCCTTTTTATAGTAGGCGGACTCTCCTGTGACCGCATTGACCAGCACAGCTCCCTCGATGTCCTTTCCGTCCCACCAGCCGACCCGGTAGGTGACGGTGGGAGCCACCCAGTAGGGAACTCCGCTGTCGTCGATCTCAAAGGAGACGTCGTCGAAGATCTTTGTGGGATAGCGGAACCGGAGATAGCGGTTGATGTTGCGGAAGAAATATTCGCTGGGGGAATATTTCATGCCTTCTTCCAGCCATACCAGGTCCGTCTGCTGCGTCACCATGTCCACGGTGATGTAGGCGGGAAGGCCGGATTTGCGGTTGAAGAACCATTTGATGGGATCCGCGTACACCAGAGGCGTCACCCGGTAGGGAGCGCCCTTGTAGTTGATCTGGGTGTAGTTCCCGGCGATCTCAAACTGGGAAACGAGCTCCGTCATTTCCCCCAGCTTCCGGTCCCCCAGGCGGGAGGCGGAATCCCGGTCCACCACGGGAATGTTCTTCATGTCGATCTCAGCGATGTCTGCGGTGAAATCTCCGTCGGTCAGGGTGATCAGATCCCGGTATCTGGCCGCGTTGAACAGAGGCATTCCGATGACAGTGGCAATGCACATCCAGGCGATCAGCACGGCAATGACCGCAAACCCCAGTTTTAAGGGGCGTTCCAGGCTGATGGGAGAATGGTCCCGCGGCCTTTTTTCAAATATGGTCTGTCCGGTGACGGGATCCCGGTGAGCGATGGTCATTCCGCCGCCGAGGATCCGGGACAGAAAGTCCTTCACAAAGGAGAGAAAATTGACCACCAGTATGATCAGGACAGAGAGGATGAGAAACTGGAAAAAGTTCCGGTCCCTCAGGTTGACTGCCGGCAGCAGCATGTAAAAGGAGAGAAAAATCAGTATGGCTGATACGGCGATCCTCCCCGCAGCTGACGCGAAGTTATGTTTTTTCATAGGCACCTCCTGATAATAGAGGCAGTTTCCTGCCGCTGTCCCACCATTCTATCATCCTTTCCGGGAAAGGACAAGGAGGAAGGGAAAAGAAAAATGTAAGAAAATCGTCTCTCTTTGCAGGCGGAAGTTATGCTATAATGGACGCGGAGACAGTCTGTCCGTGGGGCGGAAGGCGGTCGGGGGCCGCGCCTGCGCCAGGGCGGAATCTTCAAATTTTTATGGAAAATCAGGGAGAATTACTTATGAAAAAATATAGATCACTGCTGCTTTTAACCCTTTGTGTCAGCCTGGCCGGCTCCCAGGCGGTTTCTGCCGCCTCCGTGATCCCGCCGATTCCTGTGGAGAGCGGGGCCGGAAGCGGAGAGAGCGCCGGGCCGGGAGTCGGGAATCCTGGGACAGGAACTGCTCAGACCGGAGCCCCGGGAGCAGGCACGTCCGGAAGCGGCGCAGGAACAGGCACATTCAGTTCTGGCACAGGCGCATCCAGCTCCGGAACATCCGCCTCCGGTTCTGCGGGAGGTTCCCAGCAGTCGGGCGGAGAGAGCGGAGTGGGGCCGGGCGCCGCTCTGGGAAGCGGGCAGAGCCAGGCGGGCAGTCAGGTCCAGACAGGATCCGGTGCCGGCGCCGGGACGGCAGCTTCCACGGTGAAGGCGCCGGAGATTCAGTCAGAGGGAGCGGCTCTGATTGACGCGTCCACAGGGAAACTGTTATATGGAAAGAATGAGAACACCCAGTTTTACCCGGCAAGTATCACAAAGATAATGACAGCCCTTCTGGTGGCGGAAAACTGCAGCCTGGATGAAGTGGTCACCTTCTCCAAGACGGCAACCACCAACCTAGAGTCCGGCGCGGTGACTTTAAATCTGACGGAGGGAGATCAGCTGACTGTGGAGGACTGCCTCTACGCCCTTCTCTTAAAGTCGGCCAACGAGGTGGCCAACGGGCTGGCGGAGCATGTGGCCGGCAGCGTGGAGAATTTTGCGGCCATGATGAACGCCAGGGCGAAGGAGCTGGGGTGCCAGAATACCAATTTTGTCAATCCCAACGGTCTGAACAATGAAAATCACAAGACGACTCCCTATGACATGGCCCTGATCATGAGAGCGGCTATGGAAAATCCCACGGTCCGCAAGGTGGATTCCACCTTAAGCTACAAGATCGCTGCCACGAAAAATAATCCGTCAGGCAGGACGGTCACCATGGGGCACAAGATGTTTTACTCCACAGACTCCCGCTATTACGAGGGGATCATCGGCGGAAAAACGGGATACACCTCCAAAGCCGGCAACACGCTGGTGACGGCGGCGGAGAGAAACGGCGTCCGTCTGATCGCTGTGGTGATGAAGAGCTCCTCCACCCACTACGGGGACACGAAAGCTCTGCTGGACTACGGTTTTGACAATTACAGCGCCCTTGCAGGCGGCGGAACCAGCGGAAACTACTGGGAGCAGAGCGGAGATCACTGGTATTTTGTGAAGGCGGACGGCACGAAAGCCGCGGGCGAGTGGATGACCATCGACGGGGCAGAGTACTGGTTTGACGGAGACGGGACCATGGCCACCGGCTGGCGGCAGGATTCTGCGGGAGAGTGGTATTATTTCCGCAGCAGCGGCGCCATGGCGAAGGACTACTGGGTCCAGAGCGGGGACAAATGGTATTATTTGGGCTCGGACGGAGCGATGGTGAAGAATGCCTACACGCCGGACGGCTATTATGTGGATGAAAACGGCGTCTGGGCCGCGTAGCGTCACCCGTTTCGCTCCTGCTGCCGCGCCAGGTAGTCCAGGCAGGAATCCTGGAACATCCGGATGAGGGAGGCCATTTCCGGCAGCTGGGTTTTCCGGCAGAGAAAATAGGATTTCCGCTCCGGCATGGAGATGGGCGGGCGGCGGATGCAGAAATGCTCCACCTGGGAGATGAACCGCTCGGCCAGGGAGGCGGGGACGATGCACCAGCTCTCCTCGTCGTCCAGAAAGTTGGGGATCATGGCAGGCGTGCCGATGGTGATCTTTTTCGTCTTTAAGGACGCGAAATAATGGCGGTGCCAGTGGTCAAATTCCGAGGACCAGTTGTTGTAGACTTCTTTTTCTCCCTTCAGACAGTCCACGTTCAGGCTGTCCGCGAAGGGAGATTTTTTATGGCAGAGAAAGACAAAGGGCTCAGCCATGAGGGTGAAGGATTTGGTGGACGGATAGATAAAGAGGCTGCCGGTGATGCCGATGTCGCAGCGCTGGCTGTCCACCATCCGGCTGATCTCCTGGGAGTGATAGGTCATGATCTGCAGGGAGATTTCCGGGTGGTCGGAAATAAAATGTTTGTAGAAATCATTGAGGAGAAACAGATTCAGGGTGTCAGTGGCCGCCACGGTGAGGGTGCGGTTTAAACTTAAATTCTTCAGGGCGTGGGCTTCTGCGTGCAGGTCCAGCCAGTTCTGGGCAATGGGGATCAGGCGCTCTCCGTAGGGAGTGAGCGCCGCATTTTTTATGCCTTTCTGCCGGTAGAGGAGAGTCACTCCCAGCTCCTCCTCCAGCCGCCGGATGCGTATGCTGGCCGTTCCCTGGCTGATAAAGAGTTCCCTGGCCGCCTGAGCCAGGTTCTGGGTCTCCACCACGGTGAGAAAAGTGAGAACATCTTCGTATTTCATAAATACCTCCCTCGTAAATATTAAGATTATTAATATTATATATCTTAAAAATTGGATTTACAATTATATACATTTTTTTTAGAATGTCTGAAGAGAAACCATAGTATAGAAGAGAGAGGCGAAAGAAGACCATGGAAATGATAGAGCTTCAGATACAGATATTTTTGCTGGCGGTGGTGGGATTTGTGCTGGGAAAGATCGGAGTCCTCAATACGGAGACGAGAGATCACCTGGTGGATGTGATCCTGATGGTGGTGCTCCCCTGTTCCATCCTGGAATCCTTTGAGATGGAGCTGTCCCCGGAAATCCTTTCCTCCACCCTGAACGTGCTGGTCATTTCCTGCGGCATCCAGTGCTTTTACTGGATCTGGAATCACATTTTCTACAGAAATGCGGAGGAGGGCAGAAGAATCTGCCTGAAATATGCCACCATGGTGTCAAACGCCGGCTTTATCGGCATGCCGGTGGCAGCAGCCGTCTACGGCTCTCTGGGACTTTTGTACGCGTCGGTGTTTCTGCTGCCTCAGAGAATCTTCATGTGGTCCTACGGTCTGTCCATGTTCACCACCGTGAGCAGCAGGGAAGTGGTGAAAAAAGTTCTCACCCATCCCTGCATCATCGCCGTTTTTCTGGGAATCGTGATCATGGTGTCCTACACGGCGGGATGGCATCTGCCGGCTGCTGTCAGCGATACTATCGGTCAGATCGGCGGATGCAGCACCGCCCTCAGCATGATGTTAATCGGCGCGATCTTAAGCGATGTGGAGCCGAAGGAGATGCTCAATAAAGACGCGATTATTTTCAGCTTTTACCGTCTGCTGCTCATACCTTTCCTGGTAGGGCTGCTGCTGTGGAAACTGCCCCTGGACGAGCTGAGCATAAAGGTGAGCGTGCTTTTGACCGCCATGCCGGCTGCCAGCACCTCCGTGATGCTGGCCCAGAAATATCACCGGGATTACAAATTTGCGTCGGAGCTGATCATGACATCCACCATTCTGTCCCTGATCACCATTCCTCTGGTGGCTGCCGCGCTCAACACAGTTCCCATGTAAAAAGCAATGCCGAAAAAAATATCGAAAACATTTCAGTCACCGCTCTGCCGGCAGAGGGGAAGGTGCACCGTAAAGGTGTTCTGACCTGCTCTGTCGGCGGCAGCGGTGATTTTTCCTTTGTGCTCCTCACAGATGCACTGAGCGATGGACAGGCCCAGGCCGAAGCCGGGCACGCTGCCGCGGGAGGGGTCAGCCCGGTAGAAGCGGTGGAAGAGCTGCTTCAGTTCCTCCGGTGAGAGGGGAGTCCCGTCGGTGGTGACGGAGAGAACGGCTTCTCCGCCTTCCTGCTTTAGAGAGACGCGGATGCAGCTTTCTTTGCAGCTGTATTTGCAGGCATTGTCCATGAGAATGTCGATGAGCTGCTTGAGCTTGGATTCGTCCCCGCAGACGGTGAGCCTCCGCTTAATATCTGTACTTATGGTCTTTCCCATCTCAAAGGCCACCGGCTCGAAGGTGGAGACACAGCTGTCTGTCAGAAAGCTGAAATCCAGGGGGACGAAGGAGGACGCCGCCTTCCCGGGGGCGTAGTCGCTTCTGGCCAGCACCAACAGGCTTTCCGTCAGCTCTTTCATCCGCGAAGCCTCGGAGTAAATGTAGTCGATCCGTCGGCGGTCGCTGGGATCAGAGATGGCGGCAGACTGCTTTAAAAGACTGACGTTGGAGAGGATCACCGTCAGCGGCGTCTTCAGCTCGTGGGAGGCGTCGGAGACGAACTGCTGCTTTGTCTTCCAGGCGTCGGCGATGGGAGCGGTGGCCCAGCGGGAGAGAAAGACAAAGACGGCAAAAAATGCTGCCAGAGCCAGAAGCCCGATGATCAGGGAGTAAATCAGCTGCCAGCGCAGAGCCGACTGCTCCTGGGAAATGTCGGCGACGGCGCAGGTGACGGAGCCGTCCGGTCCGGCAGGTGTCCGCTGCCAGCGCAGGCTCTCGCTCTGAAAGGTGCCGGAGTTTTCTTCTGCCGCGAAGACCTGATCGGCCAGGGCGGCTGCGCTCTCCTCGTCCGTCTGGTAAAGGCGGTTGATTAGGATGCGGACCGTGCCGTCCCCGTTCCGCTCGGCCACCAGAATGGGAGAGCGGTCCTGGATGGGAGGAAGGGAGAAGAGGGGGGCGTCCTCAGAAAACTCCGGCCGCTCCCGGCCGGGATCATAGTCATCCGGGGCCGCTTCCTGCCTGGGAAAGGGGGGCTGGGGCCGCGGATCCCTGGACTCCTGAAGGGCGATCTGCAGGATTCCGGCGCAGCGGCGCTCATATCCCATGCGGCTGGTGTAGTACATGGTGGTGAGGATGAGGGTGAGAAAAATGGTGACCACTGTCATCAGGATCGCCACAAATTTCCACCGAAGCCGCCGGATCATGACGGATCCTCCAGCCGGTAGCCGATATTTCTGGCCACTTTCACCGCCACGCGGGAGTGGAGAAGGGAGAGCTTTTTGCGGATAAAGGAGATGTACGCCTCCACGCTGTTGGCATTTACGCTGGCGTCGTATCCCCAGACTTTCAGCAGAAGGGTTTCTTTGGAGATAAACTGTCCCGTATTCTTAAAGAGAATGGTCATCAGCTCCAGTTCTTTAGAGCTTAAGGTCACGTTCCGGCTGCCGCAGGAGAGCTGGGAGGCGGACGGGTTTAAGGTCAGATCCCCGAATTCCAGAAAATCAGGGACGATGGCGGCCTGGCGGCGCAGAATGGTCCGCAGGCAGGCGAGAAGTTCCTGGTTTTCAAAAGGTTTGGTCAGATAATAGTCGGCCCCGGAGTCCAGGCCGGCCACCCGGTCGGCGAGATCCGCCTTTGCGGTCAGCATGAGCACCGGCGTCATCTGGCCTCCGGCGCGGAGCGCCTTTAAAAGCTGAAGGCCGTTTAAGGCCGGCAGCATGACGTCCAGGATCAGAGCGTCGTAGATGCCGCTTTTTGCCAGCTCCAGGCCGTCGTTCCCGTCAAACGCCATATCTGCCTGGTATCCCGCCTGTTCTAAAAGATCCTTTAAGGTCATGGCCAGGCGTTTTTCGTCTTCCACAATTAAAATCCTCATAACTGTCACCCATTTCCCGCCGTCTCCGGCGCATATTCCTGATTAAAAGAGGCGTGTCTTTCCCCTGTCATAACTATAGTATAGCATGCTGAAAGGAAGCTGAAGTTTGAAATTTTTGTGAATTTCAGCTTCTTTTCAGCTGAAAATCTTATAGTAAGGGCAGTTTGTTACAGAAGGCCCTGTGCCTGAAATGGAAGGAGCAGATAAATGAAAAGACAGATGGCAGTATTTTCCCTGACGGCAGCCGCTCTTTTGATGGCTGCGGAGGTTCCGCTGGACGCGGCAGCGGCGTCTTCCTCTTCCACGGAATTTGAACTGAGGAAAAAAGTGATCGGAATATCCGGGATCATGGACATTACAGGAGTGTATCAGCCCGTCACCCGGGCCCAGTTTGCCCAGATGCTGGTGAATGCGTCGGAGTACCGCAACATCACATCAGACAGGAGCACGGTTTCCGTGTTTTCAGATGTGCCGAAAGACAATATGTACGCCTCCTACGTGAGAATCGCCGCCAGCAACGAGTGGATGGTGGGCTACTTAGGAGGCGTGTTCCGGCCGGACCAGTACGTGACGCTGCAGGAGGCAGCCAGAGGAGTGCTGGCCCTTTTAGGGTATACCAGCGAAGATTTTTCCGGAGACCAGATCGGCGGCCGCATGAGCCTGTTTGAATATCTGGATTTAAACGATGAGATCGGAAAGAGCGGGTCCGATACCCTGACGAAAGAGGACTGCATCAACCTGTTCTACAACCTGCTGAAGGCGGAGCCGAAGGACGGAAACGGGATTTACGGAGCGATTCTGGGGTGCGAGCTCACCTCCGACGGGGAGATCAACCCTCTGGCCATGGCGGACAACAGCCTGAAGGGACCGAAGGTGTTTACGGACTGGAGCCGGTTTGTGGAGAGCATGCCCTTCGGCATGAATGACGCCAACTTTTTCGTGAACGGCACGGCGGTGGAGATGGAACTGTTCAAATCCTATCTGAACACCGGTTATCTTGTGGTCTACTATAACCCCGGCTCAAAAACTGTGTGGGCATACAGCGAGGCGGCAGACGGAGATTCGGACCGGAATGTGGTCAACGGACACATCACCCACATTTACTACAATTCCAGCGATGTGATGACGCCCACGGAGGTGGAGTTAGACGATGGAAACCGGTACAAGCTGGACAGCTCTGAGATGCAGTTTGCCTTTTCCATGTACGGCACCCTGGAGGTGGGGGACCGGATCACTCTGATCTACACTATTTCCACGGACGGAAATGAGAACGAGACTTACACGGTGGTTGACTATGTGGACGATGACGTGGACTGAACCGATAACAGCAGAATCAAGGGAGTGCAGAGATGATGAATAAAAGCGGAAAATGGCCGGGCTTTAAGGAGCTGGCCGGAAAACTGAAACGGTCCGGGAAAAAAGAGGGAGATATGCAGACGGATCCGGGAAAAAAGAAAAAGGGAAAGAAAAAAGGGAAAAAGCGGCTCCTCATCGCCGGCGGGGTGATCGCTCTGGCGATCGTGGGCGGAGCCCTGTTTCTTCACAGGCGGCAGGAGGCGGCAAGTTCCCAGGCCCAGACACAGCGCACGGCCACGGTCCAGAGGCAGGATATTACCTCCACCCTGTCCGCGTCGGGAAGTCTGGAGGCGAAAGATTCCTATAATATCACTTCTCTGGTGGAGGGCGAAGTGCTGTCCGCTGATTTTGAGGAGGGAGATCAGGTGACGGAGGGCCAGGTGCTCTACCAGATCGACAGCTCCTCCATGGAGTCCCAGCTCACCTCCGCCCAGAACAGCCTGCAGAGAGCCCAGGACGATTTGGCAGACGCCCAGGCGGATTATAACGAGGCGGCTTCCAAATTTTCCGGAAACACCTACAAGTCCACCCGCTCCGGATATATCCGGAACCTTTACATAGAGGCGGGGGACCGGGTGAGCGGCCAGACTACGGTGGCGGACATTTATGACGACGCCACCATGAAGCTGAAAGTGCCCTTCCTCTCCTCGGACGCGGCTGCCATCGCGGCGGGGACAGAGTGCACAGTGACTCTCACGGACACCGGGGAAGTCCTCACAGGCACGGTGACGTCCGTGTCCAATATGGATGAAACCATAAGCGGCGGCCGAATCGTCCGCTACGTTCATGTGCAGGTGACCAATCCCGGCGGCCTGACCACGTCCCATATGGCGGTGGTGACGGTGGGAGATCTGACCTGCGTGGAGGAGGGAACCTTTGAGCCGGCGGTGGAGACGACCATGACGGCGGAGGATCTGGATTCCAGCGTGGAGGTGGAAGCTCTTCTGGTGTCAGAGGGCGATTATGTGACGGTGGGAACTCCCCTCTTTTCCATGACGGCCTCCTCAGCCGACCGTCTGATGAGAAATTACGAGAGCAGCCTGGATTCCGCGAAGCAGCAGGTGGAGAATGCGGAGAACAGCATTGAGACGACCCAGGACAATTACGACGATTACACCATCACGGCGCCCATTTCCGGTCAGGTGATCACAAAAAATGTGAATGCCGGCGAGACGATCACCAGGGATTCCAATTCCGATACCACTCTGGCCATTATTTACGACCTGTCTGAACTGACCTTTGAGATGTCCATTGATGAGATGGATATCCAGAGCGTGAAAGTGGGACAGAAGGTAGAGGTAGCGGCGGACGCTTTTGAAGGGCAGACTTTTACCGGCACAGTCACCAATGTGAGCATCAACGGTTCCTACTCCAACGGCGTCACCAACTACCCGGTGACAGTCACCATGGACGAAGTGGGAGATCTGATCCCGGGCATGAACGTGACGGGAACCATCATTCTGGATGAGGCTTCTGACGTGCTGGCGATTCCGGCGGATTCCCTGATGAGAGGCAACCGGGTGTACGTAAAGGATGCGTCGGCGGAGGCGGAGCCGGGAGTTCCGGCAGGTTTCCGCTCCGTGGAGGTGGAGACCGGTCTGATCAGCGACCAGTTTGTGGAGATCGTGAGCGGCCTGTCCGAGGGAGACGAAGTCTATGTGGATGAGTCCAGTGCCGACACCGGCGCTTCCATGATGCCCATGGGCGGCATGGGCGGCATGGGAGGCGGTCCCGGCGGCGGTATGGGAGGCGGCCCCGGCGGCGGAGGCGGCATGGGTCCCAGATAGGAAAATCCCGGCGGAGAGGAGGAATACTGTGAGCGAACCGCTGATCGAACTGAAGGATATTTATAAAATTTATCACATGGGTGACGAGGAGGTGCGGGCCAACGACGGCATCACCTTAAACATCGGCAAGGGAGAGTTTGTGGCGATCGTGGGAAAGTCCGGCAGCGGCAAATCTACCCTGATGAACATCATCGGGGCCCTGGATGTTCCCACATCCGGCAGCTACCATCTGGGCGGCGAGGACGTGAGTGACATGACGGACGATCAGCTGGCGGCCATCCGCAACAAGATGATCGGCTTCATTTTCCAGCAGTACAATCTGCTGCCGAAGTTAAATCTGCTGGAAAACGTGGAACTGCCCCTCCTCTACGCCGGGGTGGGCAGAGAGGAGCGCCGTGACCGGGCCATGGAATCCCTGGAGAAGGTGGGATTAAAGGAAAAATGGAGAAATATGCCCAACCAGCTCTCCGGCGGCCAGCAGCAAAGAGTCTCCATCGCCAGAGCCCTGGCGGGAGATCCGTCCCTGATTCTGGCCGACGAGCCCACCGGCGCCCTGGATTCCCGCACCAGCAGGGAGGTGCTGGACTTTTTAAAACAGCTGAACGAAGAGGGAAATACCATCGTGATGATCACCCACGACAACTCCATCGCTGTGGAGGCGAAGCGGGTGGTGAGGATCCACGACGGAAAGATCAATTTTGACGGAGATGTGAACGACTATGCTGCAATCATTTAAAATGGCCATCAAGAGCATCCTGGGGAACAAGATGCGGTCCTTTCTCACCATGCTGGGCATCATCATCGGCGTGGCCGCGGTGATCATCCTGGTGAGCATTGTAAACGGCTACATGTCCACGGTGATGGAGAGTTTTGCCGACATGGGAGTGAATCAGATCTCTGTAAACGTGATCAACCTTCCCTCCCGTTCTCTGGATGTGGACGATACTTACGAATTTTACGAGGAACATACTGATCTCTACGATGAGATGACGCCGGTGGTGAGCATTTCCGGGGTGGTCAAATACGGAAACGATTCTCTGGACGCCACCAATATAGGCGGCTACAGTGAGGATTACCTGACCATCCGGGACTATAAGCTGGAATCGGGACGGAATATTTCCTATTCTGATATTGTGTCCCGCCAGAAGGTCTGTGTGATCGGGTATTATGTGGCGGCGGAGCTGTTCGGCGCCGCGGAGGACGCCCTGGAGCAGACGGTAAAGATCAACGGGGAGGCGTTTAAGATCGTGGGCGTGGTGGAGCGCCAGGACGAGGATGAGCTGGAGGAGGGCGGCAGCGACGATTTTGTCTGGATCCCCTATTCCAGCGCCGTCAAGCTCACCAGAAACGGGGCTGTCAGCAGCTACATTTTCACCTCCATCAGCACGGACGACACGGACGAGTGCACCGGCCAGCTGGAGAGCTTTCTCTACGAGACGTTCCAGAATGAGGACCTCTACAGCGTCAGTGCCAACAGCGAGATGCTGGATTCTCTGAACGAGCAGATCGGGATGATGTCCGCCATGCTGGGCGGAATCGCAGGCATTTCCCTTCTGGTGGCCGGCGTGGGCGTGATGAACATCATGCTGGTGTCGGTGACGGAGCGGACCAGGGAGATCGGCATCCGCAAGGCGCTGGGAGCCAAGCGGGGGGTGATCATGCAGCAGTTCGTGATCGAGGCCGCCATGACCAGCTCCATCGGAGGAGTGATCGGCATTGTACTGGGCTCGGTGGCCTCCGTCCTCGTGGGAAAGGCCATGGGGATCGATTCTCCGCCTACTTTTGCTGCCGTTGTGATTTCTTTTACAGTGTCTGTGGGAATCGGCCTCTTTTTCGGCTATATGCCGGCCAGCCGGGCGGCGAAGCTCAATCCCATCGACGCACTGAGAAGCGAATAGGAGCGGCAGCCGTCTGAGCGGCCGTAAATATATGTATAAAATGCGGAGGACAAGTTGAAAATGTGCCGGAGCAATGCTATAATAAGTAGTAATCAATACTACATCTTAAAAGGATTGAATTGTGGAGGCATATGATGAACTATAAAATTATCGGCGACAGCTGCACAGATCTGACAGAAAAGCAGAAGCAGGATCCCCATTTTCAGCTGATCCCCCTGACGCTTCAGGTGGGGGATGTTCAGGTGGTGGACGATGAAAGTTTTGATCAGAAGCATTTCCTGGAACTGGTGAAAGCCTGCCCGGAATGCCCCAGGACCGCCTGTCCGTCTCCGGAGGCATTTAAGAAAGCGTACGAGTGTGACGCCGACAATATTTTTGTAGTGACGCTGTCAGAGCATCTGAGCGGCACCTACGGGAGCGCCGTGCTGGGAAAACAGCTCTATGAGGAAGAGCACGGAAAGGACAAGAATATCTTTGTGGTGGGCTCCCACTCCGCTTCTGCCGGACAGCTGAATATCGCCCTGTTTCTCCAGGACCTGTGCGAGAAGGGGGTTCCCTTCGAGCAGATCGCGGAGCAGGTGATGAACTACCGGCTGAAGATGAAGACTTATTTTGTGCTGGAGTCCCTGGATACTTTGAGGAAAAACGGAAGGCTCACCGGCCTGCAGGCATTTTTTGCCACGGCCTTAAACATCAAGCCGGTGATGGGAGCCAACGAGGGAACGATCATCAAGCTGGATCAGGCCAGAGGCATCACGAAAGCCTTAAACCGCATGTGCGAGATCGCCTTAAAGGAGGCGGGGGACACAGCTGAAAAGCGCCTGGTGATCTCCCACTGCAACAACCCGGGCCGGGCGGAACTGGTGAGATCCATCATGTGCGCCCGCGCCCAGTTTAAAGAGGTGGTCATCACAGAGACGGCCGGCGTGTCCACCGTCTATGCCAATGACGGCGGCGTGGTGATGGCGCTGTGACGGAGGAGAAGAGATTTATGGAATCAAAAGCAGAACAGGCAGTGGAAAAGTACCTGAAGGGATATAACTGTGCCCAGGCCGTGGCCTGCACCTACTGCGGCCTCTTCGGGGCAGATGAAAAGGTGATGTTTCAGGCGGCGGAGGGCCTGGGCCGGGGCATGGCGGGAACCTTTGAGGGGACCTGCGGCGCCGTGGCCGGCGCCTGCATGCTGGCGGGATTAAAGACCAGCACCGCCAATTTTGAAAAACCGGACAGCAAGATGAAAACCTACGGGCTGGCGAAGGAGATCATCCGCCGGTTCGAGGAGAAAAATCAGACCATCAGCTGCCGCGAGCTGAAGGGGATCGACACGAAAAAAGTGATCTGTTCCTGCCCGGACTGCGTACGGGACGCGGCGCGGCTGGTGGAAGAGGTTCTCTTAAAGGATCAAGAGCAGTAAATTAATCACATATTAAAACGGGCGCAGCCCTGAAACGCGCCCCGCTCCTTAAAGCGCCTGGTCATGGAATTGAGAACCAGGCGCTTATTTGCGCTCCAGAGAGGGGCGATGAGAAGGCGCTTCGGACCGTCTCCGCTGATGCGGTGGATGACCACCTCCGGGGGCAGAATGGAGATGGCGTCGATCACCAGGTCCAGGTATTCTTCCAGCTCCATGACGGGAAAGGGATGGCTCTTATAGAGGCGGCCCAGGTCTGTGCCCTCCAGAACGTGGAGCAGCTGCAGCTTGATGCCGTCCGCGGGAAGCCCGCCCACGGCGCGGACCGTCTCCAGCATCATTTCCCTTGTCTCCCCGGGGATCCCCAGGATGACGTGGACGATGACTGCAAGCCCCGCCTCTTTCAGGCGGCGGAAGGCGTCGAGAAAGACGGGATATCCGTAGCCTCTGCGGATAAAGCGGGCGGAAGTCTCGTGGATGGTCTGCAGTCCCAGTTCCACCCACACCGGCTTGATCTGGTTCAGCCGGGACAGAAGCTCCACCGTTTCCGGGGGCAGGCAGTCCGGGCGGGTGGCCACGGACAGGACCGATACATCCGGATGGCTGATGGCCTCAGAAAAAAGAGATTCCAGGCGGGAGAGGGGAGCGTAAGTGTTGGTGTAGGACTGAAAGTAGGCGATGTAGGATACGTCCCGGTCCTTTAACTTTGGCTTCAGCCGCTCTTTGGCGGCTTCGATCTGGGACCAGACGGACTCCCGGCAGGGAGCCGCAAAGTCCCCGGAGCCGCCTTCGCTGCAGAAGATGCAGCCTCCGGTCCCCAGGGTGCCGTCCCGGTTGGGGCAGGTCATGCCCCCGTCCAGGGCCAGCTTGTACACTTTGCGGCCAAAGGTCTCTTTCAGATAAAAGTCCAGGGAATGATAAGGTTTTCCGTTCCAGTCCACGTTGTCTGTCTCCTTTCCTGCCGGCGAAATGGCCCATGTCCGGCCTTTTGAATCCGTTTTCTTTCCATAAGGATAGCGGAAAATGGGAGGGAGCGCAAGATACCCAATATATTTAAGCATATTTCATAAAATATTATATTGTTCGCCGGCCGGTTTTTGTGATATAGTTGAAGTAATCGGCGGGCACAGGATAAAGCCGGCCGAAAGCGGATAAAAAAGGAGAGACAGGTCATGAATGTGGAACAGACGATGGAAATGCTTGACGGAGAGCGGGCAGAGAAGCTGTTTGCAGAGCTTTACGGGGCAGATCAGACGGAAGAACAGAAGGTCAGATACAGAGAACTGTTAAATGGATACCGGGATAAATTCGGTGACGGGGAGGTCAGGCTGTTCTCCTCTCCGGGACGGACGGAGATCAGCGGAAACCATACGGACCACAACCACGGGAAGGTGCTGGCGGGCAGCATCAACCTGGACTGCGTGGGCGTGGCGGCCATGAACCATTCCTCCAAGGTGAACATCGTGAGCGTCACCTTCGGCCAGGAGTTTACCATTGACCTGAACAATCTGGCCCCCAGCCGGAGAAAAGCCGGCACGGAGGATCTGGTAAAAGGACTGCTGAAGGGATTCCAGGAATCCGGCTATGAAGTGGGCGGCTTCAACGCCTACATCACCAGCAATGTGATCAGCGCGGCCGGAGTCAGCTCCTCAGCTGCCTTTGAGATGCTGCTCTGTTCTATGATCAACACCTTCTTCAACGACGGAAGGATGAGCACGGTGGCATACGCCCATATCGGAAAATACGCGGAGAACCATTACTGGGACAAGGCGTCCGGACTGCTGGATCAGATGGCCTGCGCGGTGGGCGGACTGATCACCATCGACTTTATGGAGCCGTCCGACCCGAAGGTGGAGAAGATCGATTTTGACTTTGCGTCCCAGGGACACAGCCTGATCATCGTTCAGACAGGGCGGGGTCATGCGGATCTGAGCGCCGACTACTCTGCGGTGCCGGCGGAGATGAAGAAGGTGGCGGAGTATTTCGGAAAGGAATACTGCTCCGAGATCTCCGAGAAGGACGTGATCGACAATCTGGCAAAGGTGCGGGAGTTTGCAGGGGACCGCTCTGTGCTCCGCGCTCTTCACTTCTTTGAGGAGAACAAGAGGGTGGAGATCATGGTGAAGGCTCTGAAGGAAGGAAATTTTGACGTCTTCCTGGAAAACATCACGGCTTCCGGCAACTCCTCCTGGAAGTGGCTGCAGAACTGCTACACCAACTCCAACTACCAGGAGCAGGGAATCACAATTGCCCTGGCGCTGACAGAGTTATTCATCGCCGACAAGGGAAGAGGAGCCTGCCGTGTGCACGGCGGCGGATTTGCCGGCGTGATCATGGCCATGCTGCCCAACGACCTGGTGGACGAGTATGTGGCGTACATTGAGAAAGCCCTGGGAGAGGGGAACGCTTACAGGATGAGCATCCGGCCCTACGGAGCCATCTGCGTCAGCGATCTGTGCAGATGACAAAACCCGGAAAACGGGGAAAAATAGTAGCAGACAAAACGGACATCCTATGCTACAATGATGAATGACGGGAAAGGACGGGCTTTGGCCGCGGATTTTCCCGCTTCAATGAAAAACAGCGGTCATAAAAGCCGCGAAGCATGAGAAAGGAGAACAAAGGATATGGCAAAATATGTTTGTGACGTATGCGGTTATGTTTACGACCCGGAGATCGGTGATCCGGACAACGGCGTAGAGCCGGGAACTGCCTGGGAGGATGTGCCCGAGGATTGGGTATGCCCCTTATGCGGAGTAGGCAAGGACCAGTTTACGGAAGAATAATGTGAGCCTGCGGCGAATGAGCCGCAAAAGCCAGAAAAGAGGGAAGGCGTTTTCGGATAACAGAAGTCCGGAGACGCTTTCTTTTTAACATTTTCTTACAAATTCCTATGATTCTGTGAACTTTCCCTGAATCGGTTGACACAGACTTGGCTTTATCATTATAATGAGGGTATTGTCAAAATGAGGGCAGTCTGTCTGCCCGTGACCAGATGAGATTTAGGAGAACATCAATGAGAATAAGATACAGAAAGAGAGGGATCGCCCTGATGCTGGGCCTGGTCCTGGCGGCTTCCCAGCCGGCAGCCAGGTTTCTCCCCACTGCGGAGGTCATGGCCTACACGGAGAGGAGCGCCAGCATAAACGGTACTAATGTAAACGTGCGCAGCGGGCCGGGAACGTCCAATTCCGTTGTGACCAGGCTGACTAAGGGAGCGGCGGTGACAGTGACCGGGGAGGCGTCAGCCTCCGACGGCGCGCTCTGGTACCAGGTGCGGTTTGTAAACGGAGGGACGGAGATGACCGGATATGTGTCCTCCGCGTACATAAAATTTCCGGTGAGCTACACGTCGGACGCAGATTTTGAGGCTTACCTGACAGCCCAGGGATTTCCTGACAGTTATAAGGACAGCCTCCGGGCGCTTCACGCCAAATACCCCAACTGGGTGTTTACCGCCCAGCACACCGGGCTGGACTGGAATGAAGTGATCGCAAATGAGAGCATGGTCGGCACTAACCTGGTCAGCTCCGGCAGCATCTCTTCGTGGAAATCCACGGCTGACGGAGCCTACGACTGGAATACCAGCACATGGCCGGGTTTTGACGGGAGTTCCTGGGTAGCGGCGTCCCAGGAGATTATCAGCTACTACATGGATCCAAGGAATTTCCTGGATGAAAATTACATCTTTCAGTTTCTGCTCCAGAGCTACGACGGTTCGGTCCACACCATGGAAGGACTCCAGACCATGCTGAAAGGCACGTTTATGGAAAATGGAACGGTGCAGGGCAGCTCGTCCGGAAGCAGCGGCACAGACAGCGGGGCGGGGAGCACAGGCTCCGGCTCTTCAGAGAGCGGCGGCCCGGGAGCCGGCGCAGGTCCGGGAGGTACGGACAGCGGGTCCGGAACGGGCTCAGCCTCAGGAAGCGGCTCCTCCGCCGGGACAGGATCTTCATCAGGAATCAGTTCCGGGACGGACGGGGAAGTGAGCTTTGAGAGCCCGTCGGTGGCCTTAAGCCGCAATGAGGCGGCCACGGTGGCCAGCAGCTATGGGCCTGGCATGGACCTGACGGGGGGAACGGACGGCACGGAGACTTCAGTGACGGGAAGCGGAACCGGAGGCGGGACTTACGCGCCCTCATCCGGCACATTGTCCTACGCCCAGATCATCATGAACGCGGCGGTGCAGTCCGGCGTCAATCCCTACGTGCTGGCGGCCATGATCATCCAGGAGAACGGAAAGAACGGCAGTGACAGCATTTCCGGCACCCGCTCTCCCTATGTGGGATATTACAATTTCTACAACATCGGCGCCTACGCCACCGGGAGCATGGATGCGGTGACGAGAGGACTGTGGTATGCGTCCCAGTCCGGCAGCTACGGCAGACCCTGGAACACGGTGGAGAAGGCTATCATGGGAGGAGCGGAGTATTACGGCACCAACTTTGTGAAGGCGGGCCAGGATACTTTTTATCTGAAGAAATTCAACGTGCAGGGAAGCAATCTCTATAAGCACCAGTACATGACCAATATTCAGGCGGCGGCCTCAGAAGGATATCAGATGTCGGCGGCCTACAGCGACGAGATGAAGCAGACGGCTCTGGAATTTAAGATTCCGGTCTACACCAACATGCCGGCGACCGCGTGCACGAAGCCTGCTCTGGACGGAAGCCCCAACAACAAGCTGGGAGCTTTGGGAGTGGACGGATTTGCCCTCACGCCTACCTTCAACATGAACACCACGTCCTACGACCTGATCGTGGATGAATCGGTGAGCAGCGTGACGGTTCAGGCGTCTGTGCTGGATTCCACAGCTTCTGTGAGCGGAACGGGAACGGTCAGCCTGCAGAGCGGAATCAATGAGATCCGCGTCAATGTGACGGCTCAGAACGGAACTGTGAGAGAATATGTGATTCATGTGGTGCGTCAGACGGGAGGTCCGACTTATACCCAGGGAGTCGGAGGGACAGCAGCAGGTTCCCAGTCTGGGACATCCTCTTCCGGAACCTCATCCGGTTCAGCCGGAACCGGCGGCCAGGACAGCAGTCAGGATCTTCTGACCGGGCCCGGAATGGGAATTTAGCAGCGGAATGCCTGCGGATGAAAAACCAACAGATAGGAAAGAAGAACGGGAAAATGAAAAATATGAGAATAAGGAAAGCGCTGTTAGGCGCAGTCATGACCGGCATGCTGGCGTTTACCGTGCCATGGGGAGTTCTCACTTCCCTGGCGGCCAGCGTCAGGATCGCGTTTTCCGATCCCACAGTGACGGCGGGAGAGGAAGTAAATGTAACTCTGAAGATTTCTTCCCTGGACGGAGGAGCCCTGGGCCATTCCAGCCTGATGCTCTCCTATGATCCCAATATTCTGGAATTTGTGAGCGGGGCGGATGCCAGCGGCGGAGCCGGCTCTGTGAGCGTGAGACAGACCGCGGAGGCGGGATCCACAGAGATGGCCACCTCTCTGACCTTCAAGGCTCTTCAGGCGGGAAGCACCCAGATCACCGTCAGCACCCAGGAGGTGTACGATGCCGATGAGGAGATGGCCACGGTGGACCGTCTGGGAAATTCCACAGTGACGGTGGAGGCGGCGGACGGGGCGTCCGCGGACGCAGGACTGAAATCCTTAAAGGTTTCCCCGGGCACCCTCTCCCCTGAGTTCTCCTCCGATGTGACGGAGTACAGCGTGAGCGTGGGACCGGACGTGACGAAGCTGGCGGTCAGCGCCGAGGCAAACGATGAGTCCGCCACGGTGACGGTGAACGGCAGCAGCGATCTCCAGATGGGAGAAAATACGGTAAACTGTGTGGTGACGGCCGCGGACGGCCAGAGCCAGACTTACATCATCCATGTGACAAAGACAGAAGGAGGAGCGGAGGCAGGCGGCGCCGTGGCTGCCGGGGATCTGACGGTAGTGATCGATCAGGTGCAGTACAGCGTGGCCCAGAGCTTTGATGTTTCCACTCTGCCGGAAGGATTTGAAGGATTTACCTACAATTACAAAGGTCAGGATATTATGGCCGGAAGAGGAATCCAGAAGGATCTTCTCCTGCTCTGCCTGGTAAACGGCGACGGGGAGGCCAAATTCTTCATCTATAATGAGGCATCGGACAGCTTCTCCGCCTATATGGAAGTTTCCACCACGCCCAAGTCGGTGATCGTGCTGGAGCCGGATGAGAGTGTGACGGTTCCCGCAGGATTTACGGAGGGCATTATGAACCTGCCGGGAGGCGGCCAGGTATCCGGATGGGTTCCCGCCGGGGAGGAAAATCCCAAGTACATGATCTTCTACGGCATGAACTGGAACGGAGTGAAGGACTTCTACCGCTATGATCTGGAGGAGAACACCATCCAGAGATATTTCCAGGATATTCCCGGAGTGAGCGGCATTTCCTCCGACCAGTATCAGGATGTGGTGGGCACTTATACCGACCTGCTCCACGATTACGACATGAGGGGAATCGTGATCATCTTCCTCATCGCGGTGGCAGCCGGACTTGCCATTGCCCTGATCGTGGTGGTAAAGAAAGGCGGAAAGCAGAAGGATGACGGCGGCCGGCCGGAGAAAAAGTCCAGAAAGAAGAAGGACGAAGACCAGCTGGCAGCGGCTCAGCAGGCGGCATCCAGAGAGGAAAAGCGCCGGGAGAGACATCCGGAGCCGGAAAAACCGGAAGAGCCGGAGACAGAAGAAGTTCCGGACGTTTCCGATGAGGACGACCTGGAAGTGACCGACTTAGATGATGAGGACGAGATGGAAGTCCTGGATTTGGACGGCGATGAGGACGAGCCGGACAGCGAGGCCAAAGAAAAGAAAACGGAAGACGATGACGACGATATTGAACTCATCGATCTGTAAATCCATAGAAATCCGCCCCGGGAGAGGGAGCCGCAAGGCGCCGGAACTCCCGGGGCGGCGCCGTTTTCTCCCGCGGAAAAAGCGTCGTCTCCTCTGCGGAAAAAAGGAGCTTGACGGACGCCTCTCTATTTGTTATACTAACACTAGAACAGATATAACGAAAGATGGTGGAACTATGATTGTGGAAATTGATTTTAACAGTGATGAAGCCTACTATATTCAGCTCTGTAACCAGATCATTCTGGGAATCGCCACGGACCGGATCCGGGAAGGAGAGGTGCTGCCTTCTGTAAGGCAGATGGCAGACCGCATTGGAATCAACATGCACACGGTCAATAAGGCATATGCTGTACTGAGACAGGAAGGATTTGTAAAGCTGGACCGGAGACGGGGAGCCATCGTTTCCCTGGATGTGAACAAGATCCAGGCTCTGGAGGACATGAGACAGGAGCTGGGAGTGGTTTTAGCCAGGGGAGTCTGTAAGAATGTGAGCCGGGATGAGGTTCACCGTCTGGTGGATGAGATTTTCGACCGGTTTGCAGGGGGCGGAGAATAGGCAAAGTCCCCGTGACACTGTCAACAGCGCCGGGGAAGGCTGCGCAGGCGGCCGGCTCCGGACGTTCGGAAGGAATAATCGGAGGAACAGCTATGTTGTGCGAGAGATGTAAGGCCAGAGAGGCCACGATACAGTATACAGAAGTAGTAAACGGAGTGCGGACGGAGCATAATTTCTGCGCCCAGTGCGCCAGCGAGCTGGATCTGGGGCAGGACTTTCCGCTGGGAAGACTGCTGTCCGGACTGCTGGGACTGGGAAACGGCAGCCCAAGGGAGGAAAAATACAGCCATGTGGTCTGCCCCACCTGCGGGACCAGCTACGAGGAATTTGTAAAGAGCAGCCGCTTCGGCTGCCCGGACTGCTATGAAGTGTTTGACCTTTTGATCAGTGACAAGATCAGGCAGCTGCAGGGAAGCGACTGCCACAAGGGAAAGAGAGCAAAGAACGCGGCGGCAGAGGAAAACAGAGAGAAGGAGAGCGCCCTTTCAGAGCCGGAGGAGGGATCCAGCCTGGAAGAGCAGATCGCCCGCCTCTACGCATGCCAGCAGGCGGCGGTAAAGAGAGAAGATTACGAGGAGGCAGCCCGCTGCAGAGATGAGATCAGAAAACTGAGAACGGGAAGTGAGACAGATGCTTAAATGGTTTGAAGAGACAGACAAAGAGAATCCCGGTATCATATACAGCCGCATCCGCCTGGTGAGAAACTGGGCGGAGTACCCATTTTCCGGAAAGCTGACCGAAGATCAGGCCAGGGAGATGGTGGGCCGGCTGGAGAAGGGAATGAGGGACTTCTGCCTGGAGGACGGGCGGGACTACGACTATACCCTTCTGCAGGAATTAAGTGATTTGGACCGGAGAGCCCTGCGGGAGCGGAGGATCTTAAACGCCACCCTGGCGGCCAAAAAGGAGCCGGTGGGTCTGATCCTCTCCAGGGACGAAAAAGTCAGCCTGGTGTTAAACGGCGACGACCACATCCGGATGCAGTTCATCGCGCCGGGAATGCACTTAAAAGAGCTGTGGCGGGAGGCGGACCGGGCGGACGATTATATCAATGAGAGATTTAACTATGCGTTTGACGATAAATACGGCTTTCTCACCGCATACCCCACCAACGTGGGAACGGGGCTGCGGGCGTCGGCGGTGGTCCATCTGCCGTCCCTGTCATCGGGAAGAAAATTTTCCAGTTTACTGGGAGAGATGAGCCGGTTCGGCGCCAGCATCCGCGGTCTTTACGGGGAGGGAAATGAAAATTACGGCTCCCTCTACGTGGTGTCCAACCAGAAGACTCTGGGGGTGACGGAGGAGGAGATCGTGGAGATTGTAGAAAAGGTCGCCAGACAGCTGAGCAGCCAGGAAAAACAGGTGCGGGACATGGCCCTGTCCTCTGACCGCCTGGGCTGTCAGGATGAGGCGTTTAAGTCCTACGGCGTGTTAAAATACGCCAGAAAGCTCAGCTGGAAGGACGCCATGGTCTTTCTCTCCCGCCTGATGGCCGGAGCAGAAGACGGCATTCTGGAGTTTGCCGAGCCCTGTCCGGTGTTCGGGCTCATGCTGGGGATCCAGAAGGCGAACCTGCAGAAACTGTCGGAGAGGCCCCTGTCCCGGGCGGAGCTGGACGCGGCGAGAGCCAGCTATATCCGGGCAGAGCTGCCGGAATTAAAGACAGCCTGAGACGGCGGAAGACCGCTGTCGCCAAAAAGAAGCTAGGAGGATTATTTGCATGACAGGCAGATTTGAAAAGTTTACCCCTCAGGCGAGGGAAGCCATACGGCTGGCGGAGGAAGCGTCCAGAACCTTAAGCCATGGCTCTGTGGGAACGGAGCACCTGCTTCTGGGACTTTTAGAGGAGGGCACGGGAGTGGCCTTCCGGGTGCTTTCCGAGTGCGGCGTGGAAAAAGAAAAGGTAAAAGAACTGATGCAGGAGCTGATTTCCGGCAGCAACGCCTTAAAGACTAAGGGAGAGCTCTGGACCCCCAGGGCTGAGCGGGTGCTGGAAAACAGCTACCACGAGGCGGTCCGCTTTAAGGCGCCCCTGGTGGGAACGGAGCACATTCTCATCGCCATAATCAGGGAAAATGACTGTGTGGCCACGAGAATCTTAAACACCATGGGAGTCTCCGTGCAGAAGATCTACGTGGATCTGTTCTCCGCCATGGGCGAGGACGCCCCGGCGGGGCGGGAGGAGGCCCAGACGGGAAGAGGAAAGAAAGGAACACCAGTCCTGGACAGCTACAGCCGTGATCTGACGGCTCTTGCCAGGGAAGGAAAGCTGGACCCGGTGATCGGGAGAAACCGGGAGATCAGCCGGGTGATCCAGATCTTAAGCAGAAGGACCAAGAACAATCCCTGCCTGATCGGAGAGCCGGGAGTGGGAAAGACGGCCGTTGTGGAAGGACTGGCCCAGCTCATCGTATCGGGAAACGTGCCGGAGACGATCGCCGGGAAACGGGTGGTGACACTGGATCTTTCCGGCATGGTGGCCGGCTCCAAATACAGAGGCGAATTTGAGGAGAGGATCAAGAAAGTGCTCTCAGAGCTGCGGGACGACGGGAACGTGCTCCTGTTCATTGACGAGCTCCACACCATCATCGGAGCAGGAGGGGCGGAAGGCGCTCTGGATGCGTCCAACATTTTAAAACCCTCCCTTGCCAGAGGAGAGCTGCAGCTGATCGGCGCCACCACCATTGAAGAGTACCGGAAGTACATTGAAAAGGATTCGGCCCTGGAGCGGCGGTTCCAGCCGGTGACGGTGGACGAGCCGGATGAGGAGGCATCCATCGCCATTTTAAAAGGGCTGAAAGGGAAATATGAGGAGCACCACCGGGTGACGATCACAGACGAGGCTATTGAGGCGGCAGTGAAGCTGTCTGCCCGCTACATCAACGACCGGTTCCTTCCGGACAAGGCCATTGACCTGATCGACGAGGCGTCCTCAAAAGTGCGGCTGCAGAGCTTTGTGGAGCCGCCGGAGATCCGGGGTCTGGAAAAGGAGATCGCGGCTCTGGAGGAGCAGAAGGAGAACGCCATCCGCACGGAGGCTTACGAGAAGGCGGGAGACATTAAGAAAAAGCAGGAAAAGAAACGAGAGAAGATCGAAAAGCTCCGCCAGAAATGGGAGAAAGAAAAGACAGCGAAGAAGCTGGTGGTGGGAGAAAATGAGATCGCCGACGTGGTTTCCGGCTGGACGAAGATCCCGGTGAAAAAGCTGGCGGAGGAAGAGTCGGAGCGTCTGCGGAACCTGGAGTCCATTCTTCATAAGCGGGTAGTGGGCCAGGAGGAGGCGGTGACCGCCGTTTCCAAGGCGATCCGCCGCGGCCGCGTGGGCCTGAAGGACCCGAAGCGTCCCATAGGCTCCTTCCTGTTTTTGGGACCCACCGGCGTGGGAAAAACAGAGCTCTCCAAGACATTGGCGGAGGCCATGTTCGGGACGGAGAGCGCCCTGATCCGGGTCGATATGTCCGAGTATATGGAAAAGCACAGCGTGTCAAAGATGATCGGATCCCCGCCCGGCTACGTGGGCTATGACGAGGGCGGCCAGCTGAGCGAGAAGGTGAGAAGAAATCCCTACTCCGTCATTCTGTTTGACGAGGTGGAGAAGGCCCATCCGGACGTGTTCAACATTCTTCTTCAGGTCCTGGACGACGGCCACATCACTGACGCCCAGGGGCGGAAGATCGACTTTAAGAACACGGTGATCATCATGACTTCCAACGCCGGGGCAGAAAATATCATTTCGCCCAAGCGGCTGGGATTTGCATCTGCAAATGATGAGAAGGAAAACTACAAGTTCATGAAGGACCGGGTAATGGAGGAGGTCAAGCGCCTGTTCAAGCCGGAATTCCTGAACCGGATCGACGATATCATCGTCTTCCACCCCTTAAATAAGGAACACATGAAGGAAATCGCCGGCATCATGCTGAAGACCATCGAAAACCGCAGCCGCGCCCAGCTTCACATGACCTTAAATGTCACCGACCAGGCAAAAGAATACCTGATCGAGAAGGGCTTCGACGAGAAATACGGCGCCCGTCCCCTGCGCCGCACCATCCAGAACCTTCTGGAAGACAAGTTGGCGGAGGAGATCCTGGACGGCCGCATCAAAGAAGGGTCCGACGTTCTCATAGACGCCGACCAGGACGGCCTGAAATTTTCATAACCCCGCAGGCACAGGCGGCCGCTCAGCAGAAATCTTTCCGCAGGACTGAACAGATGTCACAATTTCTCCTTTCCTGGGAGATAAAACAGTAGAAAAAAAATGAGGGGCGTGGTATAATGAGCGAAAGCGAGCCAGCGGGGGCTGCCCGCGCGGGGCGGGCAGCGAATGATGGTCATGAATCGAAGATTTGTGATCAAATGTCCGCATCAGCGGTGAGCAGTGCAGAAAAGGGCAGCATGTGAACAAGAAACACTTTAAGAGAACCAGGAGGGGCAAAAGATATGCCGGTAGTTGAGGAATTAATCCGCACAGAACAGGATGGGACCATCAGCTTTGGAAATTACAAATTAAACACAAAATCCAAGCATGACAATTTTGAGCATGACGGAGATCTGTATAAAGTAAAGACCTTTTACGAGATCACCAAATTAGAGAAGAACGGATTGTTCGTATACGAGTCCGTGCCGGGAACTGCGGTGGAGCATTTCCAGGTGGACGACGAGAAAGTAGAATTCCTGGTGGAAGGCAGTCAGGACGCGCAGATCACTCTGCAGCTGGAAGAAGACTGCGAGTACGAGGTGTTCGTGGATGACGCCGCAGTGGGAGGAATGAAGACCAACATGAGCGGCAAGCTGGTCATCGGCGTTGAGCTCAATGAGGGAACCGCGGTGAAGGTAAAGGTCATCCGCAAGTAAACATGGACAGTCAGGGACCGCAGCGGGCGAGAAAAGCTCCTGCGGTCCTTCTTTTTACGCATCAGATAGGGATGGAGTTTTCTCTGTCTGATCTGCAGGAGGAGAGATTATGGCAAAGGCAAAAACGGTGTTTTTCTGCAGCGAATGCGGATATGAATCGGCGAAATGGATGGGGCAGTGTCCCGGCTGCAAGGCATGGAATACGTTTGTGGAGGAGCCGGCGGAGAAGAAAACGGCGTCCCGGGGAATCGGGATCTCGGCTATGGCGGGGGGCGGCATCCGGCCGGCCCGTCTCAAGCCGTCGTTTCTGGACGAGATCTCCGTGGAGGAGACAGACCGGATGAAGACCGGATTTAAGGAGCTGGACCGGGTGCTGGGCAGCGGGATCGTAGCCGGCTCTCTGGTGTTAGTGGGCGGCGATCCTGGCATCGGAAAATCCACCCTGCTTCTGCAGGTGTGCCGCAATCTGGCCGGCAGCGGAAAGAAAGTCCTCTACATTTCAGGTGAGGAATCTTTAAAGCAGATCAAGCTGCGGGCGGCCAGAATCGGTTCCGTGAAGGGCGACTTGAGATTCTTGTGCGAGACCAACCTGGACCTGATCCGGGAGGTGATGGAGGAGCAGCAGCCGGACGTGGCGGTGATCGACTCGATCCAGACCATGTTTCGGGAGGAGATAAGCTCCGCCCCCGGAAGCGTCAGTCAGGTGAGGGAGTCCACCAATCTGCTGATGCAGCTGGCAAAAAGCAGGGGAACCGCCGTTTTCATCGTGGGCCATGTGACAAAGGAAGGCATGGTGGCCGGCCCCAGAGTGCTGGAGCATATGGTGGATACGGTTCTCTATTTCGAGGGGGACCGGAGCGACACTTACCGCATTCTCCGGGCGGTGAAAAACCGGTTCGGCTCCACCAACGAGATCGGCGTGTTTGAGATGGAGGAGGAAGGGCTGAGGGAAGTGGAAAACCCCTCGGAATTTCTCCTGTCCGGCCGCCCGGAGGACGCCTCCGGCGCGGCTGTGGCCTGCCTGATGGAGGGAACCAGGCCCATTCTTCTGGAGGTTCAGGCCCTGGTGACAGCCACCAGCTTCGGAATGCCCAGGCGGACGGCGGCGGGTACGGATTACAACCGGGTCAACCTTCTGATGGCAGTCCTGGAGAAACGATGCCGGTATGAAATGTCCCGCTATGACGCCTATGTAAATATCGCCGGAGGCATGAAAATGAATGAGCCGGCTCTGGACCTGGCCATTGTCATGGCCCTTGTCTCCAGCCTGAAGGACCGCCCCATTGACCCGAAGACAGTAATCTTCGGCGAGGTGGGACTGTCCGGCGAGGTGCGTGGCGTCTCCATGGCGGAGCAGAGAGTAAACGAGGCGGCGAAGCTGGGCTTTGAGACCTGCATTCTCCCCCAGATCTGTCTGGAAAAATTGAAGCGCACCGACGGCATCCGCCTGGTGGGGGTGAGGAACGTGCGGGAGGCGATCGACACGCTGAGGTGAGAGAATGAATGTAAAGGATTACAGATATATCATAGAAATTGCGGACAGAGAAGGAATTTCCCAGGCTGCAGAAGTTCTTTGCATCACACAATCTGCACTGACGAAGTTTCTTCAGAGAACGGAGAAGGAATTAGGAATTTCCTTATTTTACAGGAAGAATAATCGTTTGATACTGACAGAAGCAGGGCGCTATTACGTCGAAAAGGGAAGAGAAATTGTAAGATTAGATTATGAGCTGGAAGAAGGAATCTCAAAAATAGTAGAAAATAAAGAAAAGCATATTCGGATAGGCTGCAGTATTGGAAGAGAAGACAATATGATCCAGAATGTGATAGCGCCGTTTATGAAAAAGAATCCGGGCGTCTGCGTTCAGGTACTGGGAGGAAGTACATCTACCAGATTGACAATGGTAGAAAAAAATGAACTTGATTTTGCATTGGTAACGTCCCGGGATTACAGACCAGGGCTTTCCTATGATCCGGTTGGAGAGGCCGCTCTTGTGCTGGCAGTTCCTGAAGATTCTCCAGTAATAGAACGGGCAGTAAAAAAAGAAGGGGATATTTATCCGACTGTTGAACTGAAAGATTGGATTGAGTATCCATTTATTCAGCTGTCAGCAGTAACGGCTTCAGGAAAAATGATTCGTGATTTTTTTAAAGCGGAAGGTGTAAAACCTATGGTCCGTCTGGAGGTAAACAGCGTGAGAAGCGCTGTGATTGCAGTAGAAGCCGGAATTGGAAATACAGTATTTTGGGAGGTTCCGAGAAAAAAGAGGAGAGTAAAATACTTATATCTGAAAGAACTGCGGCCAGCTCCGCAGAGAATGTATGTGGCGTATCGGACAGATTACTATATGTCTTCAGCGGGGCGAGCGCTGATTCGTTTATTTCAGCAGGCAGGGCAGAAAAATGAATAAGAAAAATAGATTCCGGTATGAATAAAATATACGAAAGACTTTTACGGATGTAGAGGTCTTTCTTTTTTTGCATAATATTCCTTTATGTAATATATTTAATAATTTTTGGAATTTGATTCCGATAATCATAGGCGATATACTCATAATATAAATAAAAAAGGAGGGAAAAATATGCAAGATTACGAAAAGGGGGTATCGTCGCTTTCAATTCGGATACGGTGGATCTCTGTCCAGTGTTATGAGATTATGCTGCCAAATGGAAAAGTGATTGTTACGGATCCATTCTATTGGGATGTCAGTCATTACGATGGTTTGACGGAATTGACACCAAATCAGGAGATGGAAAAGCGGGTATATGCTCAGAGCGGGTTTTCGGCCGAAAAGTTTACCGGAGCAGATTACATTATTTTAAATCACATCCATGGGGATCATTCAAACTTGGTGGGGGAATTATGGAATCGATTTTATGGCCGCGTGCTTGTCCCTGGGGACTGTGCTTATGAATTAGCGAGAGTTTATGATATCCCGTATGCGGCAATATATCCGATTTATCCGGGAAATACTTACTATTTTGAGGATTTTACGCTGAAAACCTATCCGGGCGCACATGATAACAGAGCTTTTAGAGAGGGTCGTTTTAAAAGGCCCAGCCAGATGGAAAATGATTTTTCAGGATCCGAGGGATTCGGAGTGCCCTGTCCGAACCAGACCGGCCCGTTGGGATCAATGTATAATATTAATTTTATGATTCAGACTCTGAATAATTTTAAAATTGATTTCAGCGCCGGGAGGGATTATGAGGAACATGCGGAACATATGAAAAAGGAGAGACCCAATATTATGCTGAGACATCGGATACGATCATACTCTCCGGAGGTATTTGCAGAACAGATAGAAAAAATGGGAGCTCAGCTGGCGCTGCCGCTTCATCACAATAATGCCAGAGCGTCGGATGAGGATCTTAATGAATATTTCAGCAGGGTAAATAAGGTGTTGATTGGCCATGGAAGTTCAGCGAGAGCGTTCAATCCAAAACCTTATAAATGGTATACAGTTCAGGTTTCAATTCTTAGTGAAGATTAATATACAAGGGGGAGAAGGATATGTCTTTGCAGGTTATTATCGTCTTTGCAGTAGCGGTTCTTATGATTGCGTGTTTTTGCAGCGGAAAACTTTCATATCCGGCAGTAGCGGTTGCGGTTATCATAGCGATGGAAGTGACGGGAATCCTTCCGGCATCTCAGGCATGGAGTGGATTTGCCAGCACAACGGCTGTTTTGTTTGCCAGTATGTTTGTATTGGCTGCTGGCCTTGCCAAAACATCTCTTCTGTCAAAACTGGCTACCATTATTGTTCCGGAAGGCAGCAGTGAAAGGAGAGCAGTTATTGGCTGCGGTCTGCTTTCGATTTTTCTGACTATTTTCAGCAATACTTCGTCTACAATGGCGACTATGACGCCGGTATGTTTCAATGTAGCAAAAAAGGCAGGGATTTCGCCCAAACGCCTGCTGAAACCGGCGGTAGACCTGTCCAGTATTTGGGCGGCGGTACTTCCTGTGGGAATTGGCCTGACAGCGTACAGTGTCAGCAATGAGCTGGTATCCTCTCTGGGGGGAGAACCTACATTTACCGTACTTACCTTTGTGTCTGCCAGACTTCCAATCGTATTTCTTGTAACATTATTTGTTTTCTTCATCGGCTACAAGTTTACACCGAAAGACTATGAAAATATTGACATGGAAAGTATGATCGGAAAGGAGAGCGGAGATGGAAAGAAGAAAAGTTCTTCTCTCAGTGCGGGAAAGGAGAGACTGACATACATCATTTTCATCTGTGCGATTCTGGCGATGATTGCCAGCAGCTACATAGATTTTCTGAGTGCGCCTACCTGTGCGGCCATTGCGGCATTGCTGATGGTATTTACAGGGATTTTAACAGAAAAAGAAGCGATGAAAGCAATTAATCTAAAGGTAATAGGTATTTACGCTGGAACAATTGCCCTGGCTAATGGAATCAGTGCATCCGGAGCTAATGAAGTAATTTCTGAATTTATGAATAATGTTCTTGGAGGTGTGACGAATCCCTATCTGATTGCATTTATTCTTATGATAGGTGCAGCGGTTGCTACTCAGTTTATGAATAATTCCAGTACATTGAATATTTTCCGGATCCTGGCGGCTGTAGTTGCCGTTGCCTGTGGATTTGATGCCAGGTCAGCAATGATTGCAGTGGAAATGGGAGCTACCTGCTCGGTTCTTACTCCGATGGCTTCAGCGACCCAGGCTATGGTATTCGCTTCAGGGGGATATACCATGAAAGAATATTTTAAATGTGGCCTTCCGGTCTTTATTTTGTACGTTGCCCTTTATATGATTTATGTGCCTAATGCTTTTCCTGCAATTTAGGGATATGATTCAGGAATTGATGAGGGATAGTTTATTATATCCAAAAATAGACAAATATAATGTAAAAATTTATACAAAACACAGATAATCACCTTGACAATTAAGCAGCTTTATTATATAACGGTAAGCAGAGAGACGAAAAATCTGCTTTCACGGAGGTGAAAGCTGCAGAAAGGGCTGCCGCCTGGGCAGCGGGAAGGAGATTATATGAGTTTAAACGAAGAGATCCGGAAACTGGCTGACGAATATGAGCCGTATATTATTGACTGCCGCCGGAAAGTGCATACATTTGCGGAGACTGCCATGCACGAGAACAAGACCCACGCTTTTATTCTGGAAGAGGCGAAAAAGCTGGGCCTTCCGTATGAGGAGGTTCCCACCACCAGCATTATTGTGAAAATGGATACGGGTCGCCCGGGAAAGGTAGTGGCTCTGCGGGCGGACATTGACGCTCTGCCGCTGGAAGAATCGGACGAAAACCTGGCCGGTCCCAGAACCTGCCATTCAGAGCAGCCTGGCACCTGTCACGCCTGCGGCCACGACGCCCACACAGCCATGCTGCTGGGGGCCATGCAGGTGCTCTGCCGGATGAAGGATCAGCTGAACGGGACGGTTCTGTTCTGCTTTGAGGAGGGAGAGGAGCCCAACAGCGGCGTCCGGGCTCTGCTCGAGGCTCTGGAGAAATATCACGTGGACTACTGCTGGGCGATCCATGTCTATGCGGAGCTGGAAGAGGGAAAGATGTGCGTGGATCCCGGCGCCAGAATGGCAGGGGCCACCACCATCGACGTGACCTTCCACGGAAAGAGCGGCCACGGCTCCCGTCCGGATCTGGCGGCCAACCCCATTTTCTGCGGCGCGAATTTCCTGAACAACCTCTGTGTGGCCTTCGGCAACCAGGTGACGGCTGGAAAGACGGTGACGCTGGGACTGACCATGTTCCACGGCGGCGAGGCTTCCAACGTGATTCCGGAGGAGGCCAGAATTCAGGGAACCTACCGTTTCTTCGATATGGAAGAGGGAAAGAAATGTCTGGAGCTGACCAAACAGGTGGCGGAGCACACCGCGGCCATGCACAAGTGCCGGGCGGAATTCGGCCCTGACTTTATCGGAGGCCCCACGGTGACAGATCCGGCCTGCGCCGCTGTGGCAAGCCGGGTGCTGAATGAGATCCTGCCGGAGGGCACCGTGGTTTCCTGTGAGCCCTGGTACGCAGGAGAATCCTTCCGCCTGTGGCTGGAGAAATATCCGGGCGTGTTCGCGTTTCTGGGAATCAAAAATGAGGCGGAGGGCTACGGAGCGCCTCACCACAACGCTAAATTTGACCTGAATGAGAAAGTATTAAAGACAGGAGCCGTTTCCACAGTCCGCTTTGCGGTGGAGATGCTGGGACAGAATTAACCAAAAGAGTGCCGCGCATCCCCAAACAGGTGCGCGGCACTTCTTCGTCCAAGTGGCTCAATTGGAAATTCTGTTTTCTGCAGGACAAAAGTCTCCGGCGGATCAGGCGCGGGCCTGCAGGTCAGTCCACTTCCCAGTCCCGGATGTCAAGAAGTCCGGGGATCAGCTCTCTGGCGCTGGTGCGCAGGATGATCTCTCCCTTTTCGGCTGCGGCCCCGGACGGGTCCCCGCCGATTCCGATGGGGCGGCCGTCCTCCGTCTTCCAGTCCTCAGACATCCAGCTGATGGACGCGTTTCCGTATGGCTTTAAAGCTCTGGCAGAGAGGAAAGGAGCGGGAATGCCCGCCTGAGCGGTTTCCAGCTTCACCAGAGACGGGTCCACGGCCATCACCATGGAAGTCTCCATCTCCCCGCCGTGGAAATCCCAGATATTTCCCTCGGAGACGGTGGCCTTTACATCCGGATGGCCGAAGGCGCCGGAGGAGAGGTAGAAGGCGTAAAGCCCCAGGTCGCTGCGCAGTTCCCGGCTGAGAATCTGCACCAGAGGAGCGTTTCCGCCGTGGCAGATTAAAAAGGCGATCTTTTTGAAACCGTGGCGGGCCAGGCTCTCACAGATGTCATAGAGCAGATGGTAGTAGGTGTCGGGACGGAAGGTGACGGAGCCGCAGAAGTTTTTGTGCTCTGTGCTCAGGCCCACGGGAATCACCGGAAAGACCAGCATGGGAAAATCAGGGTCCTCTGCCTCCAGCTCCTCTTTCAGGCGGGAAACCATGGCGGAGGCGATGATGTCGTCTGTTCCCAGGGGAGCCTGGTTTCCATGCTGCTCCAGAGCGCCCAGGGGAATGAGGACGATAGTGTGCCTGCGGTCAAGCTGTTCCATTTCCAGTCTTGTAAGGTCCTGATAATTTTGAATCATGTGAAAATCCTCCTTTTTTGTCAGTGAAGGGCGGGCTTTGCCAGACGGGAAAATGCCCGCAGCCGGTCGTAGAGGAGAAATGCCGCTCCGCAGTTTAAGCCGATCTTGATCACGTTGAAGGGTATGGTGGCCAGGATGATAAATCCGGTCAGGTCATGGATGGCCGGGTTTACGGAGGCGACGATCTGGATGACGCTTTCCAGAGGCAGCTCCATGGCTTTTGCGTACAGAGGCAGAGTGATGAAGGCATTGCAGAAGCAGGCGAACAGGGTGCGGATGGGCACGCTGACGCCGAGGGCAGTCAGGGCGGCCCGTCTGGTGCGGCCCATGCGGCTGTAGACCAGCCATACGGGAGCGACAAAGAGAGCGACGCCGATCAGGTTGGCGAGCTCGCCCACGTACATGGTGGTGGTTCCGACAGTGATCAGTTTCACCAGGATCTTTAACACCTCCACCCAGGCGGCAGATGCCGGCCCGAAGAGGAAGAGGGCGATGATGGACGGCACGTCGCTGAAATCCACCTTGTAAAACGGCGGCATGAGCGGTATCGGAAATTCCAGGCTCATAAGCGCTCCGGCGGCAGCGGCCAGCATGGCCGTACAGATCAGTTTCTGAGTATCCCATTTCGTTTTCATGACAAAAACCTCCTGAACTTGTTTTTGCAGTGAAACGTTCTTTCGCCCTGCGGTCCGGCTGCTCTTCGGATCAGACAGAAAAGTTTCCTGCCGCCCGGCTTTTTTAAGCAAAAGAAAAAGCCCGGACCTTCGGGGTCTGAGCTTTTAACGCCAATTCCAAGAGGAAACCGCGAGACGGTTTCCGAAATTGTCTTCTCCCATCCAGACTATACTGTCGGTTTTGGAATTGCACCAAATCAGCTGCACGTTTCCGTGCAGGTCGCGGACTGTAACCGCCGGTGGGGAATTGCACCCCGCCCCGAAGAACTATTTTCATTGCTGATTTTATTGTAGCGCAGCAGAGCAGGAGATACAAGAGTTTTTTGAAAAATTTTTAACATGCAGTTTTTGACAGGCTGGATCCGGCGCTTTCATTAGACAATTTGGGAAACTTCTCTTATAATAGAGCGGAAAAGGAGAGAGGACTATGGTTTACGAACTGTATCTGGAGTCGGTGAAAATCAAAGTGACCCGTTTTGAGCAGGCGTCCCGGCTGATCAACGCCAGAGAGCTGGCCTGCGCTGTGGGAATGGCGTTCTGCCAGGCGGGGCTGCCCATGCCGGAATTAGAGCCGGGAACGGACGCGGAGGAATTTCAGAAGGAGAGCCTGGCTGTGCTGGAGAAGACATCCGGGCCTGGGGAGAAGCTGATGGACGCCATCCGGGGATATTCCCGAAGGGATGAGAAGGCGGACGAAGATATGATAGCTGTCTTAAAGCTGGCCTACGAGGATGGATAGAAATAGCGGGCAGGAACGGCGCCGGGGAAAAGACGGAAGAACTGCAGAAGGCAGAAGATCCAGCGCCCCGGGCCGGCTGCGTCAGGGACGGCAGAAAGCGGGACAGAACACCGAACAAAACGAAAACAGCCGCGATCTTTCCTTTTAAAAGATCACGGCTGTCTGCTTCTGAAGCAGGGGAAGAGGGGCTCGAACCCCCATCTACGGTTTTGGAGACCGCTGCTCTACCATTGAACTATTCCCCTAAGCTGTCTCTCATGAATTTCTCATGCCTGTGTATAATAGCATAGATATGGGGGTATGTCAACAAAAAAATGATTGTTTTTATAAAAAAACATTTTCAGTGGAAGATTCGACAAAAATTTTTTTGAAAATCCGGGGAGAAACTGGAATTGTGAAATGAGAAAACAAGAACTATTATTAAATAGGAAATGAGGATTTACGAAAAATGTGAACCGGGGAAAATGATTTTCCGGCCTGCATGGGTAAACTGCACAAAATGAGAAACAATCCCCCTGTTTTTCAAAAATTTGACAGGTCAGGAAAGAAATGGTATAAGTATGGTGATACTTTTAATGATCGGCTGCGGCCGGGGCGAAAGCCCAGGAGACAGCCAAATAATTAGAAGGAGAGATTAATGATGATGAAACAGAAAAGAATCATGCTGCCTACTGTTGCAGATGCGAAGGAGTTTGTGGCTGCAGCTTCTAAGTGTGACTTTGACATTGATGTATTTTATAACCGTGTGATCATTGACGCAAAATCCATCCTTGGAGTGCTGAGCCTGGATCTGACCAGAGTGCTTACCGTTTCCTATTCCGGAGAGAACGCGGAGTTCGAGGAGTTCCTGGAGGAGAGAGCGGCAGACAAGACTCACGCAGCTTAACTGAAGAACAGGCACACAGCATGTGCGTCTGAAAGAGGCGGACCATTACGGGAGAGCAGGCCATTGGGGCCGGCTCTTTTTTTATTTAACAGGAAACTTCGTTCCCTGTTAAATAAAAACGCTCCGCGGAGATCGCACTGCGGCGGAAAGGAAACTGCCGCTTTCGCGACCCGCCGCAGGCGGAGAATCCTGCGGAGCAGGATTCTTTCTTAATGTGCGCCTTGCGGCGCACGTTTCTAATGGGTGCAAGTCCCTAATCCGCCCTAGTAGTGGGAAGGATATAGCCAAGACCAAGGGTGTCCTATTCATAGCAACGACTATGATTAACGCGAGGGGAATCTGAAGGAAGGTGGAGGTAAATCTCTGGTCTGACGAACAGAAATCACATCAGGCTATAGTTAAGGATAAGGTTGCATTACAAACTGAAGTCCAATAGCTACTCGGAATTAACTATGGTAAATGTGGCAGATATATGGAGAGAAAGAAACGTGTGGTACCAAGGGAGGTCTCGTCAGCGGATGGAAACAGAGTATGAAATCCGTGAGTAACAACGAATGGCGAGAAGTCAGCAGAGGTCATAGTACCATTATGGTTGCAAACATAATGGGAAGGACTGAACTTTAGGAGATGTGAGTAAATGAATGTAACCAAAGATGGATTTAAGGACAGACAACTTCATATTGAGGACTATCTGCAAATGGTATCTGCGGAACAGAAAGAGTATGCAGAAGTGTCCGCCCATCAGAGGATTGCTGAAAACAACGACATCATCACAGATTTTCAAACGGACAAACTGATGGAAAAGATTTTATCGAATGATAACCTGAATCAAGCGTATAAGAAGGTAAAATCTAACAAAGGAGCGGGCGGAGTTGATGGGATGAACGTAGATGAACTTCTACCGTTTCTCAGAGATAATGGAACGCAACTAAAACAACAGTTAATGGAAGGAAAATATAAACCTAATCCAGTCCGAAGGGTAGAAATACCCAAAGAAACAAAAGGCGAGTTCAGAAAACTGGGAGTGCCAACAGTAGTTGACCGAGTTTTTCAACAGGCGATTACACAGGTGCTCTCTCCAATCTATGAGAAACAGTTTTCAGGAAACAGTTACGGCTTTCGCCCTTGCAGAGGTGCACACGATGCACTAAAGCAATGCCAGACAAATGTAAATGATGGATACGTATATGTGGTAGATATGGATTTGGAGAAATTCTTCGACACAGTGTGTCAAAGCAAACTCATAGAGATACTATCACGAACCATCAAGGATGGAAGAGTTACTTCACTCATTCATAAATATCTTAATGCAGGAGTAATAAGCAGAGGGATATTTGAGAAGACAGAAATGGGTATGCCGCAAGGCGGACCATTAAGCCCATTACTCAGTAACATCATGCTAAATGAACTGGACAAGGAACTAACACGCAGAGGGCACAGATTTGTGCGCTATGCAGACGACTGTATGATTTTCTGCAAAAGCAGGAAAAGCGCAGAAAGAACCTTGAAAAACATCACACCATATATAGAAAGAAAACTATTCCTAAAAGTAAATCGAGAAAAAACGAGTGTGTCGTATATCAGTAAAGTCAAATACCTGGGATACAGTTTCTATAACTATCGAGGTAAATGCAGACTCAGAGTACATCCAAAATCGGTTAGAAAGATGAAGAATAGAATCAGAGAACTGACAAATAGAAGCAATGGATGGAGAAATGAATATCGGGCACTGAAACTGACGCAGTTTATAAGAGGTTGGGTAAACTACTTTGGAATGGCAGATATGAAGAAGCTCTTAAAAGAGACAGATGGATGGCTACGACATAAGATAAGGGCAATCTACTGGAAACAATGGAAGAAAGTCAAAACGAAATATAAGGAACTCAAGGCGTTAGGTGTAGAACAAGAAAAGGCGTGGATATGCGCGAACATGCGAAATGGAAACTGGTATTGTAGTGGATATTTTGTATTGCAGACTGCATTTAACAATAAGAAACTCCGTGAATTAGGATACCCGACATTCACAGAGTTCTATTTGAAAATATGTGAAAACTAGAGAAGCGCCGTATACGGAACCGTACGTACGGTGCTGTGGGAGGTCGGTAGATAAAATAATTATCTACCTCCTACCCGATTTAAATGAAAGCCAGCCAGTTGTACGAAACAGGTTGGCTTTTTTATATGGATGTATTTTGGCAAATGTGTCGGAAGGGCATATGTGTCACGATAGTGTCAAGAGTTTTTCATAAAATCAAAAGGCAGGGTAAAAATGCTGCATTTAGGATTTCAATTAACCTGTATTTGTATCTCTGCTCAAAATCATGCAATTTTTATATGGATAATGATAAACCATAAGCATTAGACATCGAACAGAGGCGCAGCTATAATGAAACCAGAAATTGGAATAATTCCAGATCCATTACAGGGGCATGTTCTCCTGAAAAAAGAAAAGGAGGAAACGGTATTGAAAAAAGCATTTTCCATTTTTCTGGCGGTGGCCATGGTTTTTTCGCTTACGGCATGCGGTCAAAGCAGCGGCCGGGAGGCATCTTCTTTATCGGAATCGGAGAGTGCTGCGGCAGATTCAGAACAGGCGGTCCTCTCAGGCGAAACGCAGGAGGAACAGCAGGACTCCGCGGAAAAGGCAGGCAGCGGCAATATTTTAGTGGCTTATTTTTCCTGGGCAGACAATGCGATTCTGGCAGAAGATGTGGATGCGGTCACTTCCCCCAGCGTGATCCCGCCGGGCAACGTCCAGCAGCTGGCGGGCTGGGTGCAGGAGGAAACCGGCGGAGATCTGTTCTCCATTCGAGTCACAGATCCTTATCCAAGTGACTGGGATGAGTGCCTGGACAGGGCAAATCAGGAACGAGGAGATGACGCTCGTCCGGAGCTTGCAGAAAATGTAGCCGATATGGAACAGTACGACACGATATTCTTGGGCTACCCTAAAATGGTGGTATGGCGTCCCGATGCCTCTCCTTTCCTTTCTGGATCAGAACGACCTGTCCGGAAAGGAGGTTTATTTGTTCTGTTCCCATGGCACCGGAGGACTTGCCAACAGTGTGGAATTGATCACTGACGCCGCACCGGAGGCGGTCATTTCGGACAATATTTTTGACTGCTATGAAGAGGAGGCGGCCTCCTCTCAGCAAGATATACAGGACTGGGTCAGAAAATTAGGATTCAGCGGGAGTGAAAGGGAGAGAAAAATGACAGAAACAAGACAGATCTCAGTACGATTTGGCGAGAATCAGATCGTTTGTGAATTAAATGAAGGAACGGCTGCGGATTCGCTTTATGAGCAGCTGCCGCTTACTATTGAATCAGAGGATTACAGTACCAATGAGAAAATTTTTTATCCGCCGCAGTCTCTGGATACCAGTGATTCCCCTCTGGCTGAGGCAGGGGCGGGGACGCTTGCTTATTATGAACCATGGGGCGATGTGGTTTTCTTTTATGGAGAATATCAGGGAAATCCATCCCTGTTTGAGCTGGGCCAGGTCATTTCCGGATCGGAATTGATCAGTGAGATGTCCGGGACCATCACGATTGAAGCTGTAGAATGATGGAGAAGGCATCAATCAATACAGAACAGGCATGATTGGCCATAAAACATAAGTATTGGAAAAGTCAAATATCAGCGAGTAAGATAAAAGAGATGAAAGTTACAGATTCAGAGGCTGAAAGGAGGCATTGCCATGAAGATCGTTATTTTGGAAGGAAGTCCGAACAAAAAAGGTTCCTCCAACCTGCTGGCAGACTGTTTCCGGCAGGGGGCGGAGGAAGCGGGACACAGCGTGGAAATCATCGACACAGCCCATGCCCGTATCCATCCCTGCACCGGCTGCGTCCGCTGCGGGTATGAGGGGCCCTGTGTGCAGAAGGATGATGTGGAGGACATCCGCCCCAAAATCCTTGCTGCCGATATGCTGGTGTTTGTCACGCCCCTTTATTATTACGGAATGTCGGCCCAGTTAAAAACAATGATCGACCGCTTCTGCGCCTTTAACAGCTCGATCCAGCGCAGACATATGAAGTCTGCACTGCTGTCAGCGGCATGGAACAGCGATGACTGGACTTTTGAGGCGCTGGAAGCCCACTATAAAACCCTGGTGCGCTACCTGAACCTGGAAGATATGGGCATGGTGCTGGGACGCGGCTGCGGCACGCCGTCTATGACCCAGCATTCCCAGTATCCCAAAGAGGCGTACACCCTTGGAAATCGGCTGAAATAAAAGCAGAATACTGCAGGAGGTAATACATTATGAAAAAGAACATTGGAAATTCTCTGGCACTGTATCCCACTCCCCTAGTGGTGGTAGGCACAATGGTGGACGGAAAGCCCAACTGGCTGCTGGTCGGCCATCTGGGCATTATCGGCCATGACCATGTGATGATCAGCCTGGCCAGCGCTCATTACACCAACAAAGGGATCAAGGAGAGCAAAAAGCTCTCCATCAACATTGTGGATGAGGCTCTGTTAGCCAGGGCGGACCGCTCCGGCTGCGTCAGCGGCAGCAAGGAAGATAAATCCAAACTGTTTGAATATGTGGTGGACGATGCCGGAGTGCCCATGATCGCCCAGGCTCCGGTAACCATGGTGTGCAGTGTGGAAGACATTTACGAGACAAAGGGATTTGAGAGTTTTATCTGCACCATCGACGGGACTTATGCCGAGGAAAGTGTGCTGAATGAGGAGGGAAAGATCGACTACCGCGCCCTCAAGCCGGTGCTCTTTGAAATGCCCACTTATGAATATCTGCGCACCGGGGATGTGATCGGAAAGTGCATGTCTTTCGGCAGGGATCTGGAAAAATGAGTGCGTCAGGATCGGCAGATCGTCCTCTGATCATATCATATTCTTATTCCGGAAGCACTCATCGGATCGCGAAGGAGATCAGCGCCATAACCGGGGGCGACTGGCATGAGATTTATCCATGGCAGCCCTATCCCATGGCATTTCCGGAACTGCTCGAACAGGCACGGAGAGAAGTGGAGACAGGGTATCATCCCCGTCTCCTGCCAGGATCCGGCGACCCGAAGCCCTATTCCGTTATTTTTGCCGGATCTCCCAACTGGTGCGGGAGCATAGCCCCTCCGCTGGCGTCCTGGCTGGCGGAAAACGATCTGTCCGGAAAAATAATCCTGCCGTTCTACTCCCACTGCGGCGGTGTGTCCTGTGATTTCAGACGGGATATTTCCCGCCTGTGCCCGAGGGCGGATGTCCGCGGGGCGCTGGGCATCACCGAGAACGGCAGCGGAGATATGCGGGAAATCCTGCGGCTGTGGCTGACCCAAAATGGCCTGAGGACATTGTCTGCCGCATATGCAGGCTGACAGCCGCGGAAAATAGTAAAAGAAAAAGGAGAAATGATTATGCGTATCAGCGACAAAGAACAATTCAGCAAAGAAAACGTGTTCGGCCTCGGAGGTGCCAACACCGCCTATGCCCAGTATTTTATCGGCAATTCCTACTTAAACCCGCTGACAGAAGCCGGCAAATGCCCGGTATTTCTGGCGAATGTTACTTTCGAGCCGGGCTGCCGCAACAACTGGCACATCCATCACGCCAAAAGCGGCGGCGGTCAGCTGCTTATCTGCACTGCCGGCGAGGGCTGGTATCAGGAAGAAGGAAAGGCAGCCGTCAGCCTGACTCCCGGCACGGTCATCACCATCCCGGCGGAGGTCAAGCACTGGCACGGTGCAAAAAAGGACAGCTGGTTTTCCCATATCGCAGTGGAAGTTCCCGGTGAGGAGACCTCCAACGAATGGTGCGAGCCGGTGGACGATGCAGCTTACAATGGATTGGAGTAGGAGGGAGCAGAATGCAGTATACAAAACTTGGAACTTCAGACCTGACTGTTTCCCGCATCTGCATGGGATGTATGGGATTCGGCGATCCTCACAACGGCCAGCACAGCTGGACTCTGGACGAGGAGCACTCCCGCGGGATCATCAGACGGGGCCTGGAGCTGGGAGTCAATTTCTTTGACACGGCTGTGGGCTATCAGAGCGGGACCAGCGAGCAGTATCTGGGCCGTGCCCTGCGGGATTTTGCAGAGAGGGATAAAGTGGTGGTGGCCACCAAATTTCTGCCCCGCACCCAGGAGGAGATCGCGGCCGGAATCACCGGGCAGCAGCACATCCAGAACATGATCGACACCAGCCTGAGAAATCTGGGAATGGACTATGTGGACCTCTATATTTACCACATGTGGGACTACGAAACGCCGCTCTATGACATTCTGGACGGGCTGAACCGCGCTGTGCAGGCGGGCAAGGTCCGTTATATCGGCATTTCCAACTGCTTTGCCTATCAGCTGGCCAAGGCCAACGCCCTGGCGGAGAAAGAAGGATTTGCAAAGTTTGTCTCCGTTCAGAACCATTACAACCTGATTTTCCGTGAGGAAGAGCGGGAGATGGCAAAACTCTGCGCCGAGGACAGCATCGCCATGACGCCTTACAGTTCTCTGGCAGGCGGACGTCTGTCCAGGCATCCCGGCGAGACTTCCAAACGGCTTCAGGAAGACAGCTACGCCAAATTCAAATACGACGCCACAGCGAAACAGGATCAGGCTGTCATTGACCGGGTAGCGGAGCTGGCAGAAAAGCGCGGCGTTTCCATGACGGAGATCTCGCTGGCCTGGCTGCTCACCAAGGTGACGGCTCCGGTGGTGGGCGCGACCAAGATGCACCACATTGAGGGAGCGGCAAAGGCAGCGGATCTTGAGCTGACGCCGGAAGAGTCAGCCTATCTGGAAGAGCCCTACATCCCCCATAAGCTGGTGGGCGTGATGGCGCAGAATACTCCGGCCGCTGCCAAAGAACAGCACGTCTGGAGCACCGGAAACCAGGAGATCCAGGGGCGGTAAGAAGTGCTGACTGCCGCCTTTTAGCGACGTTTTTCTTGTCAATTCAGTTCCTTTCTATTATAATAAAATCAGAAAAAATCTTTTGCATCATTGTTTTATCTGTCTTCAGCTGCTGCCTGTGCCGCCGGATCTGCCGCGGCATTTCAGGCAGCGGCAGATTTACAGCCGCTTCACGAAAACTCCGTCTGATTGTCCCCAAACACCCCAGTTACGAAATACCGCAGAGATCTTCTGCTGTATATAAATGCAGATAAAAATAAAACAAGGGAGGGAAGTCTATGAGATATGTCTGTTCTGTCTGCGGATATGTCTACGATGAGGAAAAAGAAAAGCGCGCCTTTTCCCAGCTTCCGGAATCGTGGGTGTGCCCGCTGTGCGGCGCGGCAAAATCGCTGTTTGTGCCGGAAAAGAGTGAGAAGGCAGAAATGAAGAAAGCGCCGGCTGCGGCGCCTGTCCGGCCGGATGAAGATCTGGAAAAGCTGCCGGCGGGAGTATTGGCGGCTCTCTGTTCCAATCTGGCCAGGGGCTGCGAAAAGCAGTATAAGGAAAAAGAAGCCGGCCTCTTTAAGGAGCTGGCCGGCCATTTTACCGCCGCTGTCCCCGCGGAGGAAGGAGCAGACCGCGATGTCCTGGACCGTCTGTTTGCGGAAGATCTGGAGACGGGATATCCTGCAGTCAGCGGTGCGGCAAAGGAGGCCGGGGACCGGGGAACTTTAAGAGTCTGCGTCTGGGGAGAGAAAGTGACGGCGATCCTCCACTCGCTCATGCAGCGCTATGAGAGGGAAGGGGAGGCGTTTTTAAAGGACACGGAGATCTGGGTGTGTTCTGTCTGCGGCTTTGTGTATGTGGGAGATGAGCCGCCGGCGATCTGCCCTGTGTGCAAGGTTCCGGCCTGGAAGTTTGAGCGGACAGAAGGGAGGAGGATGGCATGAAGACTCAGATTGCAGTGAGAAATCTGCGGCTCTGCACCAAGGACTGCCTGTGCCTGTACGTATGCCCCACCGGGGCGTCCGACACGGAAAACAGCGTGATCGACACGGAAAAATGCGTGGGCTGCGGCGTGTGCGCGAAAGCCTGTCCCAGCGGAGCTATTTCCATGGTTCCTCTGGAATATCCGCCCCAGCAGAAAAAGGAGGAAGCGGTGCTGGCGGCTTCCTTCAGGCTGTCTGAAAATAAGGCCAGACAGGAAAAAATAGCTCTGCAGCTGGCGGAAACGGCAAAGACAGACGGGCTTTACCGGCTGATGACTGCCGCGGCGAAATCCATCCGCCTGGTAAATGAGGATCTGCTGCGGGAGTCCGGCTACATGCTTCCCCAGAGCGGGAACACCCACAGGATATTGAGAGAATGGACGGAAAATCCCCCCACGGCCGGTTTCCCTGCGGAGGCGGCGAAACAGCTTTTGGAGCTTCTGCCGGACAATGACGCAGGCACGGAAGAGACGGAGGTGACTTACCGCTGCAGCGTCTGCGGCCATGTGTTTAAAGTTCCGGCCGGGGAGGAACCGGTCTGCCCGGTATGCCGGGCGGCTGGGGATAAGCTGGAAAAACAGAACGCCTGATGGGAAAACGGTGATCCGCCGGCCGGCAAAGAGGGGATAGGCGGCTGAGACCGGGATAGAAAAAGAAAACGGGATTCCTGAAATGTTTAAATTGAGGGGAGCCCGTTTTTTTGATATACTGGATGGACAGAGATGACAAGAATCGGGGAGGAGACTAAGGAGAATGGGAGAAGGCTTGAGAGAATGGCCGGACAGCAAAGACGCGGCCGGGAAGGAGAATTCCGGCGGATCCTTTTTGAGCTTCTGGGGAATTTCCGGCGGTGTCGGACAAATTTTTCGGCGGCGGAAGGGATGAGAAGACGCTGAGGATGCGGAAGGATCGGGGAGAGATATGAGAGAGATTTACTTCTGGCGGGCGGAAGGATCCTGGGTGTGCGAAATCCCCAGATTAGATGACAGGGAGATGGAGGCGGCGGAGGAGACGGCCCGCCATACGAAAAACACATGGCAGAAAAACCGCGGTTTCCGGGAGATCCTGAAAAATACGGTGCAGGGAAAGACTGCGGAGGCGGTCTTTGAGGCGTGTCTGGAGCAGATTGCAGGCGTCTCCCTGTCCGTTTACGATCAGTTTCGGACGGATGGAATGAAAAACCACGCTCCGGTGGATGCCCTGATCTTTCAGAAAGAGACGGCTGAGGCCGTGCGCAGGGATTGTGAGAGCCGTCTGGCAGAGGCGGCGGCCGGAAGCGGATCCGGGGTCATCCCGGTGAAGCTGAGAGAGTATTTAAGCAGCCACGGGGCGGTCACGGTGGAGATCAAATCGTCGGTTTTAAAGGGGAGGGATTTGGCGGGGGTGAGCCATTCCTGCCGGCGGACGAAGGAAGACTTCTCTGTGATTGCGGCCAATATTCTGGAGCGGGATTTTTTCGTCTACCCCCATTTTCTCCGCAGCAGCGAAGAGATCGGATCTTTTTACCAGTATGCGGAGTATGTCAGGGCTCTGAGGGGAGATGAATTTCCGGCGGGCAACCGCGCTTTTCTTCACCGGCTGATGAGGGAGGAGTATGACAACGCCTGCGACGTTTACACCCGGCTGTATTTTGACTATGAAGGCGGGCATGTGTACGTTCCCGGCTACGTTTCCAGGGAGGATTTTTTCGCCTGGCCTGAGATCGGAAAGATGCCCGGGCAAAAGTCCGGCGGAGCAGTTTACTATATGAGGAGCATTAGGGACCGGCATCCGGTGGAAGAGATCGGCCGGGATCCGCGGCTGTGGAACCGGGACCGGCAGGCGGCCTGGGAGCGGCTGTTCTGCGGCCATGAGATGGTCTGCCCAGTCTGCGGCGGGGTTCTGCAGGTCTGCGGCAGCCGGAAACATGAGCAGTATTACCTTCGATGCTTTGACTGCAGGAGGAATTTTTCCATGGACAGAGAATACGGGCTGAGAAAGACAGATGAAAAAGGGAACAGGAGGAACGGCAGGTGAAGGAGAGAAACCTGGTGCAGGAAAATATAGAAAAGCTGGAGAAGCTGTTTCCCGGCTGCGTCACGGAAGTGAGGGGGAAGAACGGGGAGTTAAAAAAGGCGGTGGACATGGATCTTCTCAGGCAGCTGCTCACGGAAGGGGAGACGGAGGAAACGTACTCTTTTACCTGGGTGGGAAAACGGGCTGCCATGGCGGAGGCGGACCAGCCGGCAGAGCAGGTGCTTGTGCCCAGAAAAGATCTCTCCCTGGACTGGGAGAAAACGGGAAATTGCTATATAGAAGGGGACAATCTGGAAGTGCTGAAGCTCCTGGAAAAGGATTACGGGGGCCGGATCAAGATGATCTATATCGACCCGCCCTACAACACGGGCCACGATTTTGTATACCGGGACTCTTTTGCCATGGACAGCGGCGAGTACAGGAGCCGGACCGGCGGGGACGGGAAAAATATCCCGGCCGACGGCAGATACCACTCAGACTGGTGTTCCATGATGTACTCCCGCCTGACGGCAGCCCGACGCCTGCTGACAGAGGACGGCATTCTGTTCATGTCCATTGACGACAACGAGCTGAGCAATCTGCAGAAGATTGCCGGGGAAATATTCGGCGGCAGCCATTTCCTGGCCTGTTTCCCCAGGATCACGAAAAAAGCGGGCAAGACCACGGAGGCCATCGCCAAAAACCATGACTATGTGCTGGCCTTCAGCAGGGGGGACAGCCCGAGATTTTATCTGCCTTCCCACACAGACGCCGGCTTTAAATACAGCGATGAGTACGTGGAGGAGAGGGGAAAATACAAGCTCAACCAGACGCTGGACTACAACAGCCTTTCCTACAGCCCCGGCCTGGATTATCCCATAGAGATTGACGGGGAAACGTTTTATCCCGGCAATTCTTATGAGAAATACCTGGAGCGGAAAGAGGGAAAACACGCCCGGGCGGACTGGGCCTGGCGCTGGAGCAGGGATCTGTTTGAGTTTGGGCTGAAAAACGGGTTTGTGGTGGTGAAAAAATATGAGAATTATTCTCGAATTTACACAAAAACCTACCAGAACGCCAGGATCGTGAGAACAGGTTCCGGATTTGCGGTGGAGCATGTGAACCGCACCAGGGCGATCTCCACCCTGGAATTTGTGGAGAACCGTTTTTCCAACGACAACGGGAAAAAGAACTTGTTGAAACTCTTTGATTCCAGCGTGTTTGACTACGCCAAGCCGGTGGCTCTGATCCGGGCTCTGGTGCAGTACTCCACGTCCGGAGACGATCTGGTGCTGGACTTTTTTTCCGGTTCCGGGACGACGGCCCAGGCGGTGATGGAGCAGAATCTGGCGGACGGCGGAAACCGAAAGTTTATTCTGGTGCAGGCCCCGGAGGCCACCGCTCCCAGGTCGGACGGGGCCAGAGCTGGTTTTGGCACCATCTGCGAGATCGGGCGGGAGCGGATACGCCGGGCCGGAGAGCAGCTGAAGCAGGAGCACCCGTCCGCGGCAGAGAGGATCGACACAGGCTTTCGGGTGTTTCAGGCGGAAAACAGGGGGATGGACGAAGGAGGACGCAGATGAAGATCGTACTGCAGCAGACGGATATCTGCGCGGCGGGGCTGAAGGAACTTCTGCTGAATGAGCTTCGCGGGCGCCTGAGGGAGCTTGACCTGGAAAAGACATACAAAGTCAGCCTCCTGTTTGATGAGACGGCGTCCATGCTCTGGACAAAGGCGGAAGAATTTGTGATTCCCGCGGAGGCCCTGCCCCGGTATCTGCGGGATAAGGAGCTGAAAGGGAAGGAAAAAATTTATGAGCTTCTCTCCTATCAGCTGAGGCAGGCAGAGGAGTGTACAGAAGCCTGCGGCATCAAATCATTTCATTTCAGCGTCACCGGAATGAGCCTGCAGGACCCGGACAGCCTGGAGCTGTGGCTGGAAGAGGATTCCTCCGGATACGGGAAAGAGGAGAAGGGCGGAGGCAGAAAGAGAAAAAAGGAACACCCGCCGAAGGTTTACTCCATTATGCCGAGCATGAGGAGCTTTGGAAAAAATCTGGCAGAGCTGGAGAGGCGGTGGACGGAGGAGCTGGTAAAGGCGTTCGGAGATAGAAAAATTTATGAAAATTATGAAAAAATCCTGGGCTGGGGCAGGCTGCGTATGATTTTAAATGGGGTGAAGACAGATTACGGCTGCACTGCTTTTTTATTCCCGGGAGAAAAAGAGAAGGTTCAGGCAGAATTTCTGCGGCGGGTGAAGGCGGAGGCAGACAGCGGAGCCGGGGCCGCGGGAGACAGCACAGAAAAAGCCGGCACGGAGAAAACCGGGGCGGAGAGAGCAGACGGCAGACCGGCCGACGGAGCCGGAGAGGAAGCGGGCGCGGAGTTCAGGACGGCCGGCCGCGGAAGAAAAGATGAGCTGGGGGAAGAGGAATGCTTGGCGGTCATCTGCACGTTTCCTGTGCTGCGTCTGACAAAATCGGGAAAACCGGGGAAACGGCGGGCCGGTACGGCAGAGCTGGTGACGGACGGCAGGACGATCCGCCTGCGTATGACAGGGAAAGTTTCGGCTGCCGCGCGCCCAGTTTCGGATGCAGAGCTTTCGGCTTCGGTTGCTGCGCGCCTGGGTTCAGATGCCGCATCTTCGGCTCCGGCCGCCACCCTCTCCGTCCGGGCGGACGGAGAGCGGGCGGGAACCAACGCCCAGCTGTTGAGCGAGATCCGGCAGATGATCCGGCAGGCCGATGAATGGCTGAGGAAACAGGAGCTGGCGCTGGACACAGAGCCGGCGGAACAGATTCTGGCGTTTATGGATCTGAAGGGAATGCTGAGGAAGATCCGGCTCGACCGGCTTCCCGGGCCCGGCCGGGCGGGGAAAACTGTCCGGGCGGGAGAGGCAGACGGCCGGGCGGGGGAAATCAGCCGGACAGGAAATGCAGCCGGCTCCGCCCCCGAAAGAAAGCAGGAGAGCAGAAAATGAGAGGATATGACAGAACAAAGCGGAAGCCCCTGGGAGCGCAGGTGGAGGACGGGCTGATGGGATACATTCTGCAGAAGCCGGTGCGGCCCGGGGAGAAGATCCCCAATGAATTTGAGCTGGCAAAGCAGTTCGGGGTGGGCAGGAGCACTATCCGGGAGGCGGTGAAGGGCCTGGTGTCCAGAGGAATTCTGGAAGTCCGCCGGGGATCGGGAACCTACGTGATCAGCGTAAGCCCCTTAGAGGAAGACCCCCTGGGCCTGGGCAGGTTTGAGGACAAATACCAGCTGGCCCTGGAACTGTTTGATGTGCGGCTGATGATCGAGCCGGAGATCGCGGCCCTGGCCTGCAGGAACGCGTCGGAGGAGGACATCCGGCGGCTGCGCCGGCTCTGCGATGAGACGGAAGCCCTCTATGTGGAGGGCCACAACCACATCAGCAAGGATATCGAGTTTCACACCTGCATTGCCAGCTGCAGCAAAAATCAGGTGGTGGAGGTGCTGATCCCGGTGATCAACACGGCGGTGTGCACTTTTGCCAACCTCACCCACCGGATGCTGATGGATGAGACCTTAAAAACCCACCGGGCGATCACGGAGGCCATTGAAAAGAGAGACTTTGTGGGGGCCAAATGCGCGATGATCATGCACCTGACCTACAACCGCCAGACCATTTCAGAGATCCTTGAAGAGCGGGAACAGGCAGAAAAGACATCAGATGTATCAGCAGACGAGAAGACGACTAAAAAGCAGAAACCGTGAAAACCGACAAAAATACAGGTGTATATCCAGGGAAACAGCGGGAATTTTTGTGTAATCAGCTGAAATAGAGATAAATACATCATATGTATTGCCGGGGAAATGGATTTTTACTATAATTCGGATCAGAAGAAGGATTTCCCCGCAGACAGACGGGGCCGCTCCGGAGAGCGGGAGCGGAGAAAGGAGAAGAAGGTATGGAGTTAAAAAGTCAGGAAATGCGCCGTCTGGCGCCGGAGCTGGATCCCCTCCGCATTGGCACAGGGTGGAAGCCGGAGGATCTTTCAAAGCCCCAGGTGATGATCGAGAGCACCTACGGAGACAGCCATCCCGGCAGCGGCCATTTAAACATCCTGGTGGAGGAAGTGAGAAAGGGCATTGAGGAGGCCGGCGGCCACGGAGCGCGCTATTTCTGCACAGACATCTGCGACGGGGAGAGCCAGGGAACGGACGGCATCAACTACAGCCTGGCCAGCCGGGAGATGATCGCCAACATGATCGAGATTCATGCCAACGCCACTCCCTTCGACGCGGGAGTCTATCTCTCCAGCTGCGACAAGGGAATGCCCGGCAACCTGATCGGACTGGCAAGGGTAAATATTCCAGCCGTGATGGTACCGGGAGGCACTATGAACGCAGGCCCCGATATGCTCACTCTGGAGCAGCTGGGCATGTACAGCGCCAGATACCAGCGGGGGGAGATTGATGAGGAAACTTTAAACTGGGCAAAATGCAACGCCTGCCCCAGCTGCGGCGCCTGCTCCTTTGTGGGAACGGCTTCTTCCATGCAGATCATGGCGGAGGCACTGGGACTTGCCCTGCCCGGCAGCGCCCTGATGCCGGCCACCAGCCCCGATCTTCTGGCCTTCGCCAGACAGGCGGGAGCCCTGGCGGTCAAATTGGCGGTTACGCCCGGGATGCGTCCCAGCGACATTGTGACGGAGAAGAGCTTTGAGAATGCCATCCTGGTCCACGCGGCCATTTCCGGCAGCACCAACTGTCTGCTCCACATCCCGGCCCTGGCCCACGAGTTCGGCATTGAGATCACGGGAGACACCTTTGACCGTCTCCACAGAAACGCCAGATACCTTCTGGATGTAAGGCCGGCGGGACGGTGGCCGGCAGAGTGCTTCTACTATGCGGGCGGCGTGCCGGCGATCATGGAGGAGATCAAGCAGCATCTTCATCTGGACGTGATGACGGTGACGGGAAAGACTCTGGGAGAGAATCTGGAGGAATTAAAACAGAACGGATTTTACGAGAGATGCGATAAGTGGCTGCAGGAATTCAACCGCCGCTACCAGGTGTCCCTGAAAAAAGAAGATATCATCCGCCCCTATGACAATCCCATCGGAACGGAGGGCAGCATCGCCGTGCTGAGAGGAAATCTGGCGCCGGAGGGAGCGGTGATCAAGCACACCGCCTGCCCGAAGGAAATGTTCAAGGTGGTTCTGCGGGCAAGACCATTTGACAGCGAAGAAGAATGCCTGGACGCCGTGTTAAAGCACAAGGTGCAGAAGGGGGACGCGGTGTTTATCCGCTATGAAGGCCCCAAGGGCAGCGGAATGCCGGAGATGTTCTATACGTCCGAGGCCATCAGCAGCGATAAGGAACTGGGAAAGAGCATTGCCCTGATCACGGACGGCCGTTTCTCAGGAGCGTCCACAGGACCGGTGATCGGCCACTGCAGCCCTGAGGCGGTGGACGGAGGCCCCATAGCTCTGGTGGAGGAAGGCGACCTGATCGAGATCGACGTGGAGGCCAGAAAATTAAACATCATCGGCATTGCGGGCGAGAGAAAGACCATGGAAGAGATCGACGCCGTGCTGGCGGAGAGAAGGAAAAACTGGAAGCCCAGAGAGCCCAGATATAAAAAAGGCGTGCTCCGCCTGTTCAGCCAGCTGGCGGCCAGCCCCATGAAGGGCGCGTACCTGGAGTACAAATAAGCCGGTCTGCGGGAGGAAATGATTATGGATCACAGACATGTGCCGCAGGGGAGAGAACAGACGCCCTGCCGCTTTATCACCATCGGAGAGATCATGCTCCGTCTGACGCCGCCGAATTATGAAAAAATCCGCACGGCTGCCGGATTTGAGGCCAGCTACGGGGGGAGCGAGGCAAATATTGCCCTGGCGCTCTCCAACCTGGGCATTGACAGCACATTTTTCACGGTGGTTCCCGACAACAGCCTGGGAAAAAGCGCCATCCGCATGCTGCGGAGCAATGACGTACACTGCGGGCCGGTGATTTTCAGCACGCCGGAGCAGACGCCCACCCACCGCATGGGGACTTATTATCTGGAGACGGGATACGGGATCCGTCCCAGCCGGGTTATCTACGACCGGAAGCACAGCGCCATCACCGAGTATGATTTTGACTCCTACGATCTGGGAAAGCTGCTGGAGCCGTACACCTGGCTTCACTTGAGCGGCATCACCCCGGCTTTGGGGGAAAACTGCAGGAAGCTGGTGATGCGCTGCTTGAAGATCGCCAAGGAAAAAGGGCTGACCACCAGCTTTGACGGTAATTTCCGCAGTGCTCTGTGGACCTGGGAGGAGGCCAGAGATTTCTGCACCCAGTGCCTGCCCTACATCGACGTGCTGTTCGGCATCGAGCCCTACCACCTGTGGAAGGACGAGAATGACCGCAGCCTGGGGGACGTGAAGGACGGAGTGCCCCTTCAGCCGGATTTTGATCAGCAGGACGCTGTGTTCCGTGCATTTGCGGAGCGCTATCCCAATTTAAAATGTATTGCCCGCCACGTCCGCTACGCCTACAGCGGCAGCGAGAACAGCCTGAAAGCCTACATGTGGTATCAGGGAAAGACTTACGAGAGCGGAGTGCTGACCTTCAACATCCTGGACCGGGTGGGGGCGGGGGACGCCTTCGCCGGCGGCTTCATCTACGCTATGATGAAGGGCTGCGGACCGGAGGATATGCTGAACTTTGCGGTGGCCAGCAGCGCCATGAAGCACACCATCCGGGGGGATGCGAACCTGATCGACAGCCCGGAGACGATCTGGGGCCTGGTGGACATGGGGTTTGAGAAAAATTTTGATATTAAGCGGTGACACCGCAGGAGACAATGACACAAGACGAAGTTGGAGAGGAGGATTTTCCTGTGAAGACCATAGAAGAACTGTTTTATGACTGCGCCGTCATCCCCGTGGTGGTGCTGGACGATCCGAAAGACGCCCTGCCCCTGGCAAAGGCGCTGACAGAGGGGGGCCTTCCCTGCGCGGAGGTGACGTTCCGCACGGAGGCGGCGGAGGAATCCATCCGTCAGATGAGCAGAGAATATCCGGACATGCTGGTGGGAGCGGGAACGGTGCTGACCACGGAGCAGGTGGACCGGGCCGCGGCGGCAGGGGCCGGATTTATCGTCAGCCCCGGCTTTGACCCGGAGATCGTGGATTACTGCCTGGAAAGGCACATTCCGGTGTTTCCCGGCTGCATGACGCCCTCGGAGGTGGCCCAGGGCGTAAAGCGCGGGCTGAAAGTGCTGAAATTCTTCCCGGCGGAGCAGGCCGGCGGCCTGGCCATGATCAAGGCCATGGCAGCCCCCTACACCACGGTGAAATTTATGCCCACCGGCGGCATCAGCGCGAAAAATCTGAAGGATTATCTGTCCTGCGACAAGATCTTATGCTGCGGAGGCAGCTGGATGGTGAAAAAGGATCTGATCCGGGAAGGAAATTTCGGCCGAATCCGGGAGCTGGCCGCGGAGGCGAAGCATCTGGCGGAAGAAGCGAGAAATCCGGAAAGGTAAGCCGGAAAAAGTCATATCTGCAATGGGAAAGCCGCGGGCCGGAAAGAAACTGCCGGTCCGCGGCTTTCCTGCTGCCCAAAATACTCTGCGGCGGGCACGCCCGCCTTCTTATCAGAGGTTCAGCCGTCTTCTTCCAGCTGCGGCAGGATTGTCTGCATGGATTTTTCAAATTCCGCATCGGAAGAATTGTGGAATAAAATCAGGTCATGACCGGCATCCAGGCGTTCCAGCGGCTTTGGAATGGAGAAGTCAACGGTTTTGATATATTCATCCCAGTGCTCCAGTTTCCAGGTGTCCCGGTCAGAATTCCGCTCCACCATTCTCCGGTGGCAGACGTCCGGATCGGTCACCACCCAGATGACCACCAGCTTCGCCCCCTTAGCCAGAAGCTTTGTGCGGAAATGTTCCAGCGTTTCCTCGTTATGGACTTCTTTGGTAAAGGGCGCATTGATCAGCACAATGTCGTCGTACTCCAGGGCTTCCATGGCGAGATCCACAATGGCCTCGTATTCGTAGTCCCGGATGTTCTCCTCAAAAAACCGGGAACTGCGGTTTACCGGCTCATGGGCGGCTGCAAATACACGGTTGGACAGAGGAATCAGGGTGTCTTTGTCAAGATACACCACATGCTTCAGGTTTTTTGCAAGCTGTTTTGAGATATAGGTCTTCCCGCATGCGGGAGGAGAGGTAACGAGTATCATCTTTTTCATAGTTTTCTGCGGCAGATCAGCCGTCTCCTTTCTTGAAGGTTTTGCGGATCACAGGGATTCTGGAAAAAAGATCCCGCTTTCCCCTGAAAAATAAAAAGGCGGAGGAAAAATACCGCCGCCTTTGACAATTTTTATAGTAGCACTGTACAGAGTTTTTTTCAAGAGCAAGTCAGGATAGATTTTCAGCGGTCAGCCGTTCTGCCCCAGGGGATTGTACTCGTGGATCTCGTCCGCCAGAGCCCGCAGCCGTTCCCAGTCCCGGATCTTTAAGCCTCTGGGCACCCGCTCTAAGATCCCCTCCCCGCACATCTGGGCGATCAGCTGCATGAGGTGGCGGTAGGAGATGGTCAGGTATTCCGCCAGCTCCGTATATTTTAAGGAAAGGATGCCGTTGTTCTGCAGCAGCAGGACGCTGGCGGCAAAATTATTTTTGCTGGGATAGGCGGCCAGATTCATGTACTTCCGGTTCTGGGCCACGTTCTGCTTTAAGGCCATGCTGCAGCAGAACCGCAGGAACAGGGCGTCCTCCAGAAGTCTGGCCCGGCAGCCGCTTGTATCCACCTCGATAAAGCGGCATTCTGTCTGAGCCACAATGGGAAAAGGCCGCTTGTTCTCCTCAAACAGCTCCGGAACGCCGAAGAAGGCGGGCGGAGTAAAGAAATTGATCAGGGACTGGCGGCCGTTTTTGTGGATGCCGTAGAGTTTGGCGGTGCCTCTCTCCAGATACAGCACCCGCGTCAAATGATCTGTGTCCCGGATAATGTACTCTCCCCTGCCGTAAGTCACCACCCGCAGATAAGGCCGGATGTCGAAGGAAAAGTGGGAGAGAAAGTCACTGCTTTTAAGAATATTGTCCACAGCCCTGGGGCTTTCACTGTTTCGCATTTCATACCTCAAAAAATCTGTAAAAATATGAGAAATCTCATATTTTTTCCATTTCCCCTATTATATACTATTTCTAGCCAATTTTACACAATTTTTACAGAGGAGACAGGAAAAACCATGTATAAAAAAATCGATTTCAGGGTGCGGCCTCCTTTCGGGAACTACATGAAAATGTTTGAGAACGATCAGGCCCATTTCGCCAGGCTGGCGGACGCCTTTGACATGACGGTGTCAGAGTCCCAGAGAACGGGCAGCCTGGAAGAATTTGTGAAAGAGATGGATCAGGCGCAGATCGAGATCTCCGTGGTGCCCTGCCGCAAGGAGCTGGGGGCGACGGGGGACGAGTTCTTCAGCCTTTCCTCCCGCTATCCGGGGAGATTTGTCATTTTTCCCTACATCGACCCGATGGACGGAGAGCAGGCTCTGCGGGAGATCGACCGGTGCGTGGAGAAATGGGACATCCGCGGAGTGAGCGCGGAGCCCACGTTCCAGCCAAAGCCCTACCGGTTCGACGATCCGGCGGCCTATCCCATGTACGAGAAGCTGCAGAGGGAAGGACTGGTGCTCTTTGTCAGCTACAGCGCGAAGCTGCTCCCCATTGTGGACCCGGATACGGTGCGCCAGCTGGGAACGGTGCTTCACGATTTTCCGGAGCTTTCCATCGTGGTGGGACACGGCGGCTGGCCGTGGCACCTGGAGGTGATGGCCATGGGCTTTAACTCCCCCAATATCTACATTGTACCCGATATGTACGGCTTAAGCGGGGCGGGGAGCCAGGACTATGTGAAGTCGGCCAACACCCTGATGAAGCATCAGATGCTGTTCGGGACGGCCTACCCCATTTTAAATGTGGTGGATACGGCCAGATTTTACGAGAACTGCGGGATAAAAGAGTCCGTTCTTCCGGATTTCTTTTACAATAATGCGGCCAGGCTGCTGCGCCTGTGAGCGGGCGGCTGACGCAGATGGTTACTATTATTTTATTAAACAATCAGGAGGATGTATTATGAAAAAAGCACTGGCACTTGGTCTGTCATTTTGCATGGCGGCGACACTGATCGGCTGCTCATCCGGCGGCAGCACAGCGGAGGAAACGCAGCAGAGCGAGGCGAAAACGGAGAGCTCTGAGGCAGCGGAGGAAACTTCGGAAACCGCAGCGGCGGTATCTTTAGATGAGTATGTGTACGACGGAGAGCCTCTGGAGATCCATCTGGGAGACATCAACAGCCAGTTCCCCTTAAACCTGGCTTACAACATGGGCTTTCTGGAGGAAGAATTTGAGGGCAGCAACGTGACCTTCACCATGGATTATTTCCAGAATGGTCCGGCCATCTCCGAGGCGTTTGCCTCCGGAAACCTGGATTTTGCGGAGTTTGGAGAGCAGGGAGCGATTTCCGGCATTTCCGCTGACTACGGCTACAAGATCATCGGCCGCAACTGCGACACGGAAACCATGTATCCTCTGGTAGTAGATGCGGACATCACCGACGCGGAGAGCTTAAAGGGAGCAAAGATCGCTGTTTCCGTGGGAACCAGCGCCCACTATCTGCTCCTGACCTACTTAGAGTCCATGGGACTTTCCGAGAACGACATTGAGCTGGTCAACACCAACGACGTTGTGACCCTTCTGGCATCCGGCGAGGTGCAGGGAGCGGCCGACCAGCTGGCAAAATTTACGTCCCTGATCGATGCGGGAGAGGTGCACGTACTGGCAGACGGAACGGCCAGTGAAACCTGCCAGATCAGCGCTTTTGTGGGAAGAGACGAGTTCTGTGAGCAGTATCCGGAGATCACCGCAAAGGTGCTGAGAGCAGTTCAGCGCGTGGATGACTGGATGGCCGAGAGCGAGGAAAACCAGAAAGAGGCGTTTGCCAAGCTGGCGGAGATCACTCAGAGAGAGGAAGAATGGTTCTCCACCATGTACGGCGGCTCCAATTTCGGCGCCGACCTGACAGAACAGGATCTGAGGGTGCTGGAGGAAGTGCTGCAGTTCATGAAAGACAATGATCTGCTTTCCAATCCGGATATTACCATGGACGATATCCTGGATCTGAGCTATCTGGAGCTTGCCGGACTTCGGTAAGCTCCCCTGGACGGGCAATCCTGCAAAAAAGCGGTTGCCCGTTTTCTTCTATACAGAATTTAGAAAGGAAGTCAGCAGATGTTTAACAACAAATCAAAAAACAGTGCGGGAGAGCGGACAAAGCTGGTGTGCATCGCCATTGTCTTCCCCATCCTGGTGCTGCTGTTCTGGCAGTACGCGTCCACCCATGGGCTGCTGAAGGCGTCGCTGGTGCCGGCTCCCCTGACCATCATAAAGACCTTTATCTCCTATCTGGAGTCGGGAAAACTGTGGATGAACTTAAGCGTGAGTTTCGGGCGCGTGGCCTGCGGCTACGTGATCGGCGCGGTGGCCGGAGTGATCGTGGGATTTCTCATGGGACTGTTTAAGCCTGTGAGCGCAGCCTTAAGCGGGATCGTGAGCGTGCTCCGTCCCATCCCCACCATCGCTCTGGTACCTATTGTGATCCTGCTGGCGGGCATCGGATTTTTCTCGAAGGTGGTGATCATCGCCTTCGGTTCCTTCTGGCCCGTTCTCTTAAATACCATCCACGGCATCCAGTCGGTGGACGGAAAGCTGCTGGAGGTGGCCTACACCTACCGGATCCCCACGATGAAGACCATCTGGCGGATCATCGTCCCCTCATCCATCCCGGCGATCCTCACCGGACTGCGCCTGGGAATGAGCAGCGCCTGGATGAGCGTGGTGGCCGCGGAGATGATCGCCTCTTCCACGGGAATCGGCTATCTGATCACCCTCTCCCGGGAGACGGCAAACGCCAGAGTCATGTACATGTGCGTGCTGGTGATCGGCTTTATCGGACTGGTCATCGACAAGGGACTGACCCGTCTGGAGAATTATTACCTGGCAAAGACCAGAGGAATCGTGGACAGTAAGTGAGGAGGAAGACTATGGCGGCAAATGGAAATATTCTGGAGATCCGGGATCTGCACAAAAACTTCTATATTAAAGGGCAGAAGCTGGAAGTGCTCTCCGGTGTCAATCTGACAGTGAAGGACGGGGAGCTGGTGGCCATCGTGGGCGCCAGCGGCTGCGGAAAAAGCACCCTCCTTAAGCTGATCATCACCCTGGAGCCCATAAGCTCCGGGGAGATCCTGCTGGACGGGGAACCGGTAAACGGTCCCTCCCCCAAGTGCAGCATGATCTTTCAGGAGGCCAGACTGTTCCCCTGGCTCACCGTGCGTCAGAACATTGAGTTTGTGATCCCGGATTCTGTCCCGAAGGATAAGAAGAAGGAGATGGTGGAGTACTACACCGGCCTGGTGGGGCTGTCCGAGTTTATGAACGCGGTGCCCAATCAGCTTTCCGGCGGCATGCAGCAGAGAGTCAGCATCGCCAGAGCTCTGGCTACCAGACCGCAGCTGCTTTTGCTGGACGAGCCTTTCGGGGCCCTGGACGCCTTTACCAGGATGAACATGCAGAACGAGGTTCTGCGCATCAGAGAGCAGGACAAGACCACCATGATTATCGTGACCCATGAGATCGATGAGGCGATCTATCTGAGCAACCGGGTGGTGATCATGGGCAAGAACCCCGGCGTGGTAAAACGGATCGTGCCGGTGGATCTTCCCTTCCCGAGAGACCGGACCTCACCGGAATTTCTGGAGATCCGGGGCGAGATTATGAAGGAATTTCTGCAGACGTAAGGAGAGAGAAAGATTCTGCGGATATGCTGCGGGCGGCGGCAGGTTTCAGAAAAAGAAACCTGCCGCCGCCTGTCACGTTACGGAGAGCATATTATAGAGCTTCAGCAGACGGATGTCATCCCGGGATACTTTTAACTGTCGGATCAGGTGCTCGTCCTCCGGCAGCCTCACTCTGGAAAAGAGCATTTTTACTGCGATGGGCATCATGGGGCGGGAGGAAAAGCCGCAGAACAGTCCCCACTTGGTGTCGGAGCTTAAAGAAGATGCAAGGATTTTGATGCTGGCTTTTTCCATGGGCATATCCTGGTTTGTCAGCTGCATGTTGGTGATGGCATCGTAGTGCTCAATATATCCCCAGTAGGTATTTTCGCATTTCTGATAATTTTCATAGTCGCGAAAATTCATGTACATCATGATCCGGTACTGACCATCCTCAGACTTTGAGAGTACGTCGAATACACAGCGGATCAGGCTTCCGCTTCTGCCGTCGTAAAGATAGGAAAAAAACTGAGAAATACCGTTGAAAAAGGCCGGCATATCAGAGGAAGACATCTCTTCCCGATCCGGCGGACGCCATAAAAGCTGTTCCACATGGACAGACAGGGCGTCAGCAATCTCATAAAGCGTCTCAATATCCACAGCGATTTCCCCGTTTTCATATTTGGAAATGGTAGATCTGCTTTTGTGGATCTTCTGGGAAAGCTCCTCTAAAGTGAGCTTTCTGTTTTTGCGGAAAGAGCGGATCCGCTCTCCGATCTGAAGGCTGATCTCAGCCACAGCACTCCCCCCCTTTGTTTCGTATAAATCAATAAAACAGCGAAATTTCCCTTATTTCTGCCTGCTTATTTTTTATCTTATCACAAAATGACCTGAAATTCCACTGACAGTAAAAAAATCTGGAAAAAGTTGAATAAGAGGAAACTTTTCCCTTTTTGACGGAGAAAGGAGAAAATTGGTAGAATTGCACTATAAAGAGGCGGCCGTTCAGGAAGGAGATAAAAAATATGTATAATTTTGATGAGATCATTGACAGACGACACACCAACGCCATGAACACAGATGGGTTTCGGGATTACATTTTCCATGCGGATGAGACGATGAAATTTCCTTATAAGGATGAAGAATTTATCCGCATGTGGGTGGCGGATATGGAATTTGCCACGCCGGATGTGGTGATCGATGGAATGCGGGAGAGGCTGGATAAGCGGATCTTCGGCTATACCAGAGTGTTTGAGAACAGCTACTACGAGGCGCTTAAATCCTGGTGTGAAAAGAGATACGGGTGGAGCTTCTGCAAAAAGGAACTGGTAATGTCAAACGGCGTGATCCCTGCGCTCTACGAGCTGGTGGAATACATCTGCAGACCGGACGAAAAGGTACTGTTTTTGACTCCGTCCTATGCCTATTTCAAGTACGCGGCAGATTTCAGCAAGCGGGGATATGTGTGTTCCGATTTAAAGAACGAGGACGGATATTATACCATTGACTTTGATGACTTCGAGCGCAAAGCGGCAGATGAAAAGACTGTCTTGTTCATTCTCTGCAATCCGCACAATCCCAGCGGAAGAGTGTGGAAAGAGGAAGAGCTGAGGCGTATGGGCGGGATTATTGAAAAATACGGCCTCTGGGTGATCTCCGATGAGATCCACTGCGATCTTCTCAGGAAAAATCAGAAGCATATTCCTCTGGGAAAGGTGATGCCGGATTACGGCCGCCTGATCACCTGCATGGCGCCCAGCAAGACCTTTAACCTGGCGGGCATGATGATCTCCAACATTATCATCCAGGATGAGGGTCTGAGAAAAATATGGCTGGACCGCCATTACAATTTTGACAATCCTTTAAGCATCGCGGCCGCCCAGGCTGCCTATGAAAAAGGGGAGCCGTGGCTGGAGGAGCTGAGGGCCTATCTGGATGAAAATTTCCGCTTTACGGAGAGTTTTCTCAAGGAGCATCTGCCGAAAGCAAAATTCCGGATCTCAGAGGCAACTTATCTGGCGTGGGTGGATTTAAACGCGTATTTTGAGCCGGATGAGGCACTTCCGCTGTTCTTCGCCTACAAAGCCGGGGTGCTGCTGGAGGGCGGAAATATGTTTGTGCGGAATTCTGACGGTTTTATCCGGCTGAACCTGGCCTGCCCCAGGGCGACGCTGGCGGAAGGACTGAGAAGAATCTGCGAGGCAGTGAACACAAAGCACACGGAGAAGTATCTGGGAGAAGTGAATGGGTGAGGGACAGCGTGAGAAACAGAGTCAACAGAGGCGTGATTGCCGCAGGAAAAGAATGGAGCAGAGGAATTTCTGAGGAAGAGAACGGGGAGGGGAAAAGAAAAATGGAAGCTTATGGAGAGAAGATCAGAGAGCTGGCGCTGGGACAGCAGGACTATGCGGTGCGCATGAGAAGAGAATTTCACCGATATCCGGAGGTGTCAGGGGAGGAATGGAAGACGAGAGGACGGCTGATCGCCGAGATCGAGAAGATGGGCCTGCCCTATGAAAAGGTTCCGGGGACGGGGCTGATCGCAGTGATCCAGGGGAAAAAACCAGGGAAAAGCAGGGTCCTGCGGGCGGATATGGACGGCCTTCCCCTTAAAGAGGAGCGGGAAAATCTGGTCAGGGAAAAGGTCTGTGTTTCCCAGACAGACGGAGTCTGTCATGCCTGCGGCCACGACGCTCATATGGCGGTGCTTCTGGGGACCATGAAGGTGCTCTGCCAGATGCAGGAGGAGCTTTCCGGCACGGTCTACTGCTGTTTTGAGGAAGGAGAGGAGACAAACTGCGGGGTGGACGCCATGCTGAAGGCTCTGGAGAAGTACCCGGTTGATGAATGTTTTGCCCTTCATGTGTACAATGCTCTGGATGCCGGACGCATAAACGTGGTTCCTGGCCCCAGAATGGCCGGCACTGTGGGAATCGGCATCACCGTTAAGGGGAGAAGCGGCCACGGCTCCCGGCCGGATCAGGCAGTGAGTCCGATTATTCCGGCGGCCCACATCATCACTCAGTTAAATTCTGCTTTTATGAACCAGCTGAATGTGGAGGAGACGGTGACTCTGGGAATTGGAATGGTAAAGGCGGGAGAGGCTACCAATATTATTCCGGATACTGCATACGTGGGAGGAACAGCCCGGTTTTTTAACCGGGAAGAGGGAGAAAAAGCCCTTGCTGTGATCAACCGGGTCGCGGAGAATACCGCTGCCTGCCATGGCTGCACCGTCGCATTTGAGGGGCGGCATAATATCAGTCCCTATCCCGGTGGTCAATGACCGGCAGGTAGCGGAAAGAGTCCGGAACGCCGTAAAGGAGATCTGCGGAGGAAAGGTTTTGGGAGACTGCGATAAATGGTACGCGTCTGAGTGCTACAGCGCCTATCTGGCAAAATATCCCGGAGCGCTGGGCTTTCTGGGAATCCGAAATAAAGAGTACGGCAGCGGAGCGGCCCATCACAACGGCCGGTTTGATATCGATGAGTCAGGTCTCTGGCTGGGAATTTGCGCGGAAACTGCTTTTGTGTTTTCGTAAGCGCGGAAACGGAGAAAAAATGGGGGTACATATATAATGAAAGAAAAGAAAAAATTTAAAATGCCGCATCTTTTGTGGATCATGTTTGGAATCATCCTGCTCTCCTGTCTGGCAACTTATGTGATACCGGCCGGACAGTTTGCCGTCGATGAAGCGGGAGAGATCATAGGAACAGAATTTCATTATCTGGGATACCAGACTCCGGTCAGTCCCTGGGACGCTCTCATGAGCTTAAAATCCGGCTTAAACGGGGCTGCCACCATCATGTTTGTAGTTATGGTGTCGGGGGCTACGATCAATGTGGTGTTAGATACAGGAGTGCTGGATGATCTGATGAACTGGGCAGTCTATAAGCTGAAGGACAAGGGGCCCGGCCTTCTGGTGGCTCTGATGATGATTCTTATGGCCTATCTGGGAGGATTTGGCGGGACGGACGCGCTGATCGCCGTGGTGCCTGTGGGGATTCTTTTTGCGAAAAAACTGAAGCTGGATCCTATCTGTGCTCTCGGAGTGACGACTTTTGCGGCTTTAGTGGGCTTTGGAACAGGTCCTGCCCAGCAGGCGACCACTCAGATGCTCATGGATGTGATCCCCTATTCGGCCTTCTTTACAAGGCTGGTGATCATGAACTTTTTCCTGGCTGCAGCGATTATCATGGTGCTTGCCTACGTAAAAAAGATCCGGAAAAATCCGGAGGCGTCTCTCATGTACGCTCAGGGCTGGAGGCCGGAGACTCAGACGGCAGGAGAAGAAGAGCAGCTGTTAAAGAAGGTGGAGATGAACTGGCGGAAAATTGCCGTGATCTTTATTTTTATCCTTCAGTATCTGATTATCGCCATGTATCCGCTTATGGGCGGGAATTCAGACTTGACCTTTGATTTCATGATCGCAGTGATGATCTGTACCATGATCCTGGTGGGAATCATCGGCGGAATGAGCGCTGACGAGCTGGGACAGAGCTTTGCCAAAGGTCTGGCGTCCATGGCGTTTGTGGCTTTTGTCATAGGTCTGGCAAAAGTGATCTCTCTGGTACTGGAAGACGGAAATGTGATCCATACCATTGTCTATGTGCTGACAAAGCCTTTGATGGACCTTCCGCGGTCTGTCGCCAGCGTAGGGCTGACGCTGATTGTGTCTGTGATCAATCCCATCATCCCGTCAGCCACATCCAAGGCGGCCATCCTGGTCCCGATCATGAAACCGGTGGCGGATGCCCTTGGACTGCAGCCAAATCTGGCGGTGGTGGCTTATCAGATGGGAGACAGTTTTACCAACCTGATTTCTCCTCTTTTAGGCTGGATGATCGGTTCCTGCGCCATGGCAGATGTCCCCTATGCAACCTGGCTGAAATGGGTGTTTCCCAAGGTGCTTCTGCTTATCTTTTTCGCCTGCGTGATCGTCTTCCTGCTGATTGTGACCGGGTGGAGCGGAGTGATTTAAAAGAAAATACAGAATTTCAAGCGAAACGGGAACCTGCCGCAAGGAAGGTTCCCGTTTCGCTGTGTGCAGTTTTTTCTGGACTCTTCCCTGTCCATTCGCTATAATAGGAAAAGATGCCGTCCGGATATGCTGCCGGCTGTGAAATTCTCTTCTGCCGCATAATTTTCCAGAATGGGGAAATCCTAACAGGGAATCCCAAATGGAAGAAAGATGAGGAGGTAATCACATGCCGGATTTTAGAAACAGTGAGACGGCGAAAAATCTGATGCGGGCCTTCGCCGGGGAGAGCCAGGCGAGAAACCGCTATACCTTTGCGGCATCCGCGGCGAAAAAGGAAGGTCTGCCGGTGATTGAGGCGGTGTTCCAGTTTACTGCCGGGCAGGAGAAGGAGCACGCGGAGATCTTTTATCATTATCTGGAGGAGCTGGCGGGACAGAATATCTGTGTGGACGGAAACTACCCGGTGGACATCTGTCCCGGCACGCTGGAGCTTTTAAAGGCGGCCAGACACAACGAGTACGAGGAGTACGAAGACGTTTACAGAAATTTCGCGAAGACAGCGAGGGACGAGGGCTTTGAGAAGATCGGAGCCAGCTTTGAGATGATCGCGGAGATCGAGAAAGTCCACGGTGACCGGTTCCAGCTGTTTGCGGACCTGATGGAGAAAAATCAGCTGTTTGTGTCGGAGATCGACACCGGCTGGATGTGCTTAAACTGCGGATATGTGTACCGAGGGAAAAATGCCCCTGTGAAATGTCCGGTGTGCAGCCACGAGCAGGGATATTTTATCCGGCTGGAGCTGGCACCCTATATCCAGTAGAGGAGGTTTGATCCGGCAGAGGGGACTTTTGCGGACCGAAGCGGGTTCCTTCTGCGGTGAGGAGTGTGCGATGAAAAAACTGTTACTGGGAGCAGCCTGTCTGGCGGCAGCCGGCGGGCTGCTCCGCTCCGAATATGAAAAGCGTCATTTTGTGACGGAAGAGTTTGAGATCCGCTCGGAGAAGATAAAGAGAGAGCGGACGTTTGTATTTTTGAGTGATTTACATAATCAGGAATTCGGTCCGGGAAATCAGAAGCTGCTGGCGGCTGTGGAGCAGATCCGGCCGGATTTTGCGGTCATCGGCGGGGACATGATGGTGACGAAGGGCACCTGCGAGATGGAGCCGGCCCTGCGCCTGACAAAGGCCCTGGCGGCCCGATATCCCGTTTATTATGGAAACGGCAACCATGAAACCAGGATGGAGGAGCATCCAGAGCGCTACGGCGGCGCCTACAGCCGCTTTGTGCGGGAGATTCTGAGAGCGGGAGTGGTCTACCTCTCCAACTCAGAGGCGGTGGACGGGGATCTGGCCATAACCGGGATCGATCTGCCTAAAAAATATTATGAGAAATTCCGCCCGGCCAGGATGACGGTCCGGGATGTGGAGAACCTGGCCGGGCCGGCGGACCGGGAGCGGTTTCAGATCCTTCTTGCCCATTCTCCCCTGTTTTTTGACGCATACCGGGGCTGGGGGGCAGATCTTGTGCTCTCCGGCCATTTCCACGGGGGAACCATCCGACTGCCCCTTCTCGGGGGAGTGATGACGCCCCAGTATCAGTTCTTTCTGCCCTGCTGCGGAGGGGAGTTTGAGGAGGATGGAAAACGGATGATCGTCAGCCGCGGCCTGGGCACCCACTCCATCCCCATTCGCTTCAACAATAAACCACAACTTGTTGTGGTACATTTGAAACCGAAACCTATATTTTGATAAAAAGTGATATTTACAGAACGAAAAAAGTCTGCTATACTGAATGGGCTCTGCGGCCGCCGGCCGCGGGGAAAGGACATAAGAATATGAGTATTTCTTATAAACTGGAACAGTTCGAGGGACCGTTAGATCTGCTGCTCCACCTGATCGAGAAAAACAAGGTGAGCATTTACGACATTCCCATCGCGGAGATCACAGATCAGTATCTGGACTATGTGAGCCGGATGGAAAAAGAAGATCTGAATGTGGTCAGTGAGTTTCTGGTGATGGCGGCCACTCTCCTGGACATCAAGTCCCGGATGCTCCTGCCTGCCAAAGAAGAGGAAGAGGGCGAGGAGGAGGATCCGAGGGCAGAACTGGTGGAACGGCTTTTAGAGTACAAGATGTACAAGTATATGGCATTTGAGCTGAAAGACCGGGAGCTGGACGCGGAGAAGGTGTTTTACAAGCCTCCCACGATCCCGAGAGAGGTGGCCCGCTATGAGCCGCCGGTGGATCTGGATCAGCTGCTGGACGGCCTGACCCTGGCAAAGCTCCAGGGGATCTTTGAGGCGGTGATGAAGCGCAGGGAGGACAAGGTAGACCCCATCCGCAGCCGGTTCGGCACCATCAGGCGGGAGCCGGTGAGCCTGGAGCAGAAGATCACCTCTGTCATGGATTACGCCAGAAAGCACCGGAAGTTCAGCTTCCGGGCCATGCTGGAGCGCCAGGGGGACAAGCTGGAGATCGTGGTGACGTTTCTGGCCGTGCTGGAGCTGATGAAGATCGGCAAGATCCACCTGACCCAGGAGCATTTGTTTGACGATATGGAGATCGAGACGCTGGAGGCGGAGGGCGAGGAGGAAGCCCTGGACCTTGAGGGGATCGGAGAGCTGGAGTAGGAGAGAGTATGGAAACGGGAAAAATGGACCGGCAGGGGCCGGATAAAGAAGAGAGCAGAGGAAGCTATCCGGAAAGCGACTGGGAGGCCATCGTGGAGGCAGTGCTTTTCACCATGGGCTCCTCCGTGGAGATCCGCCAGCTGGCCGCCGCCATCGGCGAGGACGAGGAGACGGCCAGGAAGGTGGTGGAGCGGCTGAGGGACCGGTATGACAGGGAGAACCGGGGAATGCAGATCACCTGGCTGGAGGACAGCGTGCAGATGTGCACCAGAGCCCGGTTTTATGAGAACCTGATCCGGGTGGCGTCGGCGCCGAAAAAGCAGGTGCTGACGGACGTGGTGCTGGAGACGCTCTCCATCATCGCGTACAAGCAGCCGGTGACGAAGATGGAGATCGAGAAGATCCGCGGCGTCAAGTCGGACCACGCGGTCAACCGTCTGGTGGAGTACAATCTGGTATACGAGGCCGGCCGTCTGGACGCGCCGGGCCGTCCGGCGCTGTTTGCCACCACGGAAGAATTCCTGCGCCGGTTCGGCATCGGTTCCACAGAGGATCTGCCGGAGCCGGATCCGGAGCAGATCGAGGAGTTTAAGCAGGAAGCTGAAAATGAGCTTCAGTATCATCCGGATGAGGAGTCGGTCGGGGAAGAGGAGATCCCCGCCGACGGGGAACCGAAGTCCGAAGAGGAGATCCCCGCCGACGGAGAACCGGAGGCCGGCCCGGAACCGGAGTCCGAAGAGGAGGATCCCGCCGCAGAGGCCGGCCCGGATGAGGCCGTTTCCGCCCGCGAACAGACAGAAGAGACAGATATTATCATAGAAGCACAGGAGGAAAGCAGCATTGAACAGCAGTGAGATGAAAGTGATAAAAAAAGACGGCACGAAGGAGGATTTTAATGTCCGCAAGGTAGTGGTGGCGGTCAATAAATCCGCGGAGCGCGCCATGATCACCTTTACGGAGGCAGAGCTTGATTTTATCTGCCGTTTTGTGGAGGAGAAGGCGGAGGAACTGGACATTCCCGAGATTCCCATCGCCCAGATGCACAATCTGGTGGAGGGAGCCCTGGAGAAGGTCAATCCGGCCGTGGCCAAGAGCTACCGGGACTACCGTAACTACAAGCAGGACTTTGTGCAGATGCTGGACGAGGTGTATAAAAAGAGTCAGTCCATCATGTACATCGGCGACAAGGAGAATTCCAACACGGACAGCGCCCTGGTTTCCACCAAGCGCAGCCTGATTTTCAATGAGCTTAATAAGTCCCTGTACCAGAAGTTTTTCATGACGGTGGAAGAGCTGCAGGCATGCCGGGACGGCTATATCTACATCCATGACATGTCCGCCAGAAGAGACACCATGAACTGCTGCCTGTTCAATGTGAAGGAAGTGCTCACCGGCGGCTTTGAGATGGGAAATCTGTGGTACAACGAGCCGAAGACTCTGGACGTGGCCTTTGATGTGATCGGAGACATTGTGCTCAGCGCCGCCAGCCAGCAGTACGGCGGCTTCACCGTGCCCAGCGTGGAGGAGATTCTGGCCCCCTACGCGGAGAAATCTTACGCAAAATATATGGAAAAGTATGAGGAGCTGGGCCTTAGCCGGGAGAAGGCGGAGGAGACGGCCTGGGCGGACGTGCAGAGAGACATGGAGCAGGGATTCCAGGGCTGGGAGTACAAGTTCAACTCTGTCTCCTCCAGCCGGGGCGACTATCCCTTTATCACCATGACCGCGGGCACAGGCACCAGCCGCTTCGCGAAGATGGCGACCATCACCATGTTAAACGTGCGCAGAAAGGGACAGGGAAAGGACGGCCACAAAAAGCCAGTGCTCTTCCCAAAGATCGTGTTTCTCTACGATGAGAATCTTCACGGCCCGGGCGGAGAGCTGGAGGACGTGTTCGAGGCGGGCATTGAGTGTTCCAGAAAGACCATGTACCCCGACTGGCTGTCTCTGACAGGAAAAGGCTATGTGGCCGGCATGTACCGCCAGTACGGAAAGATCATCTCTCCCATGGGCTGCCGCGCCTTCCTCTCCCCCTGGTATGAGAGGGGAGGCATGTACCCGGCGGACGACAAGGACCAGCCGGTGTTTGTGGGACGGTTCAACGTGGGCGTGGTCAGCCTCCATCTGCCCATGATCCTGGCGAAGGCCAGACAGGAAAGCAGGGATTTCTTTGAGGTGCTGGACTACTATCTGAACCTGATCCGCAGGCTTCACATCCGCACCTACGCCTACTTAGGTGAGATGCGCGCCTCCACCAACCCCCTGGCCTACTGCGAGGGCGGCTTCTACGGCGGCCATCTGGGACTGCACGACAAGATCAAGCCTCTGTTAAAGACCGCCACCGCTTCCTTCGGCATCACAGCCTTAAATGAGCTGCAGCGTCTGTACAACGGCAAATCCATCGCCGAGGACGGCGCCTTTGCCCTGGAGACGCTGGAGTACATCAACCGGAGAGTGGATGAGTTCAAGAAGGAGGACGGAAACCTCTACGCCATCTACGCCACTCCGGCGGAGAATCTCTGCGGCCTGCAGGTAAAGCAGTTCCGGAAAAAATACGGCATCATTGAGAACGTCTCCGACCGGGAGTACGTGAGCAACGGCTTCCACTGCCATGTGACGGAGGACATCACTCCCATCGAGAAGCAGGACCTGGAGTACCGGTTCTGGGAGCTGTGCAACGGAGGCAAGATCCAGTATGTAAAATACCCCATCAGCTACAACAAAGAGGCCATCAAGACTCTGGTGCGCCGGGCTATGGACATGGGATTTTATGAGGGAGTAAACCTTTCTCTGGCTTACTGCGACGACTGCGGCCATGAGGAGCTGGAGATGGATGTGTGCCCCAAATGCGGCAGCCGGAACCTGACCAAGATTGACCGCATGAACGGCTATCTCAGCTATTCCAGAGTGAAGGGAGACACCCGCTTAAACGACGCAAAGATGGCGGAGATCGCCGAGAGAAAGAGCATGTAAAAAATAGATGAGTCCGCTCATCAAAAAAGCGCAGCCGGGATCTTTCGCAGAGAAAGGTCCCGGCTGCGCCGCATAACGGCAGTTCAGCCAAGTCCCGCGCCCATGAGGAGCGGGATCGTCACCAGGCAGAACAGGGTGGTGAGAAAAATCATTTTCGCCCCCAGGTCTGTGTTGGTGTGATACTGCTCCGTGATGATGGATGCCGCCGACGGGCTGGGAAGGCCGGCGGTGAGGAGCAGGGTCCCGGCGATCACCGGATCCAGGTTCCGCCCGGCCGTCCGCAGCACCGCCAGGGTCAGGAGAGGCAGAAATACCAGGCGCAGAGCGGTGAGAATGTAGTTCCTGCGGCCGGCAAACATTTCACGGAAGTTTAATTTGGCCATGGAAAGTCCCACCACGATCATGGAAAGCCCGGAGGTGATGGAGCCCAGATAGGAGATGGAGTCAGCCAGAACCTTCGGCAGGGACCACTGGTTGATGTAAAAGATCAGGCCCAGCACCACGGCGATGTTGATGTTGGTCAGGAGCATTTTCTTTAAACTCAGCTTTTCCGTGATGGAGTAGCCGTCGGTGAGCATTTTCACGCCTGCGGAAAAGATCAGCAGGTTGGCGATCATGTTTGTGATGGACATGAGGAACACGCCCTCATTTCCGTAAAGGCTCAAAGCCAGGGGAAGTCCCATAAAGCCGTTGTTGGAAAACGAGGAGACAAACAGCCACACGCCCCGTTCTTTGACAGGGACGGAGAAAATGCGGACGGCCGCGAAGCCGATGGCCATGGAGGCGGCGTAAAATACCAGGGAGAACAGCAGGATCTCTGCGCCCCGGTGCAGCAGCTCCGGGTCATACTCCATCTGCATGGCGTTGAAAACGGTGGCCGGCATAGTCACTTTGACGATAAAATTGGACAGGCCGGAGGCATAGTCGGTGCTGACGATGTTCTTTTTCCCAAGGAAACATCCCAGGAAAATCAGAAGAAACAGGGTCAGCACGCTGTTTACAATGATCTGCATAGTGGATTCGTTCCTTTCTTTTGCGTTATCTGTGGGCTATTGTACTCCGGAACCGCCGGGGAATCAATGGGAAAAACGCAAAAGAGAAGAGAGGACAGGCAGATCGGGAGATAAGAGAAAGAAAATCAGGGGAAATACAGTGAAAAGCTATTTTGGAAGACAGGAAATGGATATCCTGGTGAGGCTGATCAGCAGCCGGGACTGGGTGACAGGCGACGAGCTGGCCCTCTCCCTGGGAGTGAGCAAAAAGACCGTTCAGCAGGAGATCCGGAGGATCGAGGAGGAGTTGGGGGATGGCTGCCGGATCCGTTCCAGCCAGAAAAAAGGATACCGGCTGGAGCAGCTCTCCGACAGCCTGAGGCAGAAGCTCATCTCAGATCTGGAGATCAGTGAAAACCATTATAATATGAGGGGACGAACCTCGGTGTTAGCCCTCTATCTGCTGTTTCAGCGGGACTATGTCACCATGGACCGGCTGGCAGAGGTATTTTTCCTCTCCAAATCCACTGTTTTTTCGGAGGTCAAGATCATGAAGCGGTGGATGGGGCGCCAGGGCGGCATCTCACTGGAAGTGTCCGGCACAAAGGGCGTGCGGGTGCGGGGGAATGAGCTGGACCGGCGCTTCCGCTGCGCTGCGTTCTGCATGCCTGGGATCGTCAGGCAGCTGCCGGGGCAGAAGGAAGAGTGGGAGCGGTATGAGGCGGAGCTCTCCGTCATCCGCAGAGGTCTGGGGGAGGAGCTGGCCGGAAAGCAGGTCCGCATCTCCGGGGAAGATTTCGGAAAAGCCTGCCGCTACCTGGCGGTAAGCCTTCTGCGGGACCGCCTGGGCTTTCCCATGGAGGAAAACGGCGGGGAGGAACGGCTGGAGCACTGGGGACTTTTCTTTACCAGGCAGGAGTTTGAGGGCCTGGACCGGCTGATGGACACGGCGTCTGCATTTTCCGGGGGAGAACCTGTCCATGACGGAGAGATTCTGCCGGAGGCGGAGCGGCGGCTGAAACAGCTGGAGGAGGAGCTCTCCGCCCGCCTTCCGCGGACAGAAAAAAGAGAGCTTTTTCCGGAAAGGGATCAGCTGCTGCTCCACCTGACCCGCATGGAGAGAAGACTGGCCTCGGGAAGGTACGCCACCAATTATTATGACAAGGATCTGATTATCACCTACCCCCTGGAGACCCACCTGATGGAGGTCTGCTGCCGGGCCGTCCTGGGCCGGGATCTGCCGAAGGCGGAGCTGTTTTTTCTGACGGCATACCTGGCCGGCGGTCTGGACGGGGAGAAAGACAGGACAGACGTGCTTCTGGTGAGCGACCAGAGCCCGGGACTGACTGCCAATCTGGAGACATTTGTCCGCAGGCATCTGGGCTGTGAGGCGGGAAATTTCCGGACGGAGCCGGTCTACCTGTTTGAGGCCGGAGCGGAGAGAGAAAGGGCGGGGAGAAAACTGCTGCTCACCACGGAGCGGGAGATCTCCATCCTTCACCCGGAATTTCTCCTGTTTCCGGCGGTGGTCCGCGGGGCTGAGGAGGAATCCGCCGCTGCCCGGCTGGAAAAATGGAGGGAAGAGCGGAAAAAAGAGCGGGTGGCGGAGGCCCTGAAGCGTTTTCAGAAGGCAGGCGGGAAGCCAGAGCAGGGGCCCGGCAGAAAGCCAGAGCAGGGGCCTGGCAGAAGGCCAGGGCAGGAGCCGGGCGGCAGCTCAGACGGCCTGGAGGAATTTCTGGCGGCAGCCGGATGGGAGAGAAGGGGAGAAATCTCCGCCAACTCCCTTCCCGGCGGCCTGCTTTGGCTCTGCCGCTCCGGAAGCGGAAATGAACCGTCCATCCGGCTGATCGAGCTGGAGAAGCCCATGGAGTACAACCGGAGAACCATCCGCCGCCTGCTGGCGGCAGACTGGAGCGGCAGGGGAGAAGAAATGTTTGATTTTTTCCTGGGAGTCAGTTTCCTGCTGGAGGAAAACAGCCGGAAGGAGGGAAAGAGCCTTCCGTTTTAGAAATCATAAGACGCGGCAGAAGGCCGTTCAGAAAAAGTTTCTTAATTTGGACGCTTTTCTTGAATGGCTTTTTCTGCCGTTTTGTTTTACAATAAAAACATGAAACCTGATGAGAACAAGAAAAGGAGGAATCGGCATGGACAACAAAAACAGCGTGAAGTTTCCGGAAGGCTTCCTGTGGGGAGGCGCAGTGGCGGCCAATCAGTGTGAGGGCGCCTGGCTGGAGGACGGAAAGCTCCCCAACCTGACAGACGTAATGGTGGGAATCGGCGCGGACGGAAAGACTCCCGGCCTGGCCTGGGACGAGGAGAGCGGCAAGTGGAAAATGGCCCTGAAAGAGGACAAGGTTTATTTAAGCCACGATGCCATTGATTTCTATCACCGTTACAAAGAAGATCTGGCCTACATGAAGGAGATGGGCTTTAAGGCATTCCGCACCAGCATTTCCTGGGCGAGGATCTTCCCGAGAGGCGACGAGGACACTCCCAATGAGAAGGGACTGGAGTTCTACGATCACCTGATCGACGAGATCATCGCCGACGGCATGGAGCCGGTGATCACCCTGAGCCATTATGAGACGCCTCTTTACCTGATCACTGAGTACGGCGGCTGGACCAACCGGAAGCTGGTGGGCTTTTTCGAGAAGTTTGCCAGAACGGTGATCGAGCGCTACAAGGGCAAGGTAAAATACTGGATGACCTTCAACGAGATCAACAACGCCTTCAAGCTGAGCTTTGCCGCAGCCGGCGTGATCGGAAAGCATCCCCACAAGGATTCCCTGCCTCTTGACGGAGTGACGAAGAAGGATATTTATCAGGCATGCCACAATATGTTCGTGGCCAACTCCCTGGCAGTGAAAGCCTGCAGAGAGATCGATCCCCAGGCGAAGATGGGCGTGATGTGCAGCTTCTCCACCATCGCCACCTATCCGCTCAACTGCGATCCGGAGAACGCCTTCGGCACGCTGGAGTTTAAGCGCGTGTCCTGGTTCTTCACGGACGTGATGTGCCGCGGCCATTATCCGGCCTACGTGTACCGGATCTGGAGAGAGGAGGACTGCGAGCCGGAGATGGAGCCTGGAGACAAGGAACTTCTTGCCGCCTACACCAACGATTACATCGGCTTCAGCTACTACAGAAGCGCGGTGTACAGCAAGGAAGCCAGCATGGGAGCGGACACTGGCGGAGCGCAGGGCGTTCACAACCCCTACCTGACCAAATCCTCACCGGCACCCTGGAGCTGGCCCATTGACGCGAAGGGATTCCGCTATGTGTGCAACGAGCTGACTGACCGCTATGAACTCCCCATCTTCCCGGTGGAGAACGGCATCGGCCTGGACGAGCAGCCGGATGAGAACGGCCGGATCCACGATCCGGAGCGTTGCGAATACCTGGCAGACCACGTGAGAGAGATGAAGGAGGCCATCGCCGACGGCTGCGACATCATGGGCTACCTGTGGTGGGGCCCCATCGACATCGTCTCTGCCGGAACCGGTGAGATGAAGAAGCGCTACGGCTTCGTCTATGTGGACCGCCACAACGACGGCAGCGGTACCTTAAAGAGGAGCAAGAAAGATTCCTTTGAGTATTACAAGAAAGTGATCGCAAGCAACGGAGAAGAGCTGTAAAGATCAGAATATGAGAAGAGAAAACGCCATGGAGATGAGAGATCTTCATGGCGTTTTAAGCTCGGCATTGTTATCATCTGCTATTGATTCATACAACCATTACATTATCTGTCCACATTTCGCATTGGCTCATTACGGTCTGAACTGCATCATCCATGCCTTCTGGCGGATATTTATGCTTTTTGAGAAGGCGCTTGACTAACCGGCGCATACCGGCTCTGGCACTTTCTTTCTTCTGCCAGTCTATCGTCCGGTTCTTACGGAGCAGATCTGTCAACTCTTTTGTAATGGCAATCAACTCATCATGTTCATAAAAGTCCTTGATTGCTTGAGGTTTGGTCAAAGCATCATAGAATGCCAGCTCATCAGCAGTCAATCCCAATTTTTCGCCTTCTGCGTTCGCATCGGCGATCTCCTTTGCCAGCTTCAAAAGCTCCTGAATGACTTCCTCATTGGTCAGCATCCCATTCAGGTAGCGGTTCATTGCGCCTTGAATAAGCTCAGAAAACTTCTCGGATTTGACGATATTGGTTCGCCGGTAGACCGACACCTGTTCGGCAATCAATTTTTTCAGGAGTTCAACAGCAAGGTTTTTCTCCTTCATATTGGCAATCTCTTCAAGGAACTTAGGGTCGAACAGAGAAAATTCTGTCTTCACATTCGAGAAAAGATTGATTACTCCTTTGCTCTTGATACTGTGTTTCAGCAGCTCGTTGATCCGCTCATTCACTTCCGGCAGAGTGAACTTTTTTCCGGTGCCGCCGGACAAAAGCCGGACAATCATAGTCCTGACAGATTCAAAGAAGGCCGCTTCAAAGCGCATATTTTCATCAACCAAGCTACTGCACAGCGAAAGTGCCTGTTTGAGCAGAAAAGCTTCCTTGACATAGATATTTTGCGTTCTTTCATTGTCAGGAAGGTCTTGCTCCGAAACATTCTTCCCAAGAATGAAGTTTACACCTCCGGTAATTGCTTTTGCTTTATCCAGGTCGGTTCCGGTCATAAACTTTTCGTAGTTATAACCATGAAACAGATCGCGGCACACAGACAGCTTTTCAAGGAACTTCGGGTATGCAGCTTTGCTGACATCCGTGTCACCGTAGTTTTTCTTATCCCGCGTCGTATAATCGTTCATGGCTTGTTTCAGCGCCGCAGCAATTCCTACATAGTCTACAACCAATCCGCCTTCCTTATCCTTGAAAACGCGATTGACACGGGCAATAGCCTGCATAAGATTGTAACCGGCCATTGGCTTATAGACATACATTGTGGCAAGGGAAGGAACATCAAACCCTGTCAGCCACATATCCACAACGATTGCAATTTTAAGAGGCGAGTCGTTGTCCTTGAATTTTCTCGCCATGTCTTCTTTATGCGCCTTATTACCGATTATTTCCCGCCATTCTTCGGGGTCGTTGTTTCCCTGTGTCATGACAACGGCAACCTTTTCTGTCCAAGCCGGACGCAGCTCTAAAATCCGCTTGTATATCTTCATGGCAATGGGGCGGGAGTAGGCAACAATCATTGCCTTTCCAGTCAAGAGATTGGCACGGTAGTTTTCGTAATGGTCAAGAATATCATCCACCAGAGAATGGATTGTCTGGTCGGCTCCAAGGATTGCCTCCATCCGGCCGAGTTCTTTTTTGCTCTTTTCAATAACATAGGGATCGGCATTCTGTGCCATCAGGTCATACTCGTCATCTATGAGGTGCAGTGTTTTTTCATCAAGCTTGAGATGAATGACACGGCTTTCATAGTAAACCGGTCTGGTTGCTCCATCCTCAACGGCCTGAGTCATGTCGTAAATGTCGATGTAATCGCCGAATACTTCGCGGGTGCTGCGGTCCTTAGAAGAGATTGGCGTGCCGGTAAAGCCGATGTATGTAGCGTTTGGGAGGCTATCACGGATGATGCGAGCAGTTCCGATGACTGTTCTGGCCTCAACTTCTCCGTCTTCCTTCTGACGGATGACTACTTTCTCCGTTAATCCATATTGGCTGCGGTGTGCTTCATCCGCCATAACGACAATGTTCCGGCGTTCGGAAAGAGGTTCACCGCTTTCCTCGAACTTCTGCATGGTTGTAAAGATGATACCGTTTGCCTGACGGTTTGCAAGCAGCTCTTTTAGGTGAGTGCGGTTTTGAGCGTGCTGCGGCGTTTGGCGCAGGAAATCCTTACAACGGGCAAATTGACCGTAGAGCTGGTCATCCAAGTCGTTGCGGTCCGTGATCACAACGATTGTCGGGCTTTCCAAAGCTTCTTGGAGATAGTGAGCATAAAACACCATAGACAGCGATTTTCCGCTGCCCTGCGTATGCCAGAATACGCCGCCCTTACCATCCGTGACGGTTGCCTTTTGGGTGGAGACAATCGCTTTCTTGACCGCAAAATACTGATGGTAGGCAGCAAGCACCTTGAATGTCTTTTCGCCGTCCACGTTGAAGCAGATAAAATTTTTCAGGATGTCAAGGAAACGGTTCTTTTCAAACAAGCCCTCAAAGAAGGTGTCAAAGGCAGCATACTGAGTATTTTCGTAGCTTCCGTCCGTAGTTTTCCACTCCATGAAACGATCTTCGCCGGAGGTAATTGTTCCAGCCCTGGAGGTCGTCATATCGCTCATGACGCAGACCTCATTGTAGATAAACATGGAAGGGATCTCGTACATATAGTTGCGAAGCTGGCGGTATGCGTCGGAAGCATCCGTTTCTGCACGGGATGGGGATTTCAGTTCTACTACTACAAGCGGCAGGCCATTGACGAAGAAGATTACATCCGGGCGCTTCTCCGAGTTCTCTATAAAAGTCCACTGATTGGCAACAGTAAAATCATTATTGGCAGGATTTTTGAAGTCAACAAGGTAGACGAGGGTGGAGCGTTCCTCGCCGTTTACGAAGTATTTTACCGAGATACCGTTTTGCAGATAATCGGTAAAGGTCATGTTTTTTTGCAGCAGTGAGCCGGATTCAAAGTTCTTGAGTTTGTAGAGAGCCTCATTGATGGCATCCAGAGGCAGTCCCTTATTGATACGCTGCAAAGATGGCAATAGGACATCTTCATAGAGCGGAGAATGATAGTCACGTTCCACATCCGGTCCGTAGACATAGGTATAGCCAAGTCCTTCGTTAAGTAGTTGGAGAACTGCGTTCTCATAATTTGATTCGGTATAATATCCTGCCATTTCTGTTGCTCCTTTGTTTGGTCTGCTGTGTTATCATCTAATCCTTTCTGCAATCGTGTCAAGCTGCCCTGCGATCACAGCGAACTCGCAGTTCATATCGAGAGTTTTTACGCTGATTTGATTGCCGCTCATCTGGTAATCTCCATCCGGTTGAACAGCATCGTCTGTTTTGGCATATAGAAGCATCCCTGCAACGGTTTCTCCGGGCGCAGCGTCCCAGTTCTTGACATAAGTGAAAATCTGGTACAAATTACCTGAGTGGAGCGTTTGCGTCATATAGGGGGCTTTCATCTGCATATTGTGCGTGTAAAACTTTGCGTCGATAATAAGCGTCTTTCTGGCTCTTTTGTTTGAAAGCACTATGTCAGACTGCATGGTAGGAAGAAGCGCTCTGTACCCATCTGTCACTTGCCAAGCGATTTGCGGGGAATATGCTCGGATGTCAGGGTGCTCCCGTTGATAATAGCCCAGTATGAATTTCTCATACAGCTTTGCCATTGTCATATCATCCGCATAATCCATGATACGGGTAGAGCCGTCTATGGTCGTTTGCAGCAGTCCTTTCAGAACAAACCGGCATATTTCAATTATCATCCGGTAGGTCTGATTATTGCGGTCATATTGGATGCTCCAGTTGATGTTATGAGCGTCCAAAGTATCTACGCCATCGAAGAAGACAAGCAACTTGCGGATTTCCTTTTTCCTTACCTTTGAAATATCTGCACGAAGCAGGACGGTCATTGTCGTTTTGATAATGCGATTTGTATAGGCATTGACCGAAAACTCATCATAGGCGCAGATGATCTGTTTTTTACGAAGGACTTGGGTTTTAATGGATTCTCCAATTTCCAGCTTTCCTCTTGGGAAAACCAGCGGTTCTTCATTTGTTATGTACTGTCTGCATAATCCCCGCTTAATCTGAACAGACACGCCTTTGCATAGGATAGCGGCCAACAGCTCTGCGGTGTTTCTGAAATCCTCAGCAGCAACATCCTTATAGCCTTGTTCGTGCAAAACTTGGAACGCATAGGCCAGCATATAGTAGATGTTACGAATGGGAATCATTTGACCACCTCTCGAAGAGTACGGCTCCAATCTTTGACTTTCGCGGCTTCATCAAACCAGTATTCTTTGAGCAGCGGGATCAGCTCAAATTCTACTACGGACTTCATCCAATCGTCTGTGACAGTGGTGTTCGTACAGAAATAACTATGACCGATGCAGAAACCTTCGCCCAGAGAATCATCATTCGCTATCATATCATTAAGTTGTTCCACTGTGGCAATTAGGCGGTCGAACTTTGGATTTTTGATCTTCGCCCTATATGCTCTGAAACCAGACGAGTTGAATGCCGGTGTCATTTCAAAGAATGCAAAACGGCGGCGCAGCGCATAGTCCAACATGGCAAGACTACGGTCTGCTGTATTCATCATGCCGATGATGTAAACATTGCTTGGAATGGAGAACTGCTCGTCCGCGTAGAGAAGCTGCAACTCAACTCCGCGCTTATCGCTTTCAATGAGCATGAACAATTCGCCAAAAATCTTACTCAAGTTGCCTCGATTGATCTCATCAATGATGAAGAAGTAAGGACGGTCATCCTCTGTGGCCTTACGACAGAACTCATAGAAAACGCCTTTCTTCAACTCGAAGCCTGTTTCCGTGGGCCGGAAACCCATGATAAAGTCTTCGTAGCTGTAACTCTGATGGAATTGCACCATCTTGACACGGTTCGTGTCTTTCTCTCCCATGATAGAATAGGCCAGCCTCTTTGCCGCAAAGGTTTTGCCGACGCCCGGTGCACCTTGAAGAATCACATTTTTTTTCGTCAGTAAGAGAGCCTTGAGGGTGTTATAGCGGCCTTCATCCATGAATACCTCATGCAGGAAATCGTCGGCGGTATATGGATCGTAAGTCCGTTCCTCTTCATACTCGTCTTGGATAGCAACATCGGTGCTATCTCCATCAAAAAGGCTTTGCGTTTTTTTTACAAAATCGGTATAAGGCGTTACATCGGTCAGTGCCTTCATTGCCAACTGTTCAGGATGTTCCCACAATCCTTTGTCTGTCCAGTGGACAGTACGGGTGTTGCGGTAGTGCTCGCGTGCGGGATCATATACATACTCGCCCTCAACAACGCCTCTGCCAATGATTTCTTTTCTGCCTTTTTTGACAAAGATGATGTCGCCGGGTTTGATGTCATTTGCAAACTGCCATGTGGCGTGAACTTGATTTTTATACGAGCTCGTCCCTCCGTAGACTTCCCGCATTTTAGCTCGCATTTCTTCCTTGGAGCTGTACTGCATGAGATCGCCCATGTCATCCCAGCCAATAGCCATAATACCATCAGCATAATCGCTTTCCCAGTTGGCTGAACCATCGCCAGCAGCATATAACCAATACCGGACGGCGGTGTCATCGACTGTAAGAGTGGTGTCGGAGGACTCTTTCGGGATGATCCCTTCAAACATTTTCTCGCTGAAGTCTATATCAATATTGTTGTTTTTGGCTACCTTTGTGCAACCCCGGCGAATGCTGTTGGACTTATTTCCGGTCTGCTCATAGTAGTATTTGATGTTTTCATAGGTAGCTTTCAGGGCGTTGTTCATGCAATCTTTACCATAGTCCTGCCCTATATGTACGATAAAGTAAATCGTTGTTTCAGTATTGCCCCGGCGGGTGTACCTTGTCCCTTCTATCATGGAAGCGAACAACATGACCATAAGTTTATGCGATGTTTCCCCGAAGAAAGGAACTTCTTTACACAAGGCAGTAACAGCGTCATCCGAAGGCATTTTGCCATCATAGGCCATCTTTGCATATTTGTAGACGGTTACTTCGCAATCATACTCCGGCCCCACATACTTTCTTACACCGCCCTTTGAGTCCAAGAACTCTTTGAGCATCTTGAGGTCGTTGAAATAACCGGTTGTGCGCTCTTCGGCGCGTTCTGACATAACATCATGCGTCAAATATTCGAGAATATCCTGCCTAGCCGCGGCCATTGATTCGTCATTCTCAAAGCACTTCCAGAAGGAGAGGGCAATGGTATTTTGGTAAAGGTAGAAAGCATCCGAAACATGGGTGCTTAGGGTACTTTCGGCCCAATCAGAATGTTTTTCGCGCAGATAGTCCTTATATTCTTTTCTGGCTCGGCTAATTGTCTCTTGTATATCCATTGCACATACCTCCCATTTTCTAAATCTAATCATACCGCATTGGGGCGGTTAATGGTCACTCAATAGGCGACAAGAGCGATAAACGATAATTTAGAGCAGCAAGCCGAGCTGCTATATCATGAGCGGTTTGAAACAGTAGATCGCAGCAATTTGCCCGTTGGTTGGCGTATTGTACAGCTCGGTGATGTAGCTACTATCTCAAAAAAGAGTTTCAATCCAGCTAAAGAACCGAAAATGCTACTTGAGCATTACAGCATTCCAGCTTTTGATGAAGCACATTTTCCAGTGTTTGAACTATCAACAGCGATTAAAAGCAACAAGTTTGTTGTGGATGATACTTGCTTTATGATTTCAAAACTGAATCCAACAACAAAGCGAGTCTGGAAGCCGTATTGCCTAACGGCAAATGCCGTCTGTTCAACTGAGTTCATAGTCTATAAGGCTAAAAAGCAAGAAATCTCTGATTTCTTATATTCAGTTATAGACAGCACTTCGTTTTCAGATTTTATGTGTAGCCATGTTACAGGATCGACAGGTAGTAGGCAAAGGACTACACCATCTGATACCCTTGCTTTTGAACTGATTTTACCTACTACTAAAGAGATAGCCGAGTACCAAGGTATTGTTTCACCTATGTTTGAGCAGATAAAATGCAATGCCATCGAAAATGATAAGCTCAAACGGTTACGAGATAGCCTTCTGCCGAAGCTGATGAGTGGCGAGCTTGATGTGTCCAGTATTCAGCTTTAAGCCGCTAAATTATCGTTTATCTTGTTGTTACCATCTATCTTTTGGTCTATTGAAAATAAAATATCAGCAATAGCCTTCTGAGTACACATATTCGGTAAGTTAACACAAAAAGAAGGAAATGATACCAACGGTATTCGATCAACCGTGGAACCATTCACTTTATGGCGTTCGATTTCCTTACGCCAAGCAGGTGAGAACATATAATAATAGAGAAACCTATAATCTACAACGCTTTCATCAGGGCGTATGAGTGCCATTCTTCTTCCTAAGCACCCGTGAAAGTCATCAGGGATAATCGCATAAAGGTTCAGCGTTGCTTCATAGGAAAAAACAATATCATGAGCCTTAGGAGTCACTCGTTTTGTCCACTTAGGAAAATCCTTCTCTGAAATATATCTAATGTTTGATGGACTCAGATTCAGTTTCCCATTCACAAAATTAGGTATTCCCAGAAAAATTGCACCTGTATCGCTTTTGGGCGGTGTCGCATGAGGGCCATCATAAATGCCAAGACATATGTTTCTTATTGATACAGACCTTAAATTAGATTTCATACCCAATCGCCCCCAGTCTCTCCTTGATCTCAGTCTCAAGCTCATGGGATTTTGCAAACAATTCTGAAAGCTCGGAGGTCAAACGGCTCATCTTTTCCTCGAACGGCTCACCGTCATCTTCCTGTTCTTCAATACCCACATAGCGCCCTGGCGTGAGGATATAATCCTGCTTAGCAATATCTTGAGTGGTCACAACAGCACAGAAGCCCTTCTCATCTTCGAGCGTACCATCGACAAAAGCGTTATAGGTATCTGAAATCCTCTGAATGTCTTCGTCTGTTAGTTCGCGCAGTTTTCGCGTAACCATCGTGCCGAGCTTTCTCGCGTCAATGAACAGCGTTTTGCCCTTCTGCTTCTTGTTCTTGGCAAGAAACCAGAGCGATACCGGAATCTGTGTCGTGTAGAAGAGCTGAGAAGGCATAGCGATAATGCAGTCTACAAGATCAGCATTGATGATATTCTTTCGGATTTCACCTTCACCGCCGGACTGAGAGGACAGTGAACCGTTCGCAAGTACCATGCCAATCCGCCCGTTTGGGGCAAGATGCCAAATCATGTGCTGCAACCAAGCAAAGTTGGCATTACTGGCCGGAGGCGTACCATACTGCCAGCGCACATCATCAAGAAGCTTGTCCTGACCCCAGCCGGAAAGATTGAAGGGAGGATTCGCCATAATGAAATCTGCTTTGAGCTGTGGGTGGCAGTCATTGAAGAAGGTGTCAGCACTGAACTTGCCAAGGTCAGCCTCGATACCCCGAATGGCAAGGTTCATCTGCGCCAGCTTCCATGTAGTAGGGTTGGAGTCCTGCCCATATACGGAGATGTTTTTGATATTCCCGCCGTGATTTTCGATGAACTTTGAGGACTGGACAAACATACCGCCAGAACCGCAGCAGGGGTCGTAGACACGGCCATTGTAGGGCTGTAATACCTCAACAAGGGTGCGAACAACGCAGGAAGGAGTGTAGAACTCGCCTGCGAGCTTTCCTTCCTGTTCGGCGAATTTGGCAAGGCAATACTCATAGGTTCGCCCGAGAATATCCTTACTGTTCCCATGGTCGATCATCTGGATGTTGGTAAAGAGGTCAACGACCTCACCGAGACGTCTCTTATCTAATTCAGGACGGGCAAAGTTCTTGGGAAGAATGTCTTTGAGCCGCTTGTTTTCCTTTTCAATGCTCCGCATAGCCTCGTCAATGACCGTACCGATCTCAGGCGTGTGAGCAGCAGCAGAAATAACACTCCACCTTGCATTTTCTGGCACGAAGAAGATATTCTCCGCCATGTATTCGTCCTTATCCTCTTCAAAGCCATCGCCCTCGGCCAAAAGTTCCTGATACTTTGCCTCAAAACGGTCAGAGATGTATTTCAGAAAAATCAGCCCGAGAACAACTGACTTATATTCTGAAGCGTCGATGTTGCCGCGAAGGACACAAGCGGCATCCCAAATCTGTTTTTCAAATCCAATATTGCTTGTATTGGTCTCAGCCATTGGAGCTACCTCCGTAGTTTTTTCAATGATTTTATAGAATGCACCGTGCGCGTTCTGTTTGTATGAACTGTTTCGCATATATTTCTGATGCTGCAATTCAAATACTCGCAAATGAGCAACAGAATAGAAAGAGCGTGTTCTTCATTACTGTGATTCACTCAACCGCTTATAGTGATTCTCATTTTTATTATTATACATCGAAAATCTTATAAACGCAATTCGGCCTCCCCCACATTCCCCGTGACAAACCTCCCCGCATATGATATACTGCCATGGACGGCAGCATCCGTGCCGCAGCGGGGCGTGCGCAGTGCCCCTCGGACGGGGATGCCGGGAACATAACAGAACAAGGAGCATCAGACATGCGCTATCACAATATAACGAAAGACGATATGCTAAACGGAGACGGCCTGCGGGTTGTGCTCTGGGTAGCTGGCTGCAATCACAACTGCAAAGGCTGCCACAACCCGGTGACCTGGGACATCCGGGGCGGGATCCCCTTTGACCAGGCGGCGAAGGAGGAGCTGTTTGAGGAATTGAAAAAACCCTACGTCTCCGGCGTGACGTTAAGCGGCGGCGACCCTCTGCACCCGGACAACCGCCGGGATATGGGGGAGCTGATCGACGAGATCTCAGAAAAATTTCCCAATAAGACCATCTGGCTCTACACCGGCTACAGCTGGGAGGCCATCCGCGACCTGCCTCTGATCCGCAAGGTAGACGTGGTGGTGGACGGAGAGTTTGTAGAGGCGTTAAAAGACGCCAATCTGCACTGGAAAGGCAGTTCCAACCAGCGGGTGATCGACGTGCAGCCCAGTCTGCTCACCGGAGAGCCCGTGCTGCACTGTCAGTGAGAAGTGAAAAGAAGAACAAAATATACCAGGAAAACGGAGAAAATAATGAATATCAGAATCAAATACTTTTCCGATAAGATTGAAAAACTGAGATATGTGGACGGAAAGTCGGACTGGATCGATCTGCGGGCGGCAGAAGAGGTGAGTTTAAAAAAGGGAGAGTCTGCCCTGATTCCCCTGGGAGTGGCCATGGAGCTGCCGAAGGGCTATGAGGCTCATGTGGTGCCCAGGAGCAGCACCTTCAAAAACTTCGGCCTGATCCAGACCAACAGCATGGGTGTGATCGACGAGACGTACTGCGGGGACAATGACCAGTGGTTTTTCTCCGCCTACGCCCTGCGGGACACGGTGATCCATGTAAACGACAGGATCTGCCAGTTCCGCATTATGGAGCACCAGCCGGCAGTCACCTTTGAGGAGACGGACGTGCTGGGAAATGAAGACCGGGGCGGCCACGGAAGCACGGGGAAAAACTGAGACGGCGAAACGTCCGGAGAGGAAGACGGCCGCAGGACCGGGAAAGGAGAAGGCATGAGCAGTAAGGGGAGGTTTAAAAACGGCTCTGAAGGAGAGCATAAAGACGGCTCCGGCCGGCGTCCGGCCGTAAAGGCAGTTCTGGCGGCTGTTCTTCTGGGAACGTCTCTCTTGTGGGGCTGTCAGAGTGCGGATCCGGCCAGGGAAGAATACCGGCTGGAAGGAATCGAGCAGATGGACCAGGGGGACTATGAGGGAGCCATCGCTTCCTTTGAGGAGGCCATCGCCCATTCAGACGGCCGGGTGGGAGAATTTGAGCTGGATGTATTAAAATACAGAGGCGAAGCAGAATATAAGGCGGAAGATTACCCGGCGGCGGCCCACACCTGGGACGTGCTGCTCCAGGTGGACGGAGAGGAGCCGGATTATTACTATTTAAGGAGCATGGCTTACGCCGCCCAGGACATGACGGCGGAGGCAGAGGCGGACGCGCAGGCGGCCGCCGGTCTGGAACAGAGCCGGGGAGAAGTCTCGCCGGTGATGGAGGAGGCTATGGCGGCCTTGGGGGAGGCGTGGCTGAGAGCAGATGACATGGAGAAGGCCCAGGCGGCTTTTGACCGGATTCTGACATCCGGCACGGCTTCCGCCAGGACCTACGGCCTTCTGGGACTGGCCTGTTTAAACGGCGGTCAGGGAGAGCTTGCTGCCGGCTACTTTGAGCAGGGAATGGATTTAGCCCAGCCGGGCAGCGAAGAGTACGGCACCCTTTTGTGGAACCGCGCGGTGGCTCTTGAGAATTCCGGAGATTTTGCCGGAGCTTTGGAGCTTTTCAGACAGTATGCCGCCTCCTTTGGAACAGGGGCGGAGTTGGAACGGGAAATCCGGTTTTTAGAGACAAGGTAGGAGATCATGGCAGAGCTGATTGAGATCAAAGAAGTAGAGGAGCGGGTGATCCTGACGGCAGTGAGCGTATCTGACGGGGATGACACGGAGAGCTCTCTGGACGAGCTGGAAGAACTGGTAAAAACGGCCGGCGGCCAGGCGGTGGGCCGGCTGATCCAGAACCGGGAAAAAGTTCATCCAGGCACGTATCTGGGAAAAGGAAAGATCGACGAGTTAAAGGAGCTGATCTGGGAGACGGACGCCACAGGCATCGTCTGCGACGACGAGCTGTCCCCGGCTCAGTTAAAAAATCTGGAGGACGCCCTGGAGACAAAGGTCATGGACCGGACCATGGTGATTCTGGACATTTTTGCCCGCCACGCCACCACCAGAGAGGGAAAACTGCAGGTGGAGCTGGCCCAGTTAAGATACCGGGCGGTGCGCCTGGTGGGCCTGCGCAATTCCCTGTCCCGTCTGGGAGGCGGCATCGGCACCAGAGGACCGGGAGAGTCCAAGCTGGAGATTGACCGCCGGCGGATCCACGAGAGGATCAGCCAGCTGAAAAGCGAGCTGGAGCAGGTGCAGCGCCACAGGGAGCTTTCCAGACAGCAGCGGGAGAAGAGCCACATTCTGCGGGCGGCCATCGTGGGATACACAAACGCCGGCAAATCCACTCTGCTCAACCGCCTGACGGGGGCCGGCATTCTGGCGGAGGACAAGCTGTTTGCCACCCTGGATCCCACTACCAGAAATTACCGCCTGCCGGACGGACAGGAGATCCTTCTGACCGATACGGTAGGCTTTATCCGCAAGCTCCCCCACCATCTGGTGGAGGCGTTTAAGAGCACTCTGGAGGAGGCGAAATACTGCGATCTGATCCTTCATGTGGTGGACAGCTCCAATCCGCAGATGGACGTGCAGATGTATGTGGTGTACGACACGCTAAAGCAGCTGGGAGTGGAGGACAAGGAGTTTATCACCCTGTTCAACAAGATCGACCTGATCGGGAAAGATCAGGTTCTCCGGGACATGCAGGCGGACTATCAGCTGAAAATATCCGCCAGGACCGGGGAAGGAATAGACCAGCTGACGGAGCTTCTGGAGTCCATTCTCCGCAGCCGGAAAGTGTATCTGGAGCAGGTTTATCCCTACTCCCAGGCGGGAAAGATCCAGCAGATCCGAAAATACGGAGAACTTTTGAGCGAGGATTACCGGGAAGATGGGATCGCCGTGAGAGCCTATGTGCCGGCGGAGCTTTTTGCCCGTGTACTCCCTGGAAAGACAGAGGACTAAGCACCGCGCACAGGCGTAATTAATCTATTAGAAATGATAATAAAACACAATATCTTGTTTGGAAAGAATTGCCGGACATAGATATTGTGTTTTTTTATCCGGTCTGCTATAATGGGGGCTATGGCGCCATCGGCGCAAAGAAAGGAGCAAGGGGACATGATCAACGTCATCAAGAGAGACGGAGAAAAGGCGGATTTCAGCCTGAATAAAATAACAGAAGCGATTAAGAAAGCATTTAAGGCCACGGGAAAGGAATTCAACAACGAGATCCTGGAGCTGCTTTCCCTGCGGGTGACAGCCGATTTTCAGGACAAGATGGACGGAGACACCATCGGCGTGGAACAGATCCAGGACAGCGTGGAGCACGTGCTGGAGCAGACCGGCTACACCGACGTGGCGAAAGCGTATATTCTGTACCGGAAACAGCGGGAGAAAATCCGCAACATGAAAAATACCATCCTGGACTACAAGGACGTGGTGAACGGCTACGTGAAGGTGGAGGACTGGAGAGTGAAGGAAAACTCCACCGTCACCTATTCTGTCGGCGGACTGATCCTCAGCAACTCAGGGGCGGTGACGGCCAACTACTGGCTGTCTGAGATCTACGACCAGGAGATTGCCGACGCCCACCGCAATGCGGACATTCATCTGCACGATCTGTCCATGCTCACCGGCTACTGCGCGGGCTGGTCCTTAAAGCAGCTGCTGCTAGAAGGACTGGGAGGAATTCCGGGAAAGATCACTTCCTCCCCCGCAAAGCATCTGTCCGTGCTGTGCAACCAGATGGTGAACTTCCTGGGGATCATGCAGAATGAGTGGGCCGGCGCCCAGGCATTTTCCTCCTTTGACACCTACCTGGCTCCTTTCGTGAAGGCAGACCACCTGTCCTACCCGGAGGTGAAAAAGTGCATTGAATCCTTTATTTACGGCGTGAACACCCCCAGCCGCTGGGGCACCCAGGCGCCGTTTTCCAACATCACTCTGGACTGGACCGTGCCGGAGGACATGGCGGAGATGAACGCCATCGTCGGCGGAAAAGAGATGGATTTTAAATACAAGGACTGCAAAAAGGAGATGGACATGGTCAACAAGGCGTTTATCGAGACGATGATCGAGGGCGACGCCAACGGCCGCGGATTCCAGTATCCCATCCCCACCTACTCCATCACCAGAGATTTTGACTGGTCCGACACGGAAAACAACCGCCTTCTGTTTGAGATGACGGCAAAATACGGCACTCCCTATTTCTCCAACTATATCAACAGCGACATGAAGCCCAGCGACATCCGCAGCATGTGCTGCCGCCTGCGCCTGGATTTGAGAGAGCTGAGAAAGAAGACGGGAGGCTACTTCGGCTCCGGCGAGAGCACCGGCTCCATCGGCGTGGTGACGATCAATATGCCGCGGATCGCCTACCTGGCAAAGGATGAGGAGGATTTTTTCCGCCGTCTGGACCACATGATGGACATTTCCGCCCGCTCCTTAAAGGTAAAGCGGGAGGTGATCACAAAGCTGTTGGACGGCGGCCTCTACCCCTACACCAAGAGATATCTGGGCAGCTTTGAGAATCATTTTTCCACCATCGGTCTGGTGGGAATGAACGAAGCCGGCCTGAATGCGAAGTGGATCGGAAAGGATATGACCCATCCGGAGACTCAGGAATTTACAAAGCGGGTGCTGAACCACATGAGAGAGCGCCTGTCCGATTATCAGGTACAGTACGGGGATCTGTACAATCTGGAAGCCACTCCGGCGGAGTCTACCTCCTACCGTCTGGCAAAACACGACGTGGAGCGGTATCCAGATATTAAGACGGCGTCCGGCGACTGCGGAACTCCCTACTACACCAACAGTTCCCATCTGCCGGTGGGCTACACGGCGGATGTGTTCGACGCCCTGGACATCCAGGACGAACTGCAGACCCTCTACACCTCAGGAACGGTGTTCCACGCGTTTCTGGGCGAGAAGCTGCCGGACTGGAAGTCTGCGGCCAAGCTGGTGAAGACCATCGCGGACAATTATAAGCTGCCCTATTACACCATCTCCCCCACCTACTCCATCTGCAAGGATCACGGATATCTGACAGGAGAGCATTTCACCTGCCCGGTCTGCGGAAAAGAGGCGGAGGTGTACAGCCGGATCACCGGCTACTACCGTCCGGTGAAGAACTGGAACGAAGGAAAACTCCAGGAGTACAAGAACCGGAAGACCTACGACGTTCTCCACGGCGGCTGGAGAGTGAAGGCATCCCATCTGGGAAATGAGCCGGAAGGAGCGGAGGAGAATGCTACCGCCGGAACAGAGCCCCGGTCCCTGAACGCCGGCATGTACCTTTTCACCACCAAGACCTGCCCCAACTGCCGGGCGGCGAAGGAATTTTTAAAGGATATGGACTATCAGGTCATTGACGCGGAGGAAAATCCGGAGCTGTCTGACCAGTTCGGCATCATGCAGGCCCCCACGCTGGTGCTGATCAAGGATGGAAAGGTTCAGAAATATGTGAACGCTTCCAACATCCGCCGCTATACGGAAGAACAGAAGCGGTAAAACGATTTTACATAGAGATGTCAGTTATTGCTGGCTGTTAGTTCCTGACATACGGGGAAGACTATCCAGTATTTTCTTAAATCTGCCGGAATTTCGCTGTCCGGCAGATTTTTTGTATAACCGGAAACTTCGTTCACCGTGGGAACCTTTTGCAGAGGGAATGAACGGAGTGTTTGCGAATCCTGTTCCTATAAAAATTGCAGAAGCACATGGAAAACCGGCTGCGCAGGTTATCCTGCGCTGGGATTTTCAGCCCGGCGGGTATGCCAGCTTTGCGTGGTCAGACGGCAGATCCCGGGCATGAGAGAATGGGGCAGCCGCATAGGCTGAAGTGAGGAAGAGTCCGGAGGAAAATGGTGGACAGCTGCAGCGGAGTATTTGAGGGCGGCGGAGTGAGGGGGATCGGCCATGTGGGAGCGGTGTGTGCCATGGAGGAGGCGGGATACCGTTTCTTTCATCTGGCCGGCTCCTCCGCCGGTGCGGTGGTGGCCGCTCTTTTGGCTGCCGGATTCAGCGGCGGAGAGCTTTTTAGGGAGATGGAACGGCTGGATTACGGGAAGCTGAAGGGAAATGGCTGGCCGGGCCGGCTTGGCGCACTCGGAAAGGGGCTGTCCCTGGCGGTGTCTTTCGGCATTTATCCCATGGAATATCTGGGAAACTGGGTGGAAGAGCTTCTGGAGAGAAAGGGCGTAAAGACATTTGAGGATATCTGGAAGAAAGGGCGGAAACTCTGGATCACAGCCAGTGACGTCACAGCCGGGCGCCTGCTGATTCTTCCCGGAGATCTGGAGAAATTCGGCCTGGAGCCCGGAAAGTTTCCGGTCTGGAAAGCAGTGCAGATGAGCTCAGCCATTCCGGTATTTTATGAACCCTGCAGGCTGACAGACAGAAATGGCTGCCGGCACCTGATCGTGGACGGGGGCCTTTTGAGCAATTATCCTCTCTGGCTGATGGATGGAGAAAAATGGCCGGCTTTCGGATTTCAGTTCTGGAACGGAGAGTTTTCGGCTTCCTGCTGCCAGGAAGAGCGGACGTTTCCCGATTATGTGCAGGCGGTGGTGGAAACCTGCCTGGATGCCATCGACCGCAGCCGCATCGCGCCGGGAGATGGGGAGCGGACGGTGAAGATTTCCACCGCGGTAAAATCAGGAGAGGTCTGGAAGAACATACGCTCCACTGACTTTGGAATCGGAAAGGACGAGGAGAAAACGCTGTTTGAGAACGGCAGGCGGGGAGCGGAAGAATTTTTAGAGCACTGGAATTTTGAGAGGTGGAAACGGAAATACCGGTGAAGGAGAGTGGTCTGTCTCTGTGAAGGAGAGAGGTCTGTCTCTGCGCCTTTCCATTCGTCAGAAAATATGGTATGATAGGGGAGTAAATCAGAAACCGGCTGCCAGTTTTTCTGAGGCGGTGTCAAGGAAAAAGGAGAGAGTCATGAAACAGACGATTGATATGAGGGGCGTTGCCTGTCCCGGGCCTGTAGTGGCCGTGAAGAAGAAAACAGACGATATGATTGCCGGGGAGCTGTTGGTATTGGTGGACAATCAGGCTGCTGTGCAGAACCTGGAGAAGTTTGCGGAATACAAAGGTTTTTCCACCTCCTGGGAAAAGAGCGGGGACAAGGAGTACGCCGTTCAGATTCTGGTTGGCCAGAAGGCCCTGAGAGATGTGGATTCTTATTTTGATATTTATGACCGGAAGCAGGAAGAGGTAGTCCGGGGCCTGCCGGAGGAAAAACAGAAAAAAGTTCGCCCGCAGGATAAGAGAAGAGGGCCTGTGCGCGAGGCAGAGGAGGTTGAGGAAGAGCTTCTGGAGGAAATGGAGCGCCTAAAGCAGGAGGAAAGGCCGGAAGCGGGCGATGGTCCGAAAACAGAAGACGACTGGGACGCCGGCTGTGATACCTGTGATCTGTCCGACGCAGGAGCTGTTTTGGGAAGGCTTCTGGGAACTGATGGCCCCGCTCCGGAGAGAGCGGAGGTGCCGGAGCCTCATCCGGCTGCACCCGGCCCGAAGCATCCCCTTCCCCATCCGGAGCATCCGGCTCCCCACCCGGACCCAGTTCCCCGTCCAGAGCCGGTTCGGGCGCCGCTCTCAGCCGTAAGGCCGTCCCCCGCCGGTCCGATGGCCCACGGGACGATCCTGGTGATCTCCTCCGATTCCATGGGAGAAGGTGACGAGGCACTTGGCCGTCTGCTGATGAAGGGATTTCTCTATGCGATGGTAGAGCAGGAGAGACTGCCGGAGAAAATCCTGTTCTACAACAGCGGAGTATTTTTGACCACGGAGGGCTCCGGCGTGCTGGAGGATCTGCAGGAGATGGAGAGACGGGGCGTCCGCATCCTGACCTGCGGGACCTGCTTAAATCATTTTAACCTTCTGGACAGACTGCAGGTGGGAGAAGTGACCAATATGTACGAGATCGCCCAGTGCATGATGCAGGCAGAAAGGATTATAAAACCGTGACGGACAGACATGCGAAGGAGACGGTAGTGCACCAGTTTCCGCCGGTGTTTGACAGCCATTCCAGAGTGCTGATCCTGGGAACCATGCCTTCGCCAAAGTCCAGAGAGCAGGGCTTTTATTACGGTCATCCCAGAAACAGGTTCTGGCCAGTTCTGGCTCAGGTTCTGGGGGAGCCCTGCCCGGAAACGATCAGTGAAAAGAAGGCCATGGCGCTGCGGCACGGCATTGCCGTGTGGGATGTGCTGGCCAGCTGTGAGATCCGCGGCGCTGACGATACCAGCATCCGCAATCCGGTTCCCAACGACATGAGCCGGATCCTGGACCATGCGCCGATCCAGGCTGTTTTTACCACGGGGACAAAGGCTGCGGCCCTGTTTCGGAAGTACTGTGAGAAGGAGACAGGATTCTCGCCGATCCCGCTGCCGTCCACCAGTCCTGCCAACTGCCGGGTCACGATGGAGGAGCTGACTGCGGCCTACGGAAAGATTCTCCGGTATCTTGAGGATCAGGAGAACGCCTCCCGCCCGCACCTGCAGAAAGCCGCCCAGCCCCGGCCGTGTTGACAAATCAGAAAATCGGGGGTATAATTCTCCTCGATAATTCCTAGACAAAGGCAGCTTGTAATACTTGAATATTGAGGAAAAGATTACGAGGAGGAAAAAATTATGGCACCCAGAAAGGCAAGTGTGAAGACAGAGACTGCCGCGGCAGTGGAAACTTCCAAGACAGCAGATAAAGCACCGGCTGTAAAAGCAGAGACAAAGGCTCCTGCAAGAGCAGCAAAAGCACCGGCGAAGAAGGCAGAGACGAAGGCTCCTGCAAAGAAGCCTGCGGTAAAGAAGGCTGAGCCGGCGACAGAGATCGTGATTGAGTTCGGCGGAAGACAGATCGATGCACAGGCAGTGCTGGAGAATGCAAAGAAAGACTTTGCACAGAAGCACGCAGATGCGGAGTTAAAGAGCATCCATCTGTACATCAAGCCGGAAGAGTCCGTTGCATACTATGTAGCAAACGACGGGATCGGCGATCCGGAGGACAAAGTAGAGTTTTAACAGCGAGAAGGCCGCATATCGAAAAGGTATGCGGTTTTCTTTACCTATGGAATGCGGCGCGCAGGGGCGGAATCTTTCCTATCCGGTCTGGACGACCCGCCGGTGAAGCCGCCTTAAAAAGACAGAGCAGGCGGAGGAGAAAAAGATTTCCAGGGCGCTGGTCACCATTCCTGCCGCCCACAGAAGGGCCAGGGAGACGCCGGCGATCAGCCAGAACCCGGACAGAAATCTTCGCGCCAGCAGAGGGTTTTCCCTGCGGAAAAGCAGAAGCAGCAGAAGAAGCCCGATCATAAATAAAACAGGGGAGAGAAAGGCGCAGTAAAAGTGCAGCCTGGACCAGAAGGGAAACTGTTCCGGAAGATAGGGCGTCAGCAGGGCAAAACTGAGGATCAGGCCGGCGGCCCCTGCGAAGCGGTCTGCCGCTCTGGAGGCGGAAAGTCTCTGGGAAATATCCCGGAACCAGAGAAAAAAGCACAGGATCAGGACGGCTCCCCAGGACAAGAACAGAACGCCTGACATTCCGCTGCTGCGGAGAATGGAAAAATTGGTGTCAGTCCAGCTGCCGGGGCCGGCGAGGCAGACGGAGACAGCCGGTATCAGGCAGTAGGCAAGAAAATCATAGATCATAATACATGCTCCTTCCACTGGAAATTATTGTGCCCCGCCGGGAAAAGCCGATACTGGGGATTGTTTCCTGTCACAGAGGAAGGCAGCGGAGAGGACAGAGATGACAGAACTTCCAGCAGCTTTTAAAGAGCGGATGAGACGATTATTGGGAGAAGAAGAATACGGCCGTTTTATGGAGAGCTATGGGGCGGAGCGGGCGCAGGGACTGCGTCTTAACCGGCTGAAAGCGGAGAGAGAAGAGTTCCTGCGGCAGTTTTCCCATTGGAACCTGGAACAGATCCCGTGGACGGAGGACGGATTTTATTACAGCGGGGAGGTGCGGCCGGGAAAATCGCCTTTTCATGAGGCCGGCGCCTACTATATTCAGGAGCCCAGCGCCATGGCAGTGGTGTCTCTGCTGGACCCGCAGCCGGGAGAGCGCGTTCTGGACCTGTGCGCTGCCCCCGGGGGAAAGACCAGCCATGCGGCTTCCCTCTTAGGCGGAACGGGCCTTTTGGTCAGCAATGAGATTCATCCAGCCAGGGCCAGGATTCTGTCCCAGAACGTGGAGCGGATGGGCTGCCGGGAGACGGCAGTGACCAATGCTTCTCCGGCGGCTCTCCTTCCCTGGTTCCCGGAGTTTTTTGACCGGATCATCGTGGACGCGCCCTGCTCCGGGGAGGGAATGTTCCGTAAGGACGAGGAGGCAAGGCTGCAGTGGAGCCTGGAAAACGTGAAGCTGTGCGTGGAGCGCCAGCAGGAGATTCTGGAATCGGCAGCCCGCATGCTCCGCCCGGGCGGAAAGCTGGTTTATTCCACCTGTACCTTCGCCCCGGAGGAGGATGAGGAGACGATCACCCGTTTTCTGGACCGCCATGGGGAATTTTCCGTGGTGCGGGACAGAACGCTCCCCGGCCTCTCCGCCGGACGGCCGGAATGGACAGAGAGCGGCCGGGAGGATCTGGCTTTTACGCACCGGATCTGGCCCCACCTGGCAGAAGGGGAAGGCCACTACCTGGCGCTGCTGGAAAAAGAAGGAGGTGCGTGGGAGTCTGGGGAGCCGGAAAGCGGGAACCGGAAAAGCGGCCGGAAAAAAGGGACTGCCTATCCGGCTTATGTGAAGGACAAGGCTCTTCTGCGGGAAGTGAGAGAGCTGCTGAAAGAGGTCTGCCCCGGCGCAGAATGGCTGCAGGACAGGGAAGAATGGTTTCTGTTCGGAGACCAGCTTTATCTGCTGCCGGAAGAGCTGCCGGATTTTTCCGGACTGAAGGTGGTTCGCCCCGGCCTTCACGTGGCCGCTGTGTGCCGCAATCGTCTGGAACCGGCCCACTCCCTGGCGGCGGCTCTTAAGGAGCGAGAGGCAGCCAGAGTCTGCCGGCTGAGCGAAGAAGAGGCCGGAAAGTTTATCGGCGGAGAGGCGCTTTCCCGTTCCGGGGAAAAGGGATGGACCCTGGTGACGGCAGAGGGATATTCTCTGGGCTGGGGAAAGCAGGCAGGCGGAATGCTGAAGAATCACTATCCGAAGGGCCTGCGCCGCCCCTTATGACAGTTGGAGGGGAGAGCGGGACCCTGTCCGCCGGAGACGGACAGAAGGACAGCAGCCGAAAATTGGATGGCTTCACAGATAGGTCAGCAGACAGCTCAATTGAGAGAAAAAGGACCGGCCGCTGCCGTGTCCGCAGAAATAAAGCGCATATCGTCGGGAAGAGGAGCTTCAAAATGGAGCTCCTTTTTTGTGACCGGATGGAGAAAGGTCAGCTGATGGGAGTGGAGCGCCTGGCGGCGGATCAGAGAATAATCGGGGCAGTAGAGAAAATCCCCGGGAAGAGGGTGGCCGATATACGCCATGTGAACGCGGATCTGGTGGGTCCGCCCCGTCTCCAGGCGCAGCCGGACCAGAGAAGCGTCCAGATCAGGACGGTATAAAACTCTCCGGTAGTGGGTGACGGCCCGCTCTCCGGAGGAGAAATCCACTGTCCGCTCGATGATGGAACCGGCCTTGCGGCCGATGGGGGCGTCGATGGTGCCGCTCTCCTCCGGTTTTCCCAGGACAATGGCCAGATATTCTCTCCGGATCTGCCGGGCAGCCGCCATGGAAGAGAGAACGGAGGCGGCAAACATGTTTTTTGCCGCGATCATCAGCCCGGTGGTGTCCCGGTCCAGGCAGTTGACCGCCCGGTACACGAACGGTTCTCCCTTTTCCTTGAAGTACCAGGCCAGTCCGTTGGCCAGAGTGTTGCCGTGGTTGCCCTGGGACGGATGGACGGGGACTCCGGCCGCTTTGTTGATCACCAGCAGGTCCTCATCTTCATAGACAATATCCAGGTCCATGAAAACGGGATCCAGCTTTTCAGAGGGCGGATCCTCCGGAAGATGCAGGGTCAGATGCTCCCCCGGAGAAAGACGGCGGGAGGCAAACACGGCCGTCCCGTCCACCTGGATCCCGTCCGGCGCGGCCTTCAGCCGGGAGAGCACATTTCTGGAGCAGCCGATTTTTTTCAAATACTGCTCTGCCGTCATGTCAGCGGCCGTTTCTTCAATGAGATATTCCAGAGTTCTTGTCATCAGAGTCTTCCATCCTTTTTCCCAGGTGTTTGTGTTTGGACGCGGCGTGGTCCACTAAGGAGTCCTTTTTTAAAAAGCTGGCCCGCTTGACGCTGTCAGTGCCGAAACGGCTGCGGATAGCGTCCACCGCCTGCTCCATCTTCAGCCGTTTCCGGTCCTGCTCTGTCTCAAACAGGCTCATCTGCACGAATTCATGGCCGGAGATCTTCCCGGCCCGGACGCCGATGAGGCGGACCGGCGTTCCGTCCCAGAATTCCTTCAGCAGGCGGCAGGCTTCCTCATAGATCACAGATGTGGAGTCGGTGGGAAACTGGAGCAGTCCCTGGTGGGAAAAGGAACGGAAACGCCAGTCCTTCAGCTCCACGCACACCTGGCTGCACAGCACCTGATCCGCCCGCAGCCTGGCCCCCACTGTCTCCGCCAGAGAGAGGAGGACCTGTCTGGCCTCTGCCATGTCGGAGACATCCCGGGAGAGGGTGATCCTGTTTCCATAGCCTTTGTTGGCGGGAGCGCGGGGCTCCACCGGATCCCGGTCGATGCCGTTGGCGTAATCGAGGATTGTGCGGGAATATTTGTCTCCCAGCTGGGCCCGCAGAACGTCAGGATCGCAGTAGGCCAGATCGCCGATGGTGTGAAGGCCGATGGCCTCCATCCGGGCCTGGGCCGAGCTGCCCACCAGAAACAGCTCCCGGATGGGCAGGGGCCACATTTTGCCGGGGATCTCCTCACGAAACAGGGTGTGGGTCCGGTCCGGCTTCTGGAAATCGGAGGCCATTTTGGCCAGCAGCTTGTTGGGGGCAATGCCGACATTGACAGTAAAGCCCAGCTCTTCCCGCACCCGCCGCCGGATGGCGTCCGCCGTCTCCGTGGGCGTGCCGAACAGGTGGATCGTCTCTGTCATGTCCAGAAATGCCTCGTCAATGCTGAATTTCTCAATGTCCGGGGTGTAGTCCTCCAGAAGATGGATCAGCTTTCTGGAGTAGGCGGTGTAGATCTCAAAATGAGAGGGGACCACCGTTAAGGACGGGCATTTCTGAAGTGCTCTGGCGATGGGCTCTCCCGTGGTGACGCCGAATGCCTTGGCGGGGGTGGATTTGGCCAGAACGATGCCGTGGCGCTTGCTGGCGTCCCCACCCACGGCGGAGGGAATGGTGCGCAGATCCAGAGCGTCCGGGTCCTTTTTCAGCCGTTCCACAGACTCCCAGCTCAAGAAAGCAGAATTCACATCAATATGAAAAATCAGCCGTTCCCGCTCCATTCCCATTCTCCCTTCTCCTGCCGGGAATCCCCGGCTGTCTTTGGTGAATTCATTATAACAGAATGTATGTTCGATTGCAAGAAATTATCCAAAATTCTGCCATGGCTCTTCGGAAAGCAGAAATGGGAGGATGGCCGCCGCGGGAGCGTCCGGAGAGAAAAGATGAAAAAACATATTGACACTATGTCAGAACAGTACTATACTGAATCTGCTGACAGAGTGTCAGAATAAAAAGTGATGTCAGGAGGAATTGTGATGTTAGGAAATTTTTCGTTCTGCAATCCTACAAAACTGTATTTCGGCGATGAGTCGCTGAACAGTCTGAATACGGAACTTCCCAAGTATGGAGAAAATGTTGTTCTGATCTACGGGGGAGGTTCCATCAAGAAAAATGGCATTTATGATGATGTGATTCGTATTCTGAATGAAAATGGAAAACATGTAGCGGAGATTTCCGGCGTGATGCCGAATCCGACAGTGGACAAACTTTATGAAGGAATCCAGATCGCGAGAGATCACCATGCAGATTTTCTGCTGGCTGTGGGAGGCGGCTCGGTCTGCGATTACGCGAAAGCCGTATCTGTTTCCGTAAACTGTGAGGAGGATCCATGGGAGAAATATTATCTGCGCTTTGAGGAGCCTTCCTGCGAGACACTGCCGGTGGGCTGTGTCCTGACCATGGTGGGAACCGGGTCTGAGATGAACGCGGGGGCGGTGATCACCAATCCGCACACCCATCAGAAGATCGGCCATGTCTTTGCGGATGAGAAGATCATGCCGAAGTTTGCCGTTCTGAATCCCCAATATACGCTGACGCTGCCCCATTATCAGATGGTTTCCGGCATCTACGATATTTTCAATCATATCTGCGAACAGTATTTCTCCGGAGAGGATGACAATACCAGCGATTATATCAGCGAGGGTCTGATGCGCTCCGTGATCCATTCCAGCCGGATTGCCAACAAAGATCCGCAGAATTATGAGGCGAGAAGCAATCTGATGTGGGCGGCAACCTGGGCGCTGAATACCCTTGTATCCCGCGGAAAATCCACGGACTGGATGGTGCACATGATCGGCCAGTCGGTAGGAGCCTACACCGATGCAGCCCACGGCATGACGCTTTCAGCAGTCTCTCTTCCTTATTACCGCCATATTCTGCCTTATGGAGTACAGAAATTTAAACGGTTCGCTGTCAATGTGTGGGATGTGGATCCGGAAGGAAAGACGGACGAACAGACAGCGAAAGAAGGGCTTGAGGCCATGGAAACGTGGATGAAAGAGCTGGGGCTTGTCATGAATATTTCAGATCTGGGAGCGAAAGAGGATATGGTGGAAGGGATTGCTGACGGCACCATCATCCGGCCCGGCGGCTATAAGGTTCTGGAACATGAGGAGATTGTGAAAATCTTAAAGGAGAGTTTAAAATGAGATCCGTAAAAAAATTATTGGCCCTTTTTCTGACAGCCGGCACAGTCTTTTGCCTTGCAGGCTGCGCAGGGACAGGGGCGGAAGCTCCGTCACAGCAGGAAGCTTCTGCGCCGGCGGAAACTGAGGCAGAAAAAGTTCTGGTCGCCTATTTTTCGGCCACCGGAAACACGAAAAATGCTGCGGAGAACATTGCGGAGATTACCGGCGGTGATCTGTATGAGATCATTCCCGCAGAAGCCTATACGGAAGAGGACCTGGATTACGGGAATGACCAGAGCCGCACTTCTCTGGAGATGAACGACCCGGATGCACGCCCGGAGATTGCCGGCGAAGCGCTGGATCTGGAGGGGTACGATGTGCTGTATCTGGGATACCCCATCTGGCATGGGCAGGCTCCCCGCATCATGGACACATTTGCGGAACAGTATGACTTTGACGGGATGACGGTCATTCCGTTCTGCACTTCCGGCGGCAGCGGCATCGGTTCCAGCGCAGAGACTCTGGAGGAACTGGCGGGAAGCGGCAGCTGGCTGGAGGGACAGCGTTTCAGCTCAGGCGTTTCTGAAGAAGAGCTGCAGGAATGGATTGACAGCATACAGTGACAGAAAGAATGCCGGCCGGCGCCGGTCACCGCTTTAAGGGAGGCGATGACCGGTGCCGGTATTTTTTGTATAACAGGGAAATGCCGCTTTTGCCGCCAGGGAGACTGACCAGGCTTTGGCAGAATATTTGAGCGGACTTTGGCAGAATATTTCCGCCTGGGACGGAATACAATGAACAGAGTATGGGCGGGAGACGGCGTGATGAAATTAAGGGGTTTGAGACGGGCTGTCGCGGCGGCGGCCGTCATTTTGTTTTTAGAAGGCGGGGCGGCCGGGACTGCCCGCGGGGAAGAAAAAGAGCCGGAGCTTTATGCCCAGGCGGCGGTGCTGATGGATGGGGATTCCGGCCGGATTCTGTATGGAAAAAACGAAAAAGAGCGCCGTCCCATGGCCAGCACGACCAAGATCATGACCTGCATCCTGGCCCTGGAAAACGGAGAGCCGGAGGACGTGGCAGAGTTTTCCTCCCTGGCGGCCTCCCAGCCGGAAGTGCGCCTGGGGGCGCCGGCCGGGAGAAAGTTTTATCTCAAAGACCTGCTCCTGTCCCTGATGCTGGAATCCCACAATGACACGGCGGTGGCGGTGGCGGAATGTGTGTCCGGCTCGGTGGAAGTCTTTGTGCATAAGATGAATGAGAAGGCAGAAGAGCTGGGATGCGGGGACACCTGGTTTGTGACGCCCAACGGCCTGGACGGCGTCTCCAGAGATGGGAGCGGGAGAGAACGGCCCCACTCCACCACGGCGGCGGATCTGGCTAGGATAATGAGATACTGCCTTTATGAATCCCCGGCCAGGGAAGAATTTCTGGAAATCACCCGCACCGGCAGCTGTTCCTTTTCCGATCTGGAGAAAAAAGGCAGCTACTCCTGCGTCAATCACAATGCGTTCCTGTCCATGATGGACGGAGCCCTGTCCGGGAAGACCGGCTTTACGGGCGGGGCCGGCTATTCCTACGTGGGGGCCTTAGAGCGGGATGGGAAATCCCTGATCGTGGCCCTGTTGGGCTGCGGCTGGCCGCCTCATAAGGAATACAAGTGGTCGGACACCAGGGAGCTGATGGAGTACGGCCTGGACCAGTACGAATATGAAGATGTGTGGCAGGAGAGAAGCTTTTCTCCCGTTTTGGTGGAAAACGGCGTGCCGGAGAGCGGAGACTTAAGTGAGGAGGCCCGGGCGGAGATCTCCATAGCCCCAGGCGCCGGAGAGGGGGAGCTTAAGATTCTTTTAAAGGAAGGTGAGAAGGTGTCTGTGGAATATGAGGGAGTGAAGAGCTTAAAAGCTCCTGTTAGTGAGGGAGACGAGGCGGGGAGGGTGGTCTATTCGCTGAACGGTGAGACGGTGGCCTCCTTTCCGGTGACTGCCAGGGGCAGCGTGGCGGAGATCACCATGCGCTGGTGCCTGGAGGATGTGCTGGAAAAATACTTCTTGCGGAGCCGGACCTAGAGTGCTATACTTTTCTGGATAAACGAGGAAGGCAGGCCGGCTGGCCTGCCTTTTTCTCTTGGAAATCGTTTATTGTAAAGAACTAAAGCGGTAAAAGGAGACAAAGATGAAACGAGTAGTCACAATTTTAAGCGTATTTGCGGGAAATACCATTTCGGCCCTGGGGATCGGCGGCTTCCTGATCCCGGCGGGGATGATGATGGGAGGCGCCACCGGCATCGGTCTGGCGGTGAACCACTATACCGGGATTCCGGTGTCGGCTGTCCTGGCGGTGCTTAACGTGGTGCTGTTCTTAGCCGGAGCGGCGATCCTGGGGCGGGCCTTTGCCCTGATGACCATTATCAGCACCTTCTATTCTCCCCTGATCCTGGAAGTGGTGCAGCAGACGGTGCCGGCCGGCCTGACAGAGGATAAAATGCTGGCGGCAGTCATCGGCGGCCTGTTAGTGGGGCTGGGAATGGGCCTGGTGCTCCGGGTGGGAGCTTCCACCGGCGGCATGGACATTCCTCCCCTGATCCTGAAAAAGAAAGCGGGAATTCCCGTGGGGATCAGCATGTATGTGTTTGATTTCTGCATTCTGATCGTCCAGGCCCTGTTTGCCGGGCTGGAAAAAATGCTCTACAGCGTGATCCTGATCATCATTTACACGGTTGTGATCGACAAGATCATGACGATAGGCACTTCTCAGATGCAGGTAAAGATCATCAGCGGGGCCTACGAAACGATCAACCGCAGAATCCAGGAAAAGCTGGACCGGGGAACCACGTTTGTGTCCATCAAGGGCGGCTACCTGGGTCAGGAGTCCTATGAGATCATGACCGTTTTAAACGCCAGGGAGCTGCCGAAGTTAAGCAGTCTGGTGATGGAGTGCGATCCGAAGGCGTTTATGATCGTAAACCGGGTCAATGAAGTTCGGGGAAGAGGCTTCACTCTTGGAAAACGATTCCTGGAGAAAACGGAGACTAACTGAATATTGTCAGATTTCAGCTGAATTTCCTAAAATTGACTTGAAATTTGCCAAAAGCAAGTATACAATTATAATCGGCAGAAATTTTTTGATTCGCTGCAAAGTGGATCGTTAAAACTTTAACCACTAGTAAAAATACTACAAAATGGAGGGCTGTAAAATGAGTTATTCAGCACAGACATCAGCAGGCAACCGCATTCGGTCCTTACTTGATGAGAACAGCTTTGTGGAGATCGGCGGGTATGTGACTGCCAGAAATA
>DWWL01000009.1 GCA_019119775.1 Candidatus Lachnoclostridium pullistercoris | reverse complement strand
ATCTTTCTGTAAGAGTTTATTTAGTCGCATAAATAAATTTTACACCAAGAGCCAGGCCTTGCACAGACCTGGCTCTTATTCTCTGCAAAAAAGTGCTGCCGCACTAATTATTTAGTGCGACAGCTCCTTTTCTAATTTTTCACAACGCCCGAATGAATTCTCCCCATCTTCCCGCGGCAGGTCCTTTTCCGCTCCGCCTCTTATCACGTACCGGTCGATCAGGCGGTTGACCGTCGTCCTGATCTGGCACACAGTCTCCATCAGTATTTCATTTTCTCTTTTCAATCTCTCATTTTCCTGCTTCAGCAAAACTATGGTATCTGTCTCACTCATGTCAGGAGCCTCCCTTTTCGCTCATTGATATCGCAATAACACTATAAGACGTTTCCAAATTTTTGCAAAGCAAAATCCGCCGCAGAGTTCGACAGGATTCGTCAATTCTCGCATTCTCTCAATTATCCGATTTTCGACTACGCACAAGATCTGCATTTTAAACGAAAATTCGACACAATACCTATGAAGCTGTACAGAGAGCTTATGTCGAAAAGTTTTTTACGGCTTTCCAGGGAAAAACAGGCCGGACACATCCGCCCCTTCCCATTTCAGAAGCCATAATTTTTTCTCCGCTCCCCCGGCGTAACCGGTGAGGCTGCCGTCTGTCCCCACCACCCGGTGGCAGGGAATAATGATCGAAATGGGATTGTGCCCCACCGCTCCGCCCACCGCCTGGCTGGACATGGACTTCCTCCCCATTCTCTCTGCCGCTTCCTCTGCAATGGCTTTGTAGGCGGCCGTTTTTCCATAAGGGATATGGCATAAAAGCTCCCACACCAGGCGCCGGAACTCACTCCCCTCCGGTTTCAGGGGAAGCTCGGCCGGAAGGGGGCGCCGACCGGAAAAATACCGGTCCAGCCATTCCTTCGTCTGCTCAAATACCGCCAGATCATCCAGCCTCTCCGCCGTTTCCGGCAGCGTGCTTCCAAAATATTTCTGCCCCTCTATCCAGAGGCCCGTAAGATAGTCCCCGTCTCCGGCCAGGGTCAGCTGCCCGAGAGGAGACGGATAAGTGGTGTAAAATTTCATGTTTCCTCCTTTCTGACTGTCCTCTGTAATAAATACGTAAGTATTTGACACTGGAAAATTTCCTGGGAGAATGCTACAATAAAGGAAAAGGTGTAAAAGGAGAGATGCTTTGTGAAAAGAAAGATTTCGGGATTTCTGTTCTTAGTCGTCTCCCTGTTGATCATGAATACGTTCTCTGTCTTTGCGGGCACATGGGTGCAGGATGAAAGCACCTCCAAGTGGCACTATTACAGCGACAGCGGAACAGCTCTGACCGGGTGGGTGCAGGACAACGAAAAGTGGTATTATCTGGATGCCTCCGGCACCATGAAGACAGGGTGGATCAAAGTGGACGGCTCATGGTACTTCTGCTACGAAGACGGCTCCATGGCTGCCGATACGTGGATCGACAACTACTACGTAAATCCCAGCGGAAAATGGACAAAAACAAGATAGACATCTGAGGTTTCCCAGACCGTCTGATCATTCGCGAGAGTGGTCAGACGGTTTTTCTTTTGTCCGGAGGCGGGCGATCTGCTCCATCCCCGGGCCTTCCTTTTTACACAAACTGGTTTTTCTCCGGGCTGTACTCGTAATCGATCGCCGCCAGAGCTTTCTCCATCTCCTCCCGGCTCTCCCCAAGCGCCCGGCACAGCTCGTCCAGACTGGAATATTCATCTCTCAGCTTGGTGTTTACGTAGCTGAGCAGCATCACTGGATCCTTCGGCACTGCCATCTGTCTCCCTCCTGTTTCCGGCCGGACAGCCGGCCCATTTTTTCCTATTATAGCGGATCGGGGGATATTTTTCCATCATAAATCAGGAAGCAGGGAACGAAGTTTCCTGTTAAACAAAAAAGAACGCAGACGGATGAGTGGGAACCGTCTGCGTTCTTTCTATATATTTAACAAATTAATAAAGAGGATACATAAATTCTGCTGTCAGCGCGCAGGTGACAATGGACAGGATCATGTACGGCACCGTAAATTTCAGCACCTTGACCGGGTTGTAGCCGCCGGCTGCGAACGCTACTGCCGCCTCGCCGGAACCGGACGGGAAACCTACGGCAAACATATTGGCCGTACCAATGATCAGCACCAGACCTCTCGGGTCCCAGCCGCCGGCCAGCGCCACAGAAGCGGCGATGGGGATCAGAACGGTCTGAGTCGCCATGTTGGAGATGAAGGTGGTCATGATAACGGTAGCTGCAGAGAACACCAGCATTACGGTGAAGGATCCCGGCTGAGCGCCCAGAATATCCAGCACCAGGTTTCCGATGGCATCTCCGGCTCCGGACTGTCCCAGAGCGTCAGCCACAACCAGCACGCCGGCGATCATCCATACCATGTCAGAAGTCATGGATTTCACCGCCTCATCCACTTTCAGGACTCCGCAGTAGATCAGAAGCAGCACGCCGATGCCGGGCGCCAGGTAAAGAAGGACACCAGTCCATTTATTGAGAATCATCAGCGCCATTACCAGTACAAATACAGCGTAAACAATCATTTCCTGGTTGTGGGGCAGAAGCTCCGTTTTCTTGGACTGCTTTAAAGCAGACTGGTCCACCACGCCTTCCTTGGGCATCAGTTTCCAGGCAAACAGGCAGTAAACCGTCAGCACGATCATGGACGGGATCGCATAGATAAACGGATCCAGCATGGTCAAAGCGTACTGGGGATCCGGAATGATTCCCTCATACAGTCCGTTTAAGGTTGCAAAGGTTGAAGCTCCCATTCCGATGGGGAAACGGAACTTCCAGGCGCACAGCACGCCCAAAAGGGGAAGAATAATTCTCTTCGTGGTAATATCTCCCGTATTTCCCAGAGTGGCCAGGAACACCACCATGATGGTGAGCACTGCCGTGGAGGGAATAAACTGGGCTAAGATCGCTCCAACTATATAGATTGTGAGAACCAGGAGAATTCCTCTCTTGTTCTTCATAATATCCATCAGACTGCTGATCTTCGCCACCAGGCTGGTCTTTCCCAGCACAGCGCTCAGCGCCAGCATGGGAGCGATCAGAACTACGATCTGATTTCCAAAACCGCTGAAGGCTGTCTTTACATCAAAGATTCCCGCAGCCGCCAGAATGATGCAGCAGGTCATCGTTGTAACGCCGAATGGCACTTTGTGCCAGATGAACATGATCATCATAAACAGCGTGACCGCCAGCACAATATACATTTCCATTACAATTCCTCCTACCCCGCATGGGTCTTTCGTTCTTTATTTCATCAGGGCCTTTACCTGTCTCACTCTCTCGTCGATGAAATCTGCCCAGACAGTGTCATCTAAGTAAGGCTGATTCTCGTCCGTGTACTGTCCTGCCCGGTCCACGATCTCGATCTGGTTGGGATGGCTGGGAAGGGCAATATCCACATGGATCTTCTTTAATTTATCCGCATCACTTATGAAGCGGTCTCTCAGATCTGGAGTCAGATATTTGCTGGTAGAATAATAATCGTCGTTCATAGTATTTGCTCCCACGCCGCCGTGCATTCCCACCACGTAGGTCTCTCCCGTAGCCGGATTCTTCACATCCCACAGGAAGCTGGTGCAGCCGATGGTGTGGCCCGGAGTCAGGATGGTGCGGATAGAAATATTTCCCAGAGTCACCGGCTCGTCGTCAGAGTAATACTTGTCCACCTCAAAGTACTGGGGATGGGAGTCCGGATCCAGAACCAGCGTCTCCTCGGGACATTTCTTGTAGAACTCTGTGTCCTCTTTGGACATGTAGAGCTCTGCTCCCGTCAGCTTCTTCATCGCAGCAGCCGCCCCGCAGTGGTCAAAGTGCGCATGGCTTAAAAGGATCTTCTTCACATCGCTCAGCTTGAAGCCCAGACGGTAGATGGAATCCACAAGCAGGTACATGCTCTCCGGAATGGCGGTGTCGATCAGGATCAGTCCGTCTCCTGTGTCGATCAGATAGCAGCCTACCCAGGTCTGTCCTGCCACGTACCAGGTCTGAGGAGCTACCTGGAACGGCTCAATAGCCAGCTCCCACGGCTCATAGGCCAGCGTTTTTACCGGATGCGGTGTTGGTTTCGTACAGCGGAATGCCATAATTTTTATCTCCCTTCATTCATTTTTTATTGATTTTTAAGATATTTTTATTATAATTTTACATATCTCTTATTTCAACTTATTGATTTTTATTTCTATTCTTAATACAATTAAGTAACTCTGATTGTGAAAGAGAAAGGGAGAAGGAGGAATTTATGGACTTAAGACAAATTGAAAATATCGTGGCGATCGAACAGGAGCAGAGCATTTCCAGGGCGGCGGAAAAGCTGTTTCTCACCCAGTCCGCCTTAAATCAGCAGCTTCTCCGTCTGGAGAAAGAGCTGGGCGTTCCCCTTTTTGAGCGCAGAAAGCACACCATGATCCCCACCTTTGCCGGGAAAATCTATCTGGCCACCGCCCACCGGATGATCGATATGAAAAAGGAAACCTACAAGATCATCCAGGACATTTCTGATGAAAATGCGGGGGAGATCTCCGTCGCCTACTCGCCGGAAAAGGGCTCCCTGATGTTTTCCCACATTTACCCAATTTTCCGCCGCAGGTATCCCAACGTGACTTTTTCCATCCATGAGGCCCACGTAAAAAAGATGGAATCCATGCTCCTGCAGAAGGACGTCACTCTGGCCTGCATCACCCGCACGGACAAGATCTGCCATCCGGATATCGAATACGTGGACACGTTAAAAGAGCTGATGGTGCTGGCTCTCCCATCCTCCCATCCTCTGGCCCGCCTGGCCGGCAGCCGCAGCTGGGAAACCTTTCCGCCCCTGGATCTGACCCTGCTGAGAAATGAGTCCTTTGCCCTGGTGGCCAAAACCACCCGCATGAGGAGCATGATCGATGACGCCTTCCGCGCCGCCGGCTTCATCCCCAAAGTCCTATTTGAGTCCTCCAGCACTGCCACCGTGGTGAACATGGTCAAAAACCAGGTCTGCCCTGCCTTTTTCCCCCAGTCCTACGTGGACCCGGCCGCTCCCATGGTCTATTTCAGCACCCAGCCCAAACAGTACTGGTTCCAGACCGTCGCCTATTTAAAAGGAGAATACCTGACAAAGCCGGAAAAATATTTTATTGAGCTGGTAAAGCAGTACTCCGCCGGCCGGAAAGGCTAAAACAAAAAAAGGAAGATACCTCTTCTGGGTATCTTCCTTTTCTATTTTTCCTCTATAGCATGGCTCGTCCTCTGCAGTAGGTCTGGATCACATCGTAATTGTCATCCAGGACCACCAGGTCCACGTCGCAGCCCGCTGCGATCCGTCCCTTCCGGTCATCTACCCGCAGACATCTGGCTGGGTTGATGGTGCAGGAGTTGAGAGCCGCGTCAAAGGGCACCATGGCGTCCTCCACCAGGATCTTCAGTCCACGGTTCATTCTGAGCGTACTTCCCGCGATAGTGGACGTTCCCTTTAACCTCGCCAGTCCGTCCTCTCCGATCTCTATATCATGGCCGCCCAGCTGGTAATTTCCGCCGGGAGGACAGTGCTTCGCCCGCAAAGAATCGGTGATCATAATGGTGTAATCCCGTCCCTTGATGGCAAAGAAGTTGTTTAACGCCGCCAGATGAGAATGGCAGCCGTCGCAGATGATTTCTCCGTACACGTCGCGGATGCGGAAGGCTGCTCCCACCAGCCCGGGGTTCCGGTGATGATATTTGGTCATTCCGTTATATACGTGGGTCATGGACATGGCGCCGTTGGCAATGCCCATCACCGCATCCTCGTAAGTTGCCGCGGAATGGCCCATGCTGACTACCACTCCGTGGGAAGAGCAGTACCTGGTGAGCGCGTGGTTCTCATCGTGCTCCGGGGCAAGGGTGATATAGCGGATCCATCCCTTCGCCGCTTTCTGATACTCCTCAAACTGCTCCACCGTAGCTTTGGCGATGGCTTCCGGCGGCTGAGCCCCCTTGTATTCCATATCCAGATACGGTCCCTCAAAATGGATTCCCAGGATCTCTGCTCCCTCGTATTCGCCGTCAATCACATCCGCCACATTGGCCACAGCCTTTGTCAGCACGTCCGGCATCTGAGTCACGGTGGTCGGCAGAATGCCGGTCACTCCTTCCTCCGGAATCCTCTTCATCCAGTCTCTTAAGCCCTCCGGCTCCCCGTCATTGGTGTCATAGCCGTAGGAACCATGGGTGTGCAGGTCAATAAATCCCGGCACAATCCGCTTCTCCCCATAATCCGCGTCTGCACTTTTCTCTCCGTATGGCCGGATCTCCACGATTTTCCCGTTCTCCGTCTCTATGTCCGCCGGAAAGAACTGTCCTGAGATCCAGACTTTTTTACTGCGTATGATCATTTCACAGCACCTCCTATGCCACCAGTATATCCCGTTCCCGGCTCCGGCACAAGGTTTTTCCCGCTCTTTCCCCATAAATTTTCTTCCTAACCAGGCGGACGAAACGCGGCCCTTTTCTCTTACAGACTGTCCTCCACAATGCGGATAAACTCTTTTAAAACCGGGTTTGCGTCCCCTCTTCGGCAGTAAAGGCCGAATGACAGCTCTTCAATTCCCATGAGGGGACGCTTCACCAGCCGCTCTCTCCGGGGAAGGAACAGATCCGGCAGAAAGGAAATGCCGTAGCCGGCCAGGGTGAGAAGAGCGGCCGTCTCCGGGGAGTCAGAAAAATAAACATCCGTCAGCGAGCGCTTTCCAATGATCTCCCCCTGCAGCCGGATCACCGCCCCCGGGCTGTGCATGGGGCCGTTTACGATCAGTTTTTCCTCTTTTAAGTCCTCCTGGCTGACGGCGGTCTTTGCCGCCAGCGGATGGTCCGCCGGGCAGAGGCACACCACCGGCACCTTTAAAAGCTCCCGGTAGACTATGCCCCGCTTCTCTCCGTCCTCCTCCCGGAAATCCAGCAGCACATCCAGATCCCCCTCCTGCACTCTTCTTCTGAGCACCGGTACCGGCTCCGACTGAAACCGGGGATGGACAGCCGGGTACGCCTGCCGCAGCCGGTCCAGCGTATCCGCCAGCCCTCTGAGATACGTGTGGCTCTGGCTCCCGATCCGCAGCTCTGTCATCTCCTGCTGCCCCGGATCTTCAAACCGCTTTTTTGCCCGCACAGCCGTCTCCAGAATGGTCCTGGCGTCATTGATAAACAGGTATCCGGACGGCGTCAGCTCCACCAGCCTCGTGGTGCGCTTAAACAGCTTCACCTCCAGCTCCTCCTCCAGACTGCGGATCTGGTGCGTCACCGCCGGCTGAGTGATGTTCAGCCGTTCCGCCGCCCTGGCAAAATTCAGAGTCTCCGCCACCGTCATAAAACAGGTCAGCTGAAATGTATTCACGCCTTTCTCCTCCCTTCCTGTTTAACCTTCCCGTCAGCTTCCAGACGGACATGCGGACATATCCGCCTGACCCGTCATTTTACAGTAATAAATTTTATTTATCAATAATAACATCTTTTGAATTCACATTCAAGAAATTCTGCGTATAATGATTCATAAGCCCATAAATTGTTCGTTTGGTAACAGTTCGTTTCTTAACAATTTGTGCAGAGAACCTTTCACCGAACGCTGCATATCTGGGCGGCATAAAAGAAAGGAGAGTGACCATGTCATGACCGATCAGCGCCTGGTCAGCTTGCTGAAACAGGCCAGTACTTTTTTAGATCAATATGAAAAAAATGCCCTGAAGGGGTCCGGCCTTACTCCTTCCCAGAATCACATGTTAAGCTACCTGCTGACTATTCCGGATCAGACTTTCAATGCCACTGAGATCCGGATGGACACCGGGATCTCCAAGGCCGCCATTTCCGGGGCCTTAAAAGGGCTGAAGCAGAAAGGATATCTGAATATCCGGTCGTTCCCCACGGACGAGCGGAAAAAGCAGATCACCCTCACTTCCAAGGCTCTCCGCGCCAGAGAATCGGCGGAGGAATACCAGAAGCTCCGGGCAGAGCGCCTCTTTCACGGAATTTCCCGGGAGGAACTTGACGCGCTGGAAAGCATTCTGACAAAAATTATCGGCAACATCAAACAAGAAAATCCAAGGAGGAACTCATATGATACGTATACTGATGGGACAGATTAAGCAGTACCGCCTGGTATCCATACTGACTCCCCTCTTCACTGCCCTCGAGGTGCTGATGGAAGTGCTCATTCCTTTCGTCACCGCCTCCATCATCGACAAAGGCATCGAGGCGGGCGATATGGGACAGATTTATTTCTACGGAGCCCTTATGCTCCTGATGGCTTTTTTCAGCCTGCTGTTCGGCGTGCTGGCGGGCCGCTTCGCCGCGGAGGCGTCGTCCGGCTTTGCCTGCAACCTGCGGGAGAGCATGTATGAAAATATCCAGACCTTTTCTTTTTCCAACATTGACAAATTCAGCACCGCCGGCCTGGTCACCCGTATGACCACCGATGTGACTAACCTGCAGAACGCCTACCAGATGTGCCTGAGGATCGCCGTCCGTGCTCCCCTCATGTTCCTGTGCAGCATGTTCATGTGCCTGTTCATCAACGCGAAACTGAGCCTGATCTTCCTGGCGGCCATCATTTTTCTGGCCATCGCCCTCTTTCTCATCATGAGCGGCACCACCAGGATATTCACCCAGGTATTCCGCAAATACGATGATCTGAACGCCAGCGTTCAGGAAAATGTCTCCGCCATCCGCGTGGTAAAAGCGTTTGTGCGGGAGGACTATGAAAACAAGAAGTTTTTTAAAGCCGCGGAAAATCTCTACCGCCTGTTCGTGAAGGCAGAGAGCCGCCTGGCCCTCAACAACCCGATCATGATGTTTGTCATCCACAGCTGCATGATCGCCCTCTCCTGGTTCGGCGCCCATTTTATCGTCGTGGGAAATCTGACCACCGGAGAGCTGACTTCCATGTTCAGCTACGTCATGAGCATGCTCATGTCCTTAATGATGCTGTCCATGGTGTTCGTCATGATCACCATGAGCGCCGCCAGCGGCCGGCGTATCGCGGAAGTTCTCACGGAGAAGGCCGACTTGACGAACCCGGCCTCCCCTGTGGAAGAAATCCCGGACGGCAGCATTGATTTCAACCATGTGAGCTTTTCTTATAAGAAAGGAAGCGGCGAAGACACTCTCCGCGACATTGACATCCACATCGCGTCAGGCGAGACGATCGGCATCATCGGCGGGACCGGCTGCGGCAAGTCCAGCCTGGTCAACCTGATCAGCCGCCTCTACGACGCCACCGAAGGACAGGTGCTGGTGGGCGGCCGCGACGTGCGGGAGTACGACATGGAAACCTTAAGAAACCAGGTAGCCGTCGTTCTCCAGAAAAACGTTCTGTTCTCCGGCACCATTCTGGATAATCTCCGCTGGGGAAAAGAGGACGCCACCCTGGAAGAATGTGAGGAAGTGTGCCGCCAGGCATGCGCCGACGAGTTTATCGAGCGTTTCCCTGACAGGTACGATACCTGGATCGAGCAGGGAGGCACCAACGTCTCCGGCGGACAGAAGCAGCGGCTCTGCATCGCCAGAGCTCTGTTAAAGAAGCCGAAGGTATTGATCCTGGACGATTCCACCAGCGCCGTGGACACTGCCACAGACGCCAGAATCCGCGCCTCTTTCGCGAAGAAGATTCCAGGCACCACCAAGATCATCATCGCCCAGCGGATCTCCAGCGTTCAGGATGCGGACCGGATCCTGGTTCTGGACGACGGGCAGGTGAGCGCCTTTGACACCCATGAAAACCTTTTAAAGACCAACGCCATCTACCAGGAGATCTACGAGACTCAGATCAAAGGCGGCGGCGATTTTGACCAGCCCGCCGCAGAAGGCTGAAAGGAGAGTGACTGATCATGAGACAAATCAATTCCAGAGTTCCCGTCACCAGGGCAAGCGTCAAAGAAATGTGCCACATGCTGGGGCGGGTCGTGCGTTATATCACCCGGTACTATAAATGGTCGTTCCTGACTGTGATCCTCTGCATCCTGGGTTCTTCCCTGGTCACAAGGCGGGGCACGCTCTTTATGCAGACCCTGATCGACGACTACATCGTTCCCCTGACCAGGGCCGTTTCCCCGGACTACGGTCCCCTGGCCCATGCCCTGCTCATCATGGCCGGCATTTACGCTGTCGGCATCGTCTGTGCCTACGCCTACAACCGGATCATGGTAAATATCAGCCAGGGCACCATGCGCCGGCTGAGGGATGAGCTGTTCTCCCACATGGAGTCCCTGCCCATCCGCTACTTTGACACCCATGCCCACGGCGACATCATGTCCGTGTACACCAACGATGTGGATACCCTGCGCCAGGTGATCAGCCAGAGCATCCCCCAGGTCATCAACGCGTCCGTCACTTTTATCACCACTCTGTTCAGCATGGTGTTCCTGGACGTTCCTCTGACGCTCATCTGCCTGATCATGGTGTGCGTCATGGTATTTGCCACTTCCCGCCTCAGCGGAAAATCCGGCCTCTATTTTGCCAGACAGCAAAAGGACCTGGGAACGGTCAACGGCTACATTGAGGAGATGATGGAAGGCCAGAAAGTGGTAAAAGTCTTCTGCCATGAGGAGAAAAGCCTGGAACAGTTTAAAAAGCTGAACAATCAGCTGCGGGACAGCGCCTGCAACGCCAACAAGTTCGCCAACATTATGATGCCTGTCAACGCCAACCTGGGAAATATCTGCTACGTGCTCTGCGCCGTGGTGGGCGCCGTCCTGGCTCTGGGCGGTCTCTCCGGCCTGACCGTCGGCGGCCTCGTCTCCTTCCTCATGCTCTGCAAGAGCTTTACCCAGCCGGTCACTCAGCTGAGCCAGCAGATGAACAGCATCGTCATGGCCACCGCCGGTGCGGAGAGAATCTTCCAGATGATGGATGAAGAACCGGAAACGGACAACGGCTATGTGGAGCTGGTAAACGCAAAGGAAAACAGCGACGGAACGCTCACCGAGTGCAGCGAGCGCACCGGCGTCTGGGCCTGGAAACACCCCCACTCCGCTGACGGCACCGTCACCTACACCAAGCTGGAAGGGGACGTCACCTTCGATGACGTGGACTTCGGGTACGACGAAAACAAGATCGTCCTCCACAACATCAAGCTCTATGCCACTCCCGGCCAGAAAATCGCCTTCGTGGGCAGCACGGGAGCCGGAAAGACTACCATTACCAACCTGATCAACCGCTTCTACGATATCCAGGACGGCAAGATCCGCTACGACGGAATCAACATCAACAAGATCAAAAAAGCGGATCTGCGCCGTTCCCTGGGAATGGTGCTTCAGGACACCCATTTATTTACCGGTACTGTCATGGACAACATCCGCTACGGCCGTCTGGACGCCACCGACGAGGAGTGCATCGCCGCAGCCAAATTAGCCGGCGCCCACAGTTTCATCAAGCACCTTCCTGACGGCTATCAGACCATGCTGACCGGGGACGGCAGCAACTTAAGCCAGGGACAGCGGCAGCTTCTCGCTATCGCCAGAGCGGCCGTGGCCGACCCGCCTGTGCTGATTCTGGACGAAGCCACTTCCTCCATTGACACCAGAACTGAAAAACTGGTTCAGGAAGGCATGGACCGGCTGATGAAGGGCCGCACCACCTTTGTCATCGCCCACCGTCTTTCCACCGTGCAGAATTCCGACTGCATCATGGTTCTGGAGCAGGGGCGGATCATCGAGCGGGGTAACCACGACCAGCTTATGGCAGAAAAAGGAAAATACTATCAGCTGTACACCGGCAACGCCATCGGCGCGTGACGGAGGCAGTCATTCTGCCTCGGCTGATGCCCGCGAAAGTCAAACACCCGGCAGTTCGTCCCGCGCGGAGCGTTTTGATTTAACGGGAAGCGGAGACAAAAAATTTCGGGGAGAGCGCCGCGGCGGCCTCTCCCCGTTTTTTCTCTCTCTTCTTAATCTGTCTGCTTCGCGATCTCCATGCGGACGCTCTTTCCCTTGATTCTGGCGTGCTTCATCGCCTCCAGCACCTCGTCAGCGCAGTCCTCCGGGACCTCCACAAACGTATACTTGTCGTACATGTCAATGCTTCCCACCAGGCGGCCCGGCATTCCGGACTCTCCCGCAATGGCTCCCAGCACATCTCCCGGCTTGACTCCCTGGTTTTTCCCCACATTGATAAACAGCCGCACCATATCTTCCCGGCTGCCTCCCCGGCGGCCGCCGCGGCCGGACTCATTCCCGTTTTTCCCGTCTGCCCCGGATCCGCGTTTTCCCCGGCGGCCTCTGGCCGGCCGGTCCAGATCTTCCAGATCCCTGGCTGTGCGGAAGTCGTCAATGGTGTCCTCCACCTCGTCGCCCATGAACATGCGCAGAAAGGCGGCCGCCAGATCCATGGCCGTGTAGTCTTCCTCCAGGATCTTTTTCTCCACCGCATCGATCATCTCCGACAGATCCTCTCTCTCAATGATCTCCGTCACCTGATCCAGAACCTTTTCCATGCGGATATCGGTGATATCATCCAGAGACGGGATCGCCTGGGGAATGATCTTCGTTTTGCAGTACCGCTGGATCTCCCTCAGCTTATACACTTCTCTGCCCACAACGAGGCTGAAGGCCCGGCCTTCCTTTCCGGCCCGGCCGGTACGGCCGATGCGGTGCACATAATACTCGTCGTCCTGGGGAATATCGTAGTTGAACACTGCTTCCACATCGTCCACGTCAATTCCTCTGGCCGCCACATCCGTGGCCACCAGGATCTCCGTCCTGCCGCTGCGGAACCCATTCATCACCTTGTCTCTCTGGCTCTGCTTTAAGTCTCCGTGAAGCCCTTCCGCAAAATATCCGCGGCCCTGAAGAGCCTCCACCAGCTCATCCACCTGTTTTTTCGTGTTGCAGAACACCACCGAGAGCTTGGGAGAATACATGTCCAGCAGACGGCAGAGCACCTCCACCTTATTCTTCGGCTTCACATCATAGTAATACTGAGTCACCTTCGGCACCGTCAGTTCTTTTTTCACCACTTTGACGATCTCCGGATCTTTCTGGAACCTTCTGGCAATCTCCATGATCTCCTGCGGCATGGTCGCGGAAAACATCACCGTCTGCCTCTCCTCCGGCAGCTGGCTTAAGATCGTCTCCATATCCTCCAAAAATCCCATATTCAGCATCTCATCCGCCTCATCCAGAATAACGGTGTGGATGTTGGACACCTTTATGGTCTTTCTTCTCATGTGGTCCATCACCCGCCCCGGAGTACCAATGATGATCTGCACTCCATCCTTTAAGGAGCGGATCTGCTTTACGATCTCCTGTCCGCCGTACACCGGCAGAACCTTCACCCCGTGCATATATTTGGCCAGCCGTCTGATCTCCTCGGCCACCTGGATCGCCAGCTCTCTGGTGGGGCAGAGGGCGATCGCCTGGAGCTTCTTGCTCTTGGGGTCCACCTTCTCCAAAAGCGGAATGCCAAAAGCTGCCGTTTTTCCCGTTCCCGTCTGGGCCTGGCCGATAATGTCCTTTCCCTCCCGCTGCAGGGGAATGGCCCTGGCCTGAATGGGAGACGGCTCCTCAAAGCCCATGTCTCTCACTGCCTTTAAAATCTTTCCGTTTAACTCCATCTCTTCAAATCGAATCGTTTCCATATAATAAATTATTCCTCTCTGTGATTTCTTTTCGTTTCACCGGCGGCTGCCGGACAGCTTGCTGGGTGCCGCTTGCCAGGCTTATCGCGCTGACCGCTCGCAGCTTACGCTGCTCACTGTCCGTTGCCCGGCAAATGGCCGCTCGTGCAAGCACGGCGGCCGCTTGCCGGGCTTATCGCGCAAAAAAAGAGGCTTCAGCCACGTTCAGGCTTTGCCTCCCTCGTTCGTACAGTTTTATACTATATCAGAGAATCCTCGTTCCGTCAAGGAAAAGGACATTCATCCGGCCGGCTTTCCCGCAGAACAGGCGTCAAATCGCCCTCCGCAGCGTTCTCGCCAGCGCGGCTGCTCCCAGACATTTGGCCACATCCAGCGGGATAAATGGCAGCACCGCCTGGACCATCACCGCCGGCAGGGAAAGTCCCAGTGAAATCTTCATCCAGACTGCGCCGAACAGGTAGATCACCGGAATTCCCGCCCCGATGAGAAATGCCGTCTGCTTTCCGATTCCCTTCACCGAGCGGCAGAACAGAGAAATCAGCACGGCCGCCGCAAAAAATCCAGCGATGTATCCGCCTCCCGGCCCCAAAAGAATCCCCACTCCTCCGGACCCGCCGGAAAATACAGGAGCTCCCGCCGCTCCCAAAAGAATCCACACCAGGAATACGGCGGCCGTATCCGCCGGCCCCAGGATCATACCGATCAGATTTACCACCATTGTCTGCGCCGTGATGCTCACCGCTGTAAACGGCAGCGGAATCACAATGTAAGAAGATGCGCACAGAAGCGCCGCCATCAGCCCCATGGCCGTCATGCGCTCCGCCGGCCATTTCGTTTCTGCCGCTCTCCTTCCCTCCTCCGGCCGCCTTCTACCCGCCGTCAGTCCTGCCTCTGCCGCCAGTCTTCCATTCACTGTCGTTCTTCCCTCTGCTTTCTTTTTTTCCGCCGTCTCCATAACGCCCGCTCCTCACTTTCTTTTTTATGAAGCTGAGTATATAGGAATTCCCGATAATTGTCAACTTAATTTTATTTTATAGTTTACAATTAAGTTCAAAAAAAGAATCCTGCAAAGCAGGATTCTCCGCCTGCGGAGGACCGCGGCTGCGTCAGGAACCATTTCTCCTGTGTTTAAAAGACGCTGCCGCCAGCTTCTGCCGGAATTTTTCCTCGGTCCATCCGCCCTTTATTTTTGACAGCGGGCAGCTTCCGCCTCTTATTTTACCTCAACCAGCTCGATGCGGAAATTCAGCTCTTTTCCCGCCATCTCATGGTTGGCGTCAAAGGTGATCGTCGTCTCATCCTTTGCCGCAACCGTCACCGGAAACGGCTGTCCGTACTGATTGCTCAGGTAAACTCTCTGTCCCTCTGACAATTCTTCGGATCCCGGAAGGTCCGCGATCTCCAGCGTAAAGACAGCGTTCGGATCCGGCATGCCGTACGCCTCCTCCGGCATCAGGTGCACGTCCACAACCTGGCCCACTTCCATATCTGCCACCGCCGCGTCAAAGCCGCGGATCATCTGTCCGGCTCCGCAGATAAATTCCAGCGGCTCTCCCCGGTCATAGGAAGAATCAAACTGGGTTCCGTCGTTAAAGGTTCCTCTGTAGTGGGTACGGCAGACTCTGCCCACATTGCGGCCGGTAAGAGCCGGGCGCGCTCCGCACCCGCCTCCGCAGGTTCCGCATCCGCCGCCGCAGGAATGGCCTTCCTCGTGCTCTCCGCAGTCGTGGTCCTCCCCGTGGTGATGGTCACAGTTTGCCCCGGTGGACACCAGCTCTCCCTTTAAATAGGCTTCTACTGCCTGGTCCGCATCTCCCTGCGCTCCGGAACACAGCTCCACGCCGGCCTCCGCCAGCGCGGACTGGGCCCCGCCGCCGATGCCGCCGCAGATAAGCACGTCCACGGCCTGCTCTGCCAGAAGTCCCGCCAGCGCGCCGTGGCCGGTCCCGTTGGAACCGATGACCTCACTGGAGACTACCTTTCCGTCCTCCACATCATACACCTTGAAAAACTCCGTCTTTCCAAAATGCTGAAATATATTTCCATTGTCATAAGCTACTGCGATCTTCATCTCTGAAATCCTCCTCATCTGTATCATAGCTTTTGCTATTCTACCATACAATGGGGGCAGTTTACAACCAGAAGTCTGCCGCTGACACATCGGATTTTACAGGGCCGTCCCCTATCTCTTCTTCGCGTTCATAATCAGCATCTGAAGACGATTCTCAATATTGGCAAAGCTCACGTCCGGGTCGTAGTCCAGCGGCAGGATCTGGGCCTCCGGGTAGAGTTCCTTCAGCTTCTTGGCGATACCCCGCCCCACAATGTGGTTCGGCAGGCAGCCAAAGGGCTGCAGGATCACAAAAGCCCGGCATCCCTGCTCCGCATAGTGGATGATCTCCGCTGGTATGAGCACGCCCTCGCCGGTGTCAAAGGTGTGCTGGATGATGGAATCGCTCCCCTTCACCAGCTCCGGAAGGCGGCGGGGCGGCGTATAGAGCGGGTGGGCCGCAGCGATCCGGTCCGCGGTATCGTGGGCCAGCTCAAACACCTGGTCCGCGATCCGGTACCAGCTTTTTTCCATAAAGGGGCGATTTAAATGGTACTCCCGGATCTGCGTATCCTTTGTAAAATAAGTTTTGCGGATCACGTCCGTCATGTGAGCCTCGATGATCTCAAAGCCGTTCTTTTCCAGGTACGCCTCAATGTCGTGGTTGGCTCCCGGGTGGAAATTCAGCAGATATTCTCCCACAATAAGGACTGTGGGGCGGGGGCTGCTTCTGTCATAGGCCACCTCTTTCATCCGCCCGATGGCTTTCTTAAAGCCCTTTTTCGCGCCGGACACTCCGCCGGTGCGGATCCCTTTCGTCAGATCCTCCATTCCCGCCTCAAAGGCCCGGTCCGCGCTTCCCGGCTCCAGCTCATAGGGGCGGATCTTCCGCAGAAGTCCCTCCAGAGCGTCGATCATAGGCAGGGCAAACGCGATTCTCACCGCCGTGAGCAGGTTCATCTTAAATCCCGGATGAAGGGCGTGGGGATCCTGGTCGTCGTTGGTGAGAATGGGCACCATGGAATAACCGGCATCGTCCAGCGCCTTTCTTAACAGACGGCTGTAATGGGTCAGACGGCAGTCTCCCATATATTTTCCCATTCCGATGGCCACATGGTTCAAATCATATTTCCCGCTCTCCAGGGCGGAAAGGGCCTCCCCGATCACCATCTGAGCAGGGAAACAGATGTCGTTGTGGACATATTTCTTTCCGTAATACACCGCTTTCTCCCGGCCCAGCTCCAGAGATTCCGTGCGCAGTCCCTGGGTGGCAAAGGCGGCAGCCATGATTTGGCTGAACGCGTGGGAGGTGTTGGGGATCAGCACCACCTTTTCCTTCCGGTCCCCGGCCTCAAATTTCACCGGATAAGGTTCCGGCAGCTCACGGACCGTCTCCTCCCGCCCGTTTCTGCGGATCTTTAACGTCTCCAGAAACGAGCGGACGCGGATCCGCAGCGGCCCCTGGATGTCGCTCTCATCCAGCTTCAGCACCAGGGGAGTTTTCCCGGAAATCTCCCGCATCAGGCGGATGATCTCGTCGGAAAGGTAGGCATCATGGCCGCAGCCGAAGCTGACGATCTGCACGTACTCAAGGGTTCTCTCCCTGGCGGCCATGATGGCGGCAGCCAGCATTCTGGCGTGATAATTGTTGACAATCTCCACAGAACTCCGGCTTAAATCCACTTCCTCAAGTCCCGGCAGAGAATCCACTGTCAGCACCGGAATTCCCTGGGAGGTAAACATCTCCGGCAGATTGTGATTGACCAGGCCGTCGTTCTGATAAGGTCTGGACGCCAGCAAAACAGCGAAGCGTCCCTCTCTTTCCGCCTGCTCCATCACCCGTTTTCCCTCGCCTTTCAGCGTCCGGTGAAACTCTGCCATCGCCCGGTCACCCGCCTCCATGGCAGCCCTCGTCTCCTGCTCAGGGATCTGGAACCGCTCCTTCATATAGGCAGTCAGCTGGCGGTCCCTGTCTTTTTCCGTTCTCCAGTGGAACAGAGGCGCCTCAAAAGGGATTCCATATTTTTCCGCAGGAGAATCAGAGTTTTTAATGACGAAAGGATAGCCCTTGACCACAGCACACATGGAATTGCTGGTGGACACAGTATTCTCCGACGGCGTCTCCGTGACAGAGGGCATAAAAATCACGTCCGGTTTCCTGGCCGCCAAGTCCCGCAGATGGCCGTGGACCAGCTTGGCCGGAAAACATACGGTATCTGAAGTTACCGCCGCCAGACCGCTCTCGTACATCTTTCTGGTGCTGTTTCCCGACATCACCACCCCATATCCCAGACTCCGGAAAAACGTAGACCAGAACGGCATGGTATCCCAGAAGGAGAGCACTTTCGGCAGGCCGACGGTCATCCCTCTCTCCTGCGTTTTTCTGTCAAGAGGATACTCCTGAAACAGCAGCTTTTCCCGCAGTTCAAACAGGTTTGCCGTCTCCCGCAGCTTCTTCGTCTGCTCTCTCACCTTCTCCTGGACAGCCTTCTCCTTCGGGTCGCCCACCACTTCTCCCCGCTCGCAGCGGTTGTTCGTCACCCAGGTATTTCCCCCCGGGAAAGTGAGAATGGTGCGCCTGCAGTGGTTTCCGCAGAACGGGCAGGGCGAATCTGCCGTCTGAGTGTAGGAAAAATCTTCCATGGCGTCCAGGCCGATGAAGGTCTTCTCCGGTTCCTCTCCCCGGCTGAGGGCTGTCTCCCGCTCCTCCTTTGCCAGCAGGGCCACTCCGATGGCTCCCATCATTCCCGGATAGGGCGCTCTGGTCACTTCCCGGCCCAGGTACTGTTCCAGGGCGCGGAGAACGGCGTCGTTGCGGAACGTTCCTCCCTGCACCACGATCCGGTTCCCCAGAGAATCCAGGTTGGACACCCGGATGACCTTGGTGAACACATTTTCAATGATGGAGCGGCAGAGACCGGCCATAATATCCGCCGGCTGCTTTCCGCTTCTCTGGGCCGTGACGATGCTGCTGTTCATAAACACCGTGCAGCGGCTGCCCAAAAGGGCCGGACTCTGGGAGGAAAACGCCACCTGCGCGATCTCATCCACCGGGATGTGGAGAGAGGCGGCAAAATTTTCCAGGAATGAACCGCAGCCGGAAGAACAGGCTTCATTTACCACAATGTTGGTGATCACCCCGTGGTCCAGCCAGATGGCCTTCATGTCCTGGCCGCCGATATCCAGCAAAAACGTAATGTCCGGCACGTATTTGGCTGCTGCTCTGGCGTGGGCCACCGTCTCCACCACATGGGTCTCCACAGAAAACGCCTTCTGAAACAGCAGTTCGCCGTAGCCGGTGGAGCCGGCTGCCAGGATCTCAAGGGTCTTTCCGGCGCCCTCCCACCGTTTTTTTAACTCCAGCAGAGCTTTTCTGGCGATCTCCAGAGGCTCCCCCGCGTTGGAGGCGTAAAAGGAATCCAGAATGTTCTCCTTCTCATCCATAAGCACAAATTTCGTGGTGGTGCTGCCGGAATCGATCCCCAGATACACCGGAACCCGCTCCTGCTCCGGAAAGGAGATCCGCTGTTCCGGCAGACGGCTGCGCTCCTCAAACCGGTGTTTTTCCTCCGCAGACGAAAAAAAGACCGGCGTCATCCCCACGTTCTGGTTCTGGACCTCTTCCTCCGCCTTTTTTAGCTCTTCCGACAGCCTGGCGGGATCCGCCGGCTCTCCGTCCGCCTCAAAAAGTTCTCCCAGGGAGAGAGCCGCCCCGTAAGCCACCATGATCTCCGGCCGCTCAGGGATCAGAATCTCCTCCGGCTTAAGCTCCAGCCTCTCCGCAAACACCTGGATCAGCCTGGGATGGAAAGTCATGGGACCGCCCTCGAAAATAATGGGGCCGCTCATGGTCAGGCCCTGGGCCAGACCGCCGATGGTCTGCTTGGCCACCGCATGGTAGGCGGAGAGAGCTAAGTTCTCCCTGGAAACTCCCTGATTTAACAGGGGCTGGATATCGGTCTTCGCGTACACGCCGCAGCGGCCGGAAATGTCGTACACCTGATCCCCCTGCTCCGCCAGCCCGTTCATCTCCTCCACCGGCACCCGCAGAATGGAGGCCACCTCGTCCAGAAATGCCCCCGTTCCGCCGGCGCAGCTGCCGTTCATTCTCATGTCGGCCACATCCAGGCTGCCGCTCTTTTCATCCCGCCGGAAAAACAGCACTTTGGCGTCCTGTCCGCCCAGCTCGATGGCCGTGCGCACATCCTGATACAGCCGGCGGATGGCGATGGAATTGGCCACCACCTCCTGCACATAGGGCAGATGGAGGCGGTCCGCCAGGGCTTTCGCCCCGGAGCCGGTGAGAACCAGACGGTACTCTGCCCCCGGCAGCTGAGAGAACAGCTGTTTTAACAGGCGGCGGACGCTCCGGATCTGTTTGGCCCCGTGTCTCTGATAATCAGAATACGCTATGGATCCGTCCTCCCCTACTGCTGCGATCTTTGTCGTCGTGGAACCGATGTCAATGCCTATCTGAAGTCTTTTCATGTCTAACCTTTCTTCCTCCGTATCTTTTCCGTATCCCCGTCCTCCTGCAGGGGATCATCAGAACTGCTCTGTCTGTCCTGAAATGTTCTATACCTAACAAACTAAAGGGCAGAAAAAAACAAATCTTCTCCGATCTGCTTTTCTCTCCCGTATAAGCCATATGCGCTGCTGTCCGGCATAAGCTAAAAAGAATCCTGTTAAACTAAAAAGGCTTGCCTTTTTTGCAGGGCAAACCTTTCAGACGGAGATGGTGGGATTTGAACCCACGCGCCGGTATTGCCGACCTGCCGCTTTTCGAGAGCGGTCCCTTCAACCACTTGGGTACATCTCCTGACTTTTGTGTCAACCGCTATATTATACACGAAAAATTTCGTTTTGGGTAGTAGTTGACACAGATTTTTTTGCAATTATTCCGGACGGCGTACCTTTCTGCCCATTTCCCGCCGTCCCGGACTGCCTCATTTTTTAACAGGAAGCGGAAAGAATCGTTCCTCCGCCGGCCACATAATCTCCCTGGTAGAACACCACGGCCTGTCCTGGAGTCACCGCCCGCTGCGGTTCATCAAAAATACATTCCACCTGCCCGTTCTCCCTCTCCCGGATCAGGCAGGGAGCACCCTTGTGGCTGTAGCGGATCTTCGCCGTCACCCTGGCTTCTCCTCCGTGCAGTCCGTCCATGGCCATCCAGTTTACCCGGCCGCAGAGCAGACGGTCCGTAAAAACGTCGCCGCTGTCCCCGATCACAACCTCATTCGTCTCCGGGCGGATGGCAGCCACAAACACCGGCCGCCCCATGGAAAGATTCAGTCCCTTTCTCTGGCCCACCGTATAGTGGATGATCCCTTTGTGGCGGCCCAGAACCCGGCCGTCCATATCCACAAAATTTCCCTCCGGCGGCACTTTTCCCGCCTCCCGCTCAATAAAGCCGGCGTAATCGTGGTCAGGAATAAAGCAGATCTCCTGGCTGTCCTTTTTGTGGGCCACAGAAAGGCCCAGCTGCTCCGCCATTTTCCGGATCTCTTCTTTTGTGTAGGCTCCCACCGGCATCAGGGTGTGGGCAAGCTGCTCCTGAGTCAGGTTGTACAGAGCATAGGTCTGATCCTTCGCCGCCGTGACTGACGCCCGCACGGCATAGCGTCCGTTTTCCAGCTTCTCCACCCTGGCGTAGTGGCCGGTGGCGATGTAGTCCGCCCCGATGGCCAGGCTTCTCCTCAGCAGAGACTCCCACTTCACATACCGGTTGCAGGCAATGCAGGGATTGGGCGTCCGCCCGCAGAGATATTCTCCCACAAAATAATCGATCACCTGCTCTTTAAATTCCCGCTTGAAATTCATCACATAGTAGGGGATCCCCAGCTGCCCGGCCACCCGTCTGGCGTCGTCCACCGCGCTTAAGCCGCAGCAGCCGCCGTTTTCCTCCATCGTCTCATTGTCCTCATCCTGCCAGATCTGCATGGTGACGCCGATGACGTCGTACCCCTGCTCCTTTAACAGCCAGGCCGCCACGGAAGAATCCACGCCGCCTGACATGCCGATCACTACTTTCTTTTTCTCCATCTCGCTCATCCGTCCTGTTTTTTACGCTGTGCCATACCGCGCAGACGGGCGGCCCGGACCTTTTCCGTGGCCGCCCGCCAGGGCTTTTAAGAGAACTGCCGTCTGCGGGGGATCTCCCGCCCGGGATCAGTATTCTTCCTCGATCTCTTCCTCTCCAATGTCGCTCTTGGGCTTTTCCAGTCCCTCGATGACAATGCCGTTTTTCTGGGCGTAATCCCAGAGAGCCGCGTGAATGGCTTCCTCTGCCAACAGAGAACAGTGTACCTTAACCGGGGGCAGTCCGTCAAGAGCTTCGCAGACCGCCTTGTTGGTGACTGCCATGGCCTCCTGCACTGTTTTTCCCTTTACCATCTCCGTGGCCATGCTGCTGGTGGCCACAGCGGCCCCGCAGCCGAAGGTCTTAAACTTCACGTCCCGGATCACCTGGTTGTCGTCAATGTCCAGATAGATCCTCATAATATCGCCGCACTTGGCATTTCCCACCGTTCCCATGCCGCTGGGATTCTCAATTTCTCCCACGTTTCTCGGATGCTGAAAATGATCCATAACTTTCTCTGTATACATAAATATTCTCCTTATCGTCTGCTGTTATTTTTTACAAAATCCTCATAGAGAGGAGACATGCTCCTTAAGCGCGCCACCACGTCCCGGATGGTCTCCGCCACGTAATCCATCTCTTCCTTTGTATTCTCCTCGCTCAAAGTCAGCCGCAGAGAGCCGTGGGCAATCTCGTGGGGCAGGCCGATGGCAAGCAGCACGTGGGACGGATCCAGGGAGCCGGAAGTGCAGGCGGAACCGCTGGAACCGCAGATTCCCGCCATATCCAGCATGATGAGCAGGGACTCGCCCTCAATAAACTGGAAGGCAAAATTGGCATTGTTGGCCAGACGGTTCTTCCGGTCGCCGTTGACTCTGGTGTATGGCACCAGCTCCAGTACCCGGCTGATGAGGTAATCCCTCAGCTCCGTCTCCTTCTTCTTTCTCTCCTCCAGCGTGGCCATGGCCAGCTCTACAGCCTTTCCCATGCCCGCGATCTGAGCCACATTCTCCGTGCCGCCCCGGCGTTTTCTCTCCTGGGCGCCGCCGTGGATGAAGGAGCGGATCTTCACGCCGGTGCGGATATAGAGAAACCCTACGCCCTTGGGGGCGTTGATCTTGTGTCCGCTGGCGCTGAGCATGTCAATGTGGCACTCATCCACATTGATCGGCTCATGGCCGAACGCCTGCACCGCGTCGGTGTGGAACAGAATCCCGTGCTTTTTGGCGATCTCTCCGATCTCTTTAATGGGCTCAATGGTTCCGATCTCATTGTTGGCAAACATGATGGAAATGAGGATCGTCTCCGGCCGGATGGCTTTTTCCAGATCATCCAGGCTGATCCTGCCGTTTTCGTCCACATCCAGGTAAGTCACCTCCACCCCGTGCTTCTCCAGCCACTCACAGGTGTGGAGAATGGCGTGGTGCTCGATCTTGGTGGTGATGATGTGATTTCCCTTTCCCGCGTAGGCTTCCGCCGTTGCCTTCAATGCCCAGTTGTCAGACTCAGTGCCGCAGCCGGTAAAATAAATCTCGTTCGGCTTTGCCCCCAGTGCGGCGGCAATCACCTCCCTGGAGTGAGCCAGAGCCTTCTTCGGCTCGTCAGAAAATTCGTAAACGGACGACGGGTTGCCGTAATACTGCGTCAGATAGGGGAGCATAGCCTCCACCACCTCCGGCTTTACCTTCGTCGTGGCCGCATTATCCAGATAAATCAATTTCTTCTCGTTCATATTCAAAATCCGCCTTTCCCGTCCGGATCTCTCCTCCGGACCGCTGTTCTTTCCTGTAGAAAGAAGTTAAAAGCTTCATCTACAGGTCTATTATATAATATATTCCTAGAATTTCAATAGGAATAATAGAATTTGTCCAAATTTTTTCCTGCGCCGGGCGGTCCGCTTCTGTCCCGGGGGGCCTTCCGTCCCGGCGCTCTGCTTCCATCCAGGCGGTCTGCTTCCGTCCCAGCGGTCCGCTTCTGTCCAGGCGGGTCCGCTTCCGTCCCGGCGGCTCGGAATGCCCGGGCCGCCGGATCTCATGCCCTTTCACCTCAGGGAAATCTGGTGCGGGATATCTGACTTCAGTTTCCGCTTCGATAATTGCATTTCCTGCATTGGGGCAGAGAAAATTCCGAGTCTTCATTTCGATACATTCCGGCCCACTGACAGATGCTTCTGAGGATCGGCACGACAGAGATGCCTTTCTCCGTCAAACAGTATTCGACACGCGGAGGAATTTCATCAAACTGCTTCCGGTTTATGATCTCATCGGCAATCAGCTCTTTCAGCGCAGCAGCCAGGACAGCGTCTGTGATATTGGCCATCTCCCGGCGCAGTTCGCTGTATCTCAGCAGCTCCTTTTCCGCCAGTACGCAGATGATTCTCGATTTCCATTTTCCGCCAAAAACTTCAAGTCCATACTCCAACGGACAGCGAATGTCCTCCTGCATTTTCTTCTGATACATTCTGCACGGCTCCTTTCACTTTCCATTGTATCAATAATTGCGCTCTTTTAAAAACTCTTTTTTCTTACGGCAGAAGGCGGGTGCAGAATGCTCCTCTGTACCCGCCCCGCCTGAATTTTTTACTTGGATCTGATTATCACAATACTTTCTTATTGTCTGCCCCCGGAGTGGTTACGATCACCTGTTCCGGCGTGATGATCAAAGCTCCCTTTGCTGTGGCCGCTCCGTTAAACATCTTTTCAACCACAGCCTTAAAATTGTCAACGACAGCCCCCTCGGAAACGTACTCCGCAGTTCCCTTGATCTGGTAGCCTTCCAGGTTCTGCGGGTCGTATGCGGAAACGGCGATCCTGCCATTGTTCGCCCTGATATTGTTCAGAGTGGTTTCCAGAAACACATCCCCGACGACCAGTTTTCCATCCTCCGTCACATCCTTAAAGGCGACAGGGACAACATTCGGTTCCCCGTCCGCGCATGTCGCCAGATCCCACATACTGTTCTTCAGCAGCTTCAAAACATTCTCATTCATCATGCAGATACCTCCAAATCTGATTTTCAGCCCGGTCAATTGAGCTGTACTCATTATAAAAAATCGACTTGCGGCAGACAATATATTAGCAAATTTATGAGCTGCTCATAAATTTCATAGTATGGCTTTCCCGGCAGCCGGGAAACTATCCCGCATATTCCCTCCTCCGCCCCGCATAAACTGTAGAAACTGCATTTTCTGGAGACTCCATGAATCTTTCCCCCCGCAGGCAGGCGTTCATCGCCGGCACTCTCATCCTCACCGCCACCGGATTTTTAAGCCGCATCCTGGGCTTTTTTTACCGCATCTTTCTCTCCCGCACCATCGGGGCCGAGGGGCTCGGCGTCTACAACATGGTGCATCCCGTGTTCGGCATCTGCTTTGCCATCTGCGCCGGCTCCATCCAGACAGCCATCTCCCGCTTTGTGGCGGCCGGCACTCAGAAAGGAAAGACTGTTTTTCAGACGGGGCTGGTCATCTCCTTTTCCATGTCCCTGGCCCTGTCCGCCGCCGTCTGCCGCTTTGCCCCTTTTCTGGCCGGGCATCTGCTTCTTGAGCCGCGCTGCGCCCCGCTCCTTCCCATCATGGCCCTGGCCGTCCCCTGCACCGCCGTTCACGCCTGCGTCAACGGCTATTATTATGGCCTGCAGAAGACCAAAGTCCCGGCCGGCACCCAGCTGGCAGAACAGATGATCCGCATCGCGGCCGTCTTTCTCATCGCCGATATCATGACGGAGCAGGGGCATCCCATCACAGTCCGCCTGGCCGTGTACGGCCACCTCATCGGCGAAGCTGCCGCCACTTTATTTTCCATGCTGGCCTTTGCTCTCTTTCCTCCCGAGCCGCAGCGGCAGGAGGAAACATCTGCCCGCCGCCTGCCGTTTCTCCAGGCATTCCGCGAAACGGCTCCCGGACTTATGACACTCGCCATGCCTCTCATGGGAAACCGGCTGGTGCTGAACCTTCTCTCCAGCGCCGAAGCTGTCCTGATCCCCAACCGGCTTCTCGCCTTCGGCCTCTCCTCCGGCGAAGCCTACAGCGTGTACGGCGTGCTCACCGGCATGGCCATGCCTTTCATTCTCTTTCCCTCCGCCATCGCCAACTCCATGGCCGTGCTCCTGCTGCCCGCCGTGGCCGAAGCCCAGTCCCTGGGAAAACGGGACCAGATTTCCTCCGCCGTAACCATGTCCCTGCGCTACAGCCTTTACATGGGCATCTTCTGCATCGGGATCTTCACCAGATTTGGAAATGAGCTGGGAATGGCGGTATTCCGGGACGAAAGCGCCGGCCATTTCATCGCCGTCCTGTCCTGGCTCTGCCCCTTCCTCTACTTATCCTCCACCACAGGCAGCATCCTGAACGGTCTGGGCCGCACAGGCACCACCTTCCTTCAAAATGCAGCCTCCCTGCTGCTGCGGCTGGCATTTGTATTCTTCGGCATCCCCAGGTTCGGCATCGCCGCCCTTTTGTGGGGAATGCTGGCCAGCGAAATTTTTCTGGCCTTCATCCACCTGGCTTCCTTAAGCCGGCAGGCCGACTTCTGCTGGAACGCCTGGTCCATAATTGCAAAGCCGGCAGCCTTTCTGATCCTGTCTCTGGGAATCTTAAATGCCCTGCTCTCCCTGCCCGCGGCCCTTCTCTTAGAACACCTGCATCCATTTTTCCAGACGGCTGTCAAGATCGGGATCACCTCAGTCTGCTACGGCGGATTTCTTCTGCTGTTCCACCGCCGGCGCGGCAGCAAGTGACTTCATGCGATTCCCGCGGAGCGTTTTTATCTGACAAGGAACGAAGCCTCCTATTATATAATTATATAAAAACAGGCTGCCTGACCGTTTTTTCCGCCTGGTCAGACAGCCTTCTTTCTCTATTTATGCTCTTCTCTCAAAACTTCCCCGGATTCCCATTTCCTCCCGGTATTTGGCCACCGCCCTGCGGGAAACGTGAATTCCGCGCTCTTCCAGAAGCCCCGCCAGTTCCTTGTCGCTGTAAGGCTTCTGGTGGTCTTCTCCCTCGATCAGCTCTTTTATGCTCTGCTTTACGCCCATGGCGCTGACTCCGTCTTCCTTTCCCGCCGGCGCCGTAAACAGGGATTTCATAAAAATGCTGCCGTTGGGGTACTGAACGTACTTGCCCCTCACCGCCCGGCTGACTGTCGACGGGTGAATGCCCAGAGCTTCCGCCGCATCCTTCATGGTCATGGGAGCTAACGGCCCCTTTCCGTCCAGAAACGGCTGCTGTTTCTCGATGATATAATTTACGATCCCCATGATGGTCTGCCGCCTCTGTTCAATGCTTGCCATCAGAAAGCGGACGCGCTCCAGCTTTTCCTTAAAATAGCTTACCAGCTCTTCCTCCCGGGACTCTTTCATCATCTTCAGGTAGTAGTCGTTGATCTTGTAATCCTCCATCCAGGAATCATTTAACTCCCCATACCACTCCCCATTTTCCCTGCGGAGGATAATGTCCGGCACAATGTAGGACGCTTTCTCCGTGCCGAAGCCGGAGAGCGGCCTGGGATTGAGCTCCCCGATCTGACTGATGCACTTTCTCACGCTCGCCGTGGATATTTTTAAGCCTCTGGAAATCTCGCTGATTTTCCCGGCTGCCACCGCCTCCAGATATCCGTCCACCACATGCCACAGATCGGTGCCTTCCATTCCCAGCACCTGGATCTGCTTTAACAGGCAGTGCTTTAAATCCTCCGAAAAGATCCCGTAGGGCTCCAGCTGCCTGAGCTCATTTAAGCAGGCAGCCGCCTGCTCCTCCGTGATCCCGCACGCCTCCGCCACTTCTTTTAACGGAGTGGTAAAAAATCCGCTGTCCTCCAGGCAGTCCGTCATATATTCCATGGCGGCCCATTCTTCACTGGTATATCGGCTGCGGTCCAGCTGCCACAGCAGGTATGTACGGATCGTGTCTTTTTCCTGAGCCGGTATATTTCCCTCATTTTTCTCGTTCAGATCTTCCCCGTGCTGATAAAACGGAGTTCCCGCGTAATCATCAGCCAGCTCCTGAGTTTTCACCGGTCCCGGTTCCGTCCCGTTGTAGTCCAGAATCGGATTTTCCAGATATTCGTCATGCAGCAGACGGCCCAGTTCAATGCTGTCCATGGCCAGAATCTCCAGAGACTGGATCTGTGCCTGGGAAAGGGTCTGCTTCTGCTCTAACAGTGTCCCGAAACCAACTTCCATGTTCTAACTCCTTCTTCTTGTATCTTTGTATTTTTTCCTATACATTATTCTAGCATGAGTCTGACGGCATTTCAATCCCGCTCTCCGTCAGCGGACGGTAAAGAATGTACATGTCTGAATACGTCCCGTTTTTTAAGAGAAAGCCGCCGGGGATCTTTCCCACCGTCTGAAAACCGGCGTTCCGGTAGATTCTCAGGGCCGCCAGATTGCCGGCCACCACCGCGTTAAACTGCATCCCCCGAAATCCCAGCCGGGCCGCCTGTTTCAAAGACTGCCCCACCAGATACTTTCCCAGCCCGCGGCCGCGGAATTCCTTTTTCATGGCGTAGGACGCGTTGGCTACATGGCTGCACCTGCCGATGTTATTGGGATGCAGAATGTAGTAGCCTGCCAGAACCCCGTCCTGAAGCATGCAGGTAACTGCCGACTGTTCCTCCAGCATGGCCGCAAACTCCGGCAGAGCGTAAAGCTCCGTCCCCGGAAATGCCTCCCCATCCTCCAGAATATCGTTCCAGATCTCCATCAGTTCCGGGAGATCTTCCCCCGTATATGCGCGAAATGTCACTTCCATATGATCCTCCTCTCTCCGTCACTCTCTTCTGACCCTGACGCCCGTCAGCTCCAGTTCCCGGAACGCTCCGTACTCCTCCGCCAGTTCCCGAAGCCTTCTCTCCTCTGCGGCCGGTTCCCAGAGCGTGATTTCCACTTCCAGCTTTTCCTTCTTTTTTCTGGCCGTCCAGATGCCGGCCGCCCTGCCCTCATTCACCACTACGCCGGGATTTGCCGTCGTTCTCCAGATCCGCCTGCAGAGCGCCGGATCTTTCTGCAGAAAATACCGCTCCCTCTGGTCCAGATAGGGATCATGAGCGCTCAAAAGCAGCGGCCCTCTGGAAAAATCCGGGCGCGCGGCCAGAGCCGCTCTGTCCTCCGCCAGAATAAATTCCTTCTTTCCCAGCACGGAAACCGGTTCCATCTCCTCCGACGCCAGGGCCCACATCCGCCTGGCCTGTTTTCCCGAACATCCCAGCCAGGCCGCGAAATGATCCGGTACAGCCGGCCCGTAGCAGCGTAGAAATTTCCTCACCAGCAGCCTTGCCGCCGCGGGATCCGCCTGCCGCGGGATTTCCTCTGCCATCTTTCCGCCCAGCCAGGCCGCCGTCCCGGTAAAAGACGGGCTCACCCCCTGCCGCTTTCCAAACACTACCTGCCCCAGAAAAGAACAGGGCCTGAGAAGAAAGGACACCGCCGCTCCTCCCACTGTCTGCCGGTCCGGACTGCCGTACATGGACGACCGGTTCCACGTCTCCTTCTTTTCTTCCGGGAGCTCCCGCTCCATCCACTCTGCCAGCGTCTGGTCCAGCTCATTCTTTCCCTGGATCACTCTCCCGTTCAGCCCGGGAATCACCCGCAGAAGCCGTTCCAGCAGTTCCCCTTCCCTCATCTCCAGGACATCCAGCGCCAGTCCGATCCCCCTGGTGTAGATCCATTCTTCCTCTTTTTCAGGGATCAGGGCGTTTAAAAATATCTCCCTCTCCTCCGTCGGAAACACAAACGGCGCTCCCCGCAGGCTCCACGCCTGAAGGAGCACTTTTTTCTCCTCCAGCAGGTCGGAAAGCTCTTCTCTCCCGTACCCGGGAATACGGCAGCGGACAGCTGCCTCCCACGCTCCCGGCGGACTGTTCTGCAGGCCGCAGGTTCCTGCCGCCTCCAGTATGGATTCCTTCCCGTACTCCCGGTCCAGATGGTGGGCGCGCAGGCGGAACGAGCGGATCTGGTCTTCTGTGGGGGTGAACATGAAAAAGCCTCCTTCCAATTCTGACTGAATCCAGTATACCACCTAGTGAGGGGCGGGGAAAGAGGCAGAAAATAACGGCAGGCCAGTTTTTTCATGAAAAAACCGCCTGCCGTCTGTCTTACATTTTAATCTTTTTTCCAGCCGACCACATCATGATTCCCTCAGCGTATACCGCAATTTCTCCAAATCATACGGGGTCGTCTGGTACACGTAATAATTCAGCCAGTTGGAGTACACGCAGTTGGAGTTGGCGCGCCAGGTGAGAAGCGGCATTTTTTCCGGATCGTTGCCGGGGTAGTAGTTGTCCGGCACATCCGGGTTCAGGCCGCGGCCCACATCTCTGAGATATTCCTGATTTAACGTCATGCGGTCGTACTCCGAGTGGCCGGTGATGAAGATCCGGCGGCCGCCGTCTCCAATGATCATGTAGCTACCTGCCTCCGGGCTGCTCGCTACCACCTGAAGCCGGGGCTCTGCGGCGATGGCCGCCTCATCAAGGCCGGTATACCTGGACTGGGGAACGTAAAACACATCGTCCATCCCCCGGGCCAGAAGCACCTTGCGGTGAAGCAGCTCATGGCGGTAAACGCCGCTGAGCTTTTTCTCAAGCATCACCTTTTTTATGCCGTAATGGTAGTACAGGCCGGCCTGGGCCCCCCAGCAGATGTGAAAAGTGCTGAACACATTGGTGCGGCTCCACTCCATGATCTCCGTCAGCTCGTTCCAGTAATCCACTTCCTCAAACGCCATCTGCTCCACCGGCGCCCCGGTGATGATCATTCCGTCAAACCGGCGGTCCTTGATCTCCCGGAACCGCTTGTAATACTTGTTCAAATGGGAAGCCGGCGTGTTCTTGGACACATAGCTCTCCACGCACATCAGGGTCACATCGATCTGAAGGGGCGTATTGGACAGGGCGCGCAGAAGCTGCAGCTCCGTCTCCTCCTTCGTGGGCATCAGATTTAAGATTACAATATAAAGAGGGCGGATGTCCTGGGTCATAGCCCGGTGCTCATCCATCACGAAAATATTCTCATCCTCCAGGATCGCCTTGGCCGGCAGATCATTCTGTACTTTTATGGGCATTGCTTAACTTCTCCTTTTTTATATCTTTGCAGGAATTCTCTTTTTTCCGGTAACTTTGATGATAACACAGGCGCAGCCAAGAGTCAAATGCACCAGGCGCGGCCTTCAAAATACAACCAGGCGCGGCCTTCAAAATACCTCCCCCGACGCTGCTTTCAAAATACCTCCCCCGACGCTGCTTTCAAAATACCAGGGTTTGCTGCTCGTATTCCTGAAATCTCTCTAGCGGTCCCGGCTGAAACGCCAGAAGGTTTTCCACCTTCTCTCCGTCAAACAGCCATGTTTTCCACTGTCCGCGCTCCAATATCAGCGGCATCCGCTCGTGGACCGGCGCAACTGAACGGTTGGCGCCGGTGGTGATGATCACAAAGCGGTCCCCTTCCCCTTCCGGGTCCGGCAGACAGATCCCCGCCATGAGAAGAGGCGTTCGGTCCAGCCGGTAAAAGGCCGCCTTCTCCTTTTCCCTGTTCCACTCATAAAAACCGGCCGCCGGGATCAGACACCGCCTGCTGCGGGCTCCATCCCGGAACATAGGGCGTTCAAGCACCGTCTCCGCCCTGGCGTTGATCACCAGCCCGTCCCTGTTCTCCGACCCATGTCCGTTTCCGCCGGACATTCCCCGGGGAAATCCCCACTTCATTTTCTCAACCGCCGCATGTCCGTCTCTGACGCACACCGCCAGAGAGAAGCGGGACGGAAAACGATCCTCCCTCCCGCGGCCTGCCGGGACGTACCCCGGATCCAGCTCCTTTAAAAGGGCATCCACACTGTCATCCACATAAAAACGGCTGCACATCCTCTCTTCTCCTCTCCTTCATTTCCGCCCTTGTCCAATCCCTCAACTTTTGCTATACTTATTCCTAACATTTTATTTTCACGAGGAGGAACATTCATGGACAGAAATTACAGCATCGAAACAAAATGTATCCACTCCGGCTGGAACCCGGGAAACGGGGAGGCGAGACAGATCCCCATTTACCAGTCCACCACATTCAAGTACGATTCCGCCGATGAAATGGGAAAGCTCTTTGACCTGGAGGCATCCGGATATTTCTATACCAGACTTCAGAATCCCACCAACGACGCGGTGGCAGCCAGAATCGCCGATCTGGAAGGCGGCGTGGGAGCCATTCTCACCTCTTCCGGACAGGCAGCTACCTTTTTCTCTATCTTCAACATCTGCGAGGCAGGCGGCCACATTATCTGCACCTCTGAGATCTACGGAGGCACCTTCAACCTGGCCGGCGTTACCTTAAAGAAAATGGGCATCGACTGCACGTTTGTCAGCGCCGACGCCACGGACGAAGAGCTGGACGCCGCTTTCCGCCCCAACACCAAACTGGTTTTCGCCGAGTCCATCTCCAATCCGGCCCTGGTGGTCCTGGACATTGAGCGCTTCGCCGCAGCTGCCCACCGCCACGGCGTTCCTCTGATCGTGGACAACACCTTCGCCACGCCGGTCAACTGCCAGCCGTTTAAATGGGGAGCCGACATTGTGACCCATTCCACCACCAAATACATGGACGGCCATGCGGTGCAGGTGGGCGGCTGCATTGTGGACAGCGGCAATTTTGACTGGGAAGCCCACGCTGATAAATTTCCCGGTCTTACCACTCCCGACGAATCCTACCACGGCATCACCTACACAAAGAAATTCGGAAAGCTGGCCTACATCACCAAAGCTACTTCCCAGCTCATGAGAGATCTGGGCTCCATCCCCTCCCCCATGAACTGCTATCTGTTAGGCGTCAGCCTGGAGTCTCTTCCCCTGCGCGTGGAACGCCACTGCTCCAACGCTCTGGCCATCGCCAGACATCTCCAGGCCCATGAAAAAATCGCCTCCGTCCATTATCCGGGGCTGGAAGGCGACAAATACTACGAGCTGGCCAAAAAATACATGCCGAAGGGCACCTGCGGCGTAATCTCCGTGGAAGTCAAAGGCGGCCGGGAATCTGCCGTGCGCTTCCTGGACAGCTTAAAACTGGCCTCCATCGCCACCCATGTGGCAGACGCAAAAACCTGCGTTCTCCATCCCGCCAGCCACACCCACCGTCAGCTCACCGACGAACAGTTAAAAGAAGCCGGCATCTCCGCCGGACTGATCCGCATGTCCGTGGGCATTGAAAACGTAGATGACCTTATCGCCGACATCGATCAGGCGCTGGAAAAAGCCTGAATCTTCTAAAAAGCATACGTTGTCCTCCTCCCGCCTAAAATGGACTGTCAGAACAGTCTTTTCGGGAGGAGTTTTTTTATGCTTCAGCCGTCTCTGCCCCGGCCGCCAGCACCGGCATCCGGGAAAAAATCCCGCTTACGCCGGTACCGGCCGGGAGAACATGGCCCGCCTGGAACGTTTTTTCGCCCTGGCCATGGAGACAGACGCCGCCCTTTTCTATTTTTCCGCCTTTTCCAGAAGTTCCAGGAAATCTTCTTCCGACAGGATAGGGATTCCCAGCTCTTTTGCCTTTTTATTTTTGGATGAGCTGGATTCCGTGTCATTGTTGATCAGATAGGTGGTTTTCGAGGTAACGCTGCCAGTGGCCTTTCCGCCCTTCGCCTCAATCAGAGCCTGCAGTTCCTTGCGGTTTGCAAAATGCTCCACGCTCCCGGTGATCACAAATGTCATCCCCTCAAGCGGTTTATCGCCGCCTTCTTCCTCTTCTTTCTCAATCGTCAGCTCTTTCAAAAGCCGGTCCACGATCCCGTTGTTTTTCTCGCTGGCAAAAAACTCCGTCCACGCCTCCGCCAGCACGTCTCCGATTCCGTCCACCTCCGTCAGCTCCTCTCTGGAAGCATGGCGCATGGCATCAAAATCATAGCGGAAATGGCGGCAGAGCATTTTCGCGTTCGCCAGGCCGATTCCCGCGATCCCCAGGCCGTACACCAGACGGGGCAGGGTGGTGACGGAAGCCTTCTTCGCCGCCGCCGTAAGATTTTCATAGGACTTCTCCCCAAAACCTTCCATCTCCACGATCTCATCCCTATGGCGGTCCAGATGAAACATGTCGCTGTACTCGTGGATAAATCCGGCGCCGATGAATTTTTCCAGAGTGGCCTCCGACAGCCCGTCAATATTTAAGGCGTCCCGGCTGGCAAAGAGAGCGAAGCTCTTGATCTTTTTTGCCTGGCAGTCCGGATTTGTGCAGTAAAGTGTCTTGACTCCGCTCACATTCCGGATCTCTGTTGCCCCGCCGCAGACAGGACAGGTCTCAGGGATGTCCTTCACGCCGCTCCTGGTCAGATTGTCGGCAATCTGGGGAATGATCATGTTGGCCTTGTAGACGGTGATCCGGTCCCCGGCTCCCAGTTCCAGAGATTCCATAATGCTGATATTGTGAACGCTGGCCCTGCTCACCGTAGTCCCCTCCAGCTCCACCGGCTCAAACACTGCCACCGGGTTTATGAGGCCCGTTCTGGACGGGCTCCACTCAATATAAGAGAGGGTGGTCTCCTGAATCTCATCCGCCCATTTAAACGCGATGGAATCCCTGGGAAATTTGGCCGTTCTCCCCAGTGATTCCCCGTAGGCAATATCGTCGTAGAGAAGCACCAGTCCGTCGGAGGGAACGTCATTTTTCTCCACTGCCTCCGCAAATTCATGAACAGCCTCTGAGAGCGTGGCGGCCGTCACATCCTTCCACTCCACCGTCTCAAATCCCTGCTCCCGCAGCCACAGAAACTGTTTTTCCCTGGAATTGGAAAAATCCACCCCGTCCGCCTTTACCAGGAAAAAGGCAAAGAAATGAACATTTCTCCTGGCGGTGATCTCATTGTTCAGCTGGCGCACAGAGCCGCTGCAGAGGTTTCGCGGATTTTTGTATCTGGCATCCACATCGGCGATCTCCTCGTTGATCCGCTCAAAATCCGAGTACTTGATCACCGCCTCTCCTCTGAGCACCAGCTGGCCGGTGTAGGCGATATTTAAGGGCACATTGGCAAAGACGCGGGCGTTATTGGTGATCACCTCGCCGATCTCCCCGTTTCCTCTGGTGACCGCTTTGGAGAGCACTCCATTCTCATAGGTGAGAACCACTGTAAGGCCGTCCATCTTCCAGGACAGCAGACCTTTCTGGTCCCCCAGCCACTCCCTCAGCTCATCCACATTTTTCGTCTTGTTCAGGGAAAGCATGGGGCTCTCATGAGCCTCCTTCGGCAGCTCGCTGAGCACCTCATAGCCCACGTTCTGGGTGGGGCTTCCGGCAAAAACCACCCCCGTCTCTTTCTCCAGAGCCGTCAGCTCGTCGTAGAGGGCGTCGTACTCGTAATTGCTCATGATCTCCCGGTCTTCCTGGTAGTACGCCTTCCCCGCCTCATTGATGATCCGGATCAGCTCCTTGATCCGCCTGATCTTTTCTTCCATGGATCCTCCCTTTCCGTCTTACGCTCAGTCTTTTTTTCTGTGAAACACATTCCGCCGCTCCTGTCCTTCCTGCGGCTCCTCATAGCGGCGCATCGGCGTCCGGAAAATCCGTTTCTCCCCGCCGGACGTCTTTTCTGAGGACTCTGCCTGCCCCGACCGGCGGGATGACTGTTTCCGGTCCGTCCTGCGGGGAGCGCCTGCCAGCTCCCCGTGGCGGAACACTCCTGCACGATCCGCACCGCCGGATGTTTCTCTCCGGGCTGCTCTGCCGGACACTCCTGCACGATCTGCGCCGCCGGGCTGCTCTCTCCGGACTGCTCCGCCGGACACTTCCACCTTCTCAGCACCGCCCGGTCTGTTGCTGGAGCCGGCCAGCAGCCGGTTCAGCTCCTCCCACTCTTTCCCGGTCACTTCCCGGTAAGAGCCGGTAGGCAGATCTCCCAGACGGATGTTCATGATGCGGACCCGCTTTAAGGAAACCACCCGGTAGCCCAGGGCGTCGCACATCCGCCGGATCTGCCGGTTCAGCCCCTGGGTGAGGATGATGCGGAACGTGTAGCTGCCGGTCTTCTCCACTGTGCAGGGCTTTGTCACCGTGTCCAGAATCTCCACCCCGTTTCTCATCCGCTCCAGAAATTCCTCCGTGAGGGGCCGGTTTACCCGGACCATATATTCCTTCTCGTGGTTGTTGCTTCCGCGGAGAATCTTATTGACGATATCCCCCTCGTTTGTCATGAGAATCAGGCCGCTGGAGTCCTTGTCCAGCCTCCCGATGGGATAGATCCTGGTGGGATAGCGGAGAAACTCCACAATATTCTCTGCCCGGTCCTTGTCAGAGGTGGTGCAGACGATCCCCCTGGGCTTATTCACCGCCAGCAGGACCTTTTTTTCCTTCTTTCTGCCGTTTACTCTCACGCCGTCGCAGACGATCGACTCCGTGCCGTCAACCTTTCTTCCCATGACAGCGGGAACTCCGTCCACCAGCACTTTTCCCGCCTCGATCAGGCGGTCCGCCTCACGGCGGGAACAGACGCCGGCGTCGCTGAGATATTTATTCAGACGCATTTCTTCCATAATTGTACTGTTTCCTGCTTTCTCTGCATTTATCCAATGTGTGGGAAAAATTCTATTTACTCCTGCTCCGGATGAGAGGCGATAAACATAGCATCCCCAAAACTGAAGAACCGGTATCTCTCCCGGATCGCCTCCTCATAAGCCGCCAGAACGTGCTCTCTTCCAGCCAGAGCGGACACCAGCATCACCAGTGTGGACTCCGGAAGGTGGAAATTGGTGATCAGGGCGTCCAGGATCTTGAACCGATAGCCGGGATAGATAAAAATGTCCGTCCAGCCGCTGCCGGCTTTCAGCACGCCGTCCTCCCCGGCAGCCGACTCTATCGTCCGGCAGCTGGTGGTTCCGACACAGATCACACGGCCGCCTTCCTGCTTCGTGCGGTTAATCTTCTCTGCTTCCTCCGGCTCCACAATGTAGAATTCCGAGTGCATATGATGGTCCTGCACATTTTCCACCTTCACTGGCCGGAAAGTCCCCAGTCCCACATGGAGCGTCACATGAGCGATCTTTACGCCCTTATCCTCGATCTGCTTCAGCAGCTCTTCCGTAAAATGCAGGCCGGCCGTAGGAGCCGCCGCAGAGCCCTCGTGCTTCGCATAGACCGTCTGATACCGGTTCTTATCCTTTAACTGATGGGTGATGTAGGGCGGCAGGGGCATCTGTCCCAGCTGGTCCAGAATCTCCTCGAAAATTCCTTCATAGGAAAAACGGATCAGCCGGTTTCCCTCCTCCACCACGTCGATGACCGTTCCTGTGAGAAGTCCCTCTCCAAACTGGATCACCGCTCCCGGTCTGGCCTTCTTTCCCGGTTTCACCAGCACCTCCCACACATCTTTCTCCCTGCGCTTTAAGAGAAGTACCTCGATCTTTGCCTGGGTTCCCTCTTTTACACCGTAAAGTCTGGCGGGAATCACCTTTGTATCGTTGATGACCAGACAGTCTCCTTTTCTCAGATAAGATACAATATCCTTAAAAATCCTGTGCTGAATCTCCCCCGTGTCCTTGTCAAGCACCAGCAGCCTCGAAGCTGAGCGGTCCTCCAGCGGATCCTGGGCGATCAGCTCCTGGGGCAGATCAAAATAAAAATCTTTCACATCCATGCCATTCATCTCCTCTTTTACCAGACCGCCCTGCAGCCAGTCACCTGTCTGCAGGGCGCTATTTGTTCTCTCTCTTTTTTGATTTCTGCGGGCAGCGGGCCGGATGAACATGACTGCATGTCCATCCGGCAGCTGACGGAAAGGTCAGGTTTTCCATCCAGCAGTCCTGCCGCACTGAAAATTTAATGTCCCGCAGCCTGCTGCAGGATATTTGACTCACTGTCACTGGGCGGAGCTGCTCTCCCCGCCGGCCGACGTCTCCGTCTGCGCTCCGGCTGTCTGGGCGGAATCGGGCACTGTCGTTCCCTCCCGCAGAATGCCGTAGGCGCTGGCCAGCCTGGTATCAGATGCGATTGCAGCTTCCAGTTCCTGGTCCACCTGCTCCGCCAGCTGTCTGACTCCGTCGCTCTGTTCTGCCTTCACGGCGTACTCCGCCTCCTCAGCAGTCATATTCTCCACAATATGCCAGGTTCCGTCGTCCTCCATCCTCACGTAGCACCACATAATGGTGGGTGCAAGCGTGTCCGTCACCCGGAACTTGATGTCCGCGGTCACGTAAACGATGTAGGAATTGTCCTCCATCCCCGGCAGGATATAGGAAGCCACATTTTCAATGTCTTCCACATATCTGGCTCTGTACTGCATTCTCTGCCGCAGTTCTTCCACTCCTGTCATGTCCGTTCTTCCGTAAATGCGGTACATAGCCTCAGCGTCACAGGAAACCTTCGCCGCACAGTACTCTTCCATCAATGCAGTAATCTCCGGAATATCGCTGCGCTTTAACCCTGAATCATCTGTGCTCTCCGCCGGTGCCTCCTCCGTCTGAGACTCCGTTTCGCCTTCACTCTCCGTTTCCCCGGAATCCTCTGAAGAACTGCTCTCTTCGGACTCATCCGTTTCTGCGGAGGGCTCTTCCCCGTCCCCGGAAACTCCCGCCGTCTCCTCCGTCTGCTCGGCGGACACCGCCGGCTCAGGCTTCCGGTCTGCCAGGACAATGACAAGAATCAAAATAACGACAATCAGAGGAACGGCCAAAAACCGCAGATAACGCTGCCAGTCTCCTCCTGAAAAAGGGCCTCCCCTTCTTTTCTTTTGATTTCTCATTCCTGATTTATCCTCCTGTACGGCGCCTGTTGGCAACCTTCTTTTCATTCTAGCAAACTATCGTATAAAAAGCAAGAAACGGCCGGGAAAAAATGGACATTCTCCCCCTCCGCCGCCCGCCGTTTCCGAAAAAAATGGAAAAAAGGACTTGAAGTATTCTGAAAAATGTAGTAATATAATAGCCGATGCACCTGTAGCTCAGTGGATAGAGCAGTGGCCTCCGGAGCCGCGTGCGTAGGTTCGATTCCTATCAGGTGCATTTTTTATTTTGCCTGATTCTATGGGGATTTTCTCAGAAAGCCTTGTGGAATCAGGCTTTTTTCGTGGGATGGGTTTGAGGATATGGGGGGATTTTCCAGATGAATGGGACGTTTTACGAAACTATGTATTATTTCCTAATAGGGGCCTGTATCTTTTATAAAAACCTATTCGTATCCCTTGCCCCATAGAGAAATCTCCGAACTTCCATCACATCTTCTATAACAACGTAATACACCACATAATTTCGCACATAAATCCGATAATAAGGATATTTTCTCTTCTTTACAGATGGATATGGTTCAAATGCCAATGGATTATTCAAACGCTCCAGTATTGCCGTCTCTGCATCATTCACAAGCTTTTCTGCTGCGTCTGGATTTTTCAGCACATTTGTAATATAACTCACCGTCTGCACCAGATCCTGTTCAAACAAAGGCAGATACCGGAGTCTATATTCCTTATTTGCCATGGATCACACTCCTTACTTTTCGGAATACATCGTCATGGCTCAATCTTTCTTCCGTGGTTTCCGCTATCTTATCCGCCTCATCCAGTTTCATCTCTATGTTATCTGTAAGGCTGGCATATTTCTCCAGACTCAGCACAACCATCGCCCCGTATCCGTTTTTGGTCAAATATACCGGCTGCCCCTCATTGACGAGCCTTTCAATCTCAGGAAATTTATTTCTCAAATCCGAAACAGGTCTAATTTGTATCACTGTGATTTCTCCCTTCTCTCTATTGTTTTGCATTATCTGTCATCTTTTTGTCTTGATTTTATCATTATTTTATCATATTCACAAGATAATTCAGCATTCATCAAATATTTTCAAAGAGTACATTCCTTAAAGACTTGTCTCACACCTCTCACCCCTTCTTTGCCTCCCTCTCATCCCGTGACAGGTTCTCCGATATCTTCTCCAGCACCCGGATGCAGGTTTCAAACTCCTCTTTTCCGATCCCCTCCGCCATCTTAAGCTCCAGGCTGTGGATGGAGTCCAAAACCTCCTCCCTCAGCGCCGCGGCCTTCTCTGTCGGCACGATCCGCTTCAGGCGGGCGTCCCTCTCCACGCTCTCCCGGCGGATAAACCCGTTTTTCTCCATCAGCTTTAAAATGCCGGTGGCGGTAGAGCGGCGGATGTGAAACTTCTCCTCCACATCCTTCTGGTAAATCTCCTCTTCCATCGTGGCCAAAAGTATAAAATCCAGTACCCGTCTCTGCACGCTGGTCAGGCCGCTGTCCCCCGCCTCGATCAGGGGAAAATGCCGCTTAAACTGCTTTGACACTCCGTCGATCAGCTCCACTGCCTCCCTGCACCGGGCCGCGTTCTCTTCTGTCACTGTCAGCCGGCTCATCCTCGTCACCTCCCTGCGTTCTGCGTCCAATCGTTCACCGCAGAACTGTTCATAATCTAACAGCAGCTTGAGTATACCCGGGCCGCCTTTCTTTGTCAACGCCCGCTGCCTCTCCTGCCGGACCTTTCCCGGAATTTCCAGCGCTTAGAGTATAATTATCATTGGCAAAAATAAAGGGAAGAGATCGAAACCTCTTCCCAATCATACAGATTTGTCTTATTGTTTAATTGTCCAGAAAAAACATAAGGAGTCTGTATGATGAATTCAATGATA